>CAZODP010000033.1:0-27924 GCA_964578595.1 uncultured bacterium
CTCAGCTTGAGGTGCCTAAGTCAAAAAGTGCTTAAGTCAAAAAGTGCCCAAGTCAAAGCTGAATCTATCCGTTCAAACATCTCAAACACCTGTCTAGGAGGGATCCCTGTGTCACTCAATGTTCGCATCATCGCCCCCGACCGCACCGTTTGGGATCAGTCGGCTGATGAGGTGATTTTGCCCGCCACCTCTGGTCAGTTGGGGATCCTGTCGGGACACGCCCCGTTGCTGACGGCTATCAGTACTGGAGTGATGCGGGTGCGCGCTGCTGGCCAGTGGAGTGCCATCGCCGTCATGGGTGGCTTTGCAGAGGTCGAAAAAGATGAGGTGACGATTTTGGTCAATCGGGCTGAACGGGGGGAGACCGTGGATCGGAGTGCTGCCGAATCTGCCCAGGCTGCCGCTGACAAGGTGTTGGCCGAGAGCACTGACAAAGAAGCCCGGATCCAAGCCAAGATCGACCGCCAACGAGCCACGGCTCTACTTCAAGCGGCTGAAATGACCACCCGCACGTAGGGGCTGATCCCGCTGTCAGCCTTGGCTGAGGGCTGGGGTTGGTCTAGGGCTTGAGGTTCAGGTCTTGCGTCCAGAACTGGAATCATGAGAGGGATCCTGATTGGGTCAAAATCAGCCTGAGCAAGCCCAATCTGCCCAGACCTAACCCAAGGCAACTGTTCCCAACAAACTGATCTAGGCAAACTGATCTAGGCAAACTCGGAATGATTTCGAGAAAGTCCATCCTGAGCACAGTCACCCTTGGATCCAAGTGCCACAATAAGAAAGATGAACCTAGTAGCCCTTTGAGTTGAGCATTTTGAGTATTTCAACCTCCTCGCTGCAGCCGGCCCTACGCCAGACTTTGGCCAATGGACTCACGGTGATCCTGCATTCTATTCCTCTGACGGACGCGGTTACGGTCGATATTTGGGTGCGCACCGGCGGACAGGACGAATCGGATCAGGTGCTAGGCATCTCTCACTTTTTGGAGCACATGGTCTTTAAGGGATCCGAGCGGTTGGCTCCGGGTGCTCTGGATCAAGCCATCGAAGGGCGAGGGGGCATCACCAATGCCGCCACAGGACAGGATTACACTCACTACTTCATCACGGTGGCCGCCAGCGATCTAGCAGACTCGTTGCCCTATCTGACCGAAGTGGTGACGCAGCCCGCGATCCCTGATCAGGAGTTTGATCGCGAACGGCAGGTGGTGCTGGAAGAAATGCGTCGTGCTGGCGATAGTCCCGATTACTTAGCCCACCAAACCCTGATGGCTCAGCTCTTTGGGGATCATCCCTACAGCCGTCCGGTGCTGGGGACAGCAGAAACCGTCGGATCCCTGACCCCAGAGCAGATGCGGGCCTACCATCGCCACCGCTACAGTCCGGAGCAGTTGACCGTGGTGGTGGCGGGATCCATTGATGTGGATCAGACGCTAGCTCTGGTGACCGAGCAATTGGGACATTTGCCCAGAGCAGAGCAACCTCTGTCTGTAAAGGCAACGCAACTCCCGCCTGTGGTGGGGATCCGTCGCTCTGACAACACCCATCCTCGGCTGGAGCAAGCCCGACTTTTGATGGCCTGGCCCACCGTCAGTGTGCGGGACTGGGATGTGGCCTGTGGCTTGGATCTGATCGCGGCAGTGTTGGCAGAAGGGCGGTCATCGCGGCTGGTGAGGTTACTGCGGGAGCAGCGGGGTTGGGTACGAGGGGTGGCTGCCGGATCGATCGTGCAACAATCGGCGGGCTTTTTCTCGGTGTCGGCCCATCTGGATCCGGTGCATTTAGAGGGGGTGGAGCAGGCGATTGTGATGGCTGTACAGGATCTCCATCGGGAGCTGATCTCGGAGGAGGAACTGCAGCGCTCACGGCGGATGCTGGTGAATGAGTTTGTGTTTTCGACCGAATCCCCCAGTCAATTGGCCAGCTTTTTGGGCTATTACGATTTGGTGGGATCCTGGATTGGACAACCGGGATCCGGGCTGGATCTGGCTCACGATTATCTGCGGCAGGTTCAATCCCTGACAGCGGCAGAGCTACAATCTTTGGCCCGTCAGTACTTAGATCCTGATAGCTATGTGGTTACCACCCTACGTCCACAGCGGATCCCGCAGGGGTTTGCTGCACCGCTTCAGATGGCGGCCCACTGAGGTCTTTTTGCTCCCCTTTGCCAGCCTGCTTCTCCAATTCGATCCAACGAATCTGAGTGCCAACTAACCTGAGTGATCTGTGACCTTGTCTTCTGCTCCTTTGCGCCAAGCCATCTGTCGCCATCGGTTGCCCAATGGGCTACGGATCCTGATGGCTCACAGTCCAACTGTGGATATTGCGGTGGCACGGCTGTTTTTGCCCTGCGGCAGTCAGCGGGATCCGGTGGGCAAGTGGGGGCTGGCTCACCTGATGGGGGAGGTGCTGACCAAGGGAACCCAATCTTTGAGTTCTGACCAGATTGCCACTCAGGTGGAATCATTGGGGGCAGCCCTTGGCACCGATGTGACGGCAGATTATTTCGAGATCAGCCTCAAGTGTATTGCGGCGGATCTGGAGCGGATGTTGAGATTGATGGCGGAGGTGCTGCTGGATCCCTCTTTCCCGGAACGGGAGGTGGCCCGAGAGCGGGACTTGACCCTGCAGGCGATTCAGTCTCAACAGGAGCGGCCTTTTGCGGTGGCCTTCGACCAGTTGCGGCGGACGTTGTTTCCGGGTCACGCCTATGCCCTCTCTCCCCTGGGCAAAGCAGAATCGGTGCAAGCCCTCACCCGTCAGGATCTGGCGGCTTTTCATGCGGCCCACATCGATCCCAGTCAAGCGGTATTGGCGGTGATCGGCCCCCAATCGCCGGAGTATTGGCAGACCCAGATCGAGACCGTCTTGGGATCCTGGCAGCCCCCGCTCCGCAAACCTGCTGAGATCGCAATGCCTGAGATCACAACATCACAGATCCAAATCGGATCCTCTGGTTGGCTCAAGACGGTGCAGGATACTCAGCAGAGCTTGGTGATGGTGGGCTACCGCGGCTCTGGGGCTAGCCATCCCGACTACGCAGCCCTCAAATTACTGTCCACCTATCTGGGCAACGGCCTCTCCAGTCGCCTGTTTGTGGAATTGCGGGAGAAGCGGGGCTTGGCCTATGAGGTGTCGGCTTTTTTTGCCACCCGCCGGGATCCGGCTCCTTTTGCCGCCTATATGGGCACCGCTTGGTTCAATACCGCCACGGCTCTGGCTGGCTTACAAGCTGAGTTGAATCGACTGCTGGATCAACCCCTCAGCCCGGAAGAGGTGGCCAAGACCCAGCGCAAAGTTTTGGGGCAGTATGCCCTCAGCAAACAGACCCATGCTCAGATCGCTCAAATGCTGGGTTGGTACGAGATTTTGGGTTTGGGGGCCGAGTTTGATCAGACCTATCCGCTGTTGATCAAGTCCGTCACCCCTGAGCAGCTCTATGAGGTGGCCCAACACTATCTCTCGGATCCGGTGGTATCGCTGGTGGGGCCAGCCCAGGCTCTGGATCCCTTGGGCCTAACCGATCAGAGCTGAGGCTCTCTCAAGGTATGCTCAGAGGAGCTGGGGATCCAAGTCTGATTGAGATCCAGGGATCCAGAAATCAAACCCTTTGCAGACCATCTTCTGAAGGCGATCTATGGGTTCAACGCTGCTGTCTGACTCGCTGGTGTCATGGGCGCAAACAAGCCGTGCCGCTGCTCGACAATTGGCTCTTCTTGCTGCCGAGACGCGGCAACAGGCTCTCGATCGGATTGCTCAAGACCTGGAGGCGGATCAGGAGCAGATTTTGGCGGCCAATGGGCGGGACCTGGCCCGGGCTGAGCAGATGGTGGCAGCGGGATCCCTGAGTAGATCTGCTTATGCCCGCCTCAAGCTGACCCCATCGAAATTGGCGGTCATGATCGCAGGGGTACGGGATGTGCAAAAGCTGCCAGAGCTGGTGGGGCAACCTCAGTTTGTGCGGGAACTGGATCAGGGGTTAATTCTGGAGCGGCGGACGTGCTCCTTAGGGGTGTTGGGGATCATTTTTGAATCGCGCCCGGATGCGGTCAGCCAAATTGTGTCGCTAGCGATCAAAACTGGCAACAGTGTCTTGCTAAAAGGGGGATCCGAAGCCTTAGAATCCTGCCAAACCCTGGTTCAAGTGATCCGGCAGGGGTTGGGGCAGATCCCAGGGTTTCCGGTGGACTGCGTGCAATTGTTAACCAGCCGTGAGGAGATTCGGGCCCTGCTGGAGCTAGATGATCTGGTGGATCTGATCATTCCACGGGGATCGAATGAGTTTGTGCGCTATGTCCAGAGCCATACCCGGATCCCGGTGCTGGGACATGCCGATGGCCTCTGTCATCTCTATGTGGATCAGGCGGCAGATTTAGACATGGCGGTGCGGCTGACGGTGGATGCCAAAGTGCAATATCCAGCGGCTTGTAATGCCATCGAAACCCTGTTGGTACACCAGCAGATCGCTCCAACCTTTTTGCCCCTCGTGGCCGCTGCCTTGCGAGATCAGGGGGTAACACTGCGGGGCTGCCCCATCACCCAGCAATGGATTGAGGTGGATCCCGCCAGCGACGAGGATTGGGCCACCGAGTATGGGGACTTGATCCTGGCCATTCGGGTGGTGTCCGATCTGGAGGCGGCCTTAGCCCATATCCAAACCTATGGATCCCGGCATACTGAGGCGATTGTCACTGAGGACCTGGAGCGGGCTGAACAGTTTTTGAGCAGTGTGGATGCTGCGGGGGTGTTTCACAACGCCTCCACCCGCTTTGCCGATGGCTATCGCTATGGCTTTGGGGCCGAGGTGGGCATTAGCACCCAAAAGCTGCCCCCGCGAGGCCCGGTGGGGATCGAAGGCTTGGTCACCTACACCTACCGCCTGAGAGGATCCGGCCAGATCGTGGCCGATTACAGTGGATCCCAGGGTCGCTCTTTTACCCACCGGGATTTGGGAGACTAGGGGGCTTAGCAAGCTGGGCATAATTTCGGGATCCGGCTGCGATCAAATTGTTCTAAATTCTCCGCTCCTAGCCTTTGCAGCTCAGACAAATTACTCTGATTGGCTTCTAAAAAGCTGGCAATATCGAGATCGCAATAGACAGGAAAAAAATCACTTAGTTTGGCAATCCCTTCACCTAACAAAATCACACAGCCCCGCCAATTTTTGTTGCCCAGATGATAGTAGGCCACAGCGGTTTGCAGGATCCCTTGATAAAACCGTCGCTCCGGATCCCCGGCTTCCATCCAGAGGGCTTCGAGGGTGTCGTGGCAGGCGTAGTAGTCGCCGCGATTAAATTGAGCCACCCCTAGAGCTAGGGGATCGACGGGATCGGGATCCAAAGATTCAGACCTCAAAGATGCAGGCATGGTGGGGCGTAGCTCAGTGGGCGGACAGGCCAATCACCTGAGTATAGGATCCTCTGGCTTGGGTGACTCCAATGGTGCGGTCGGCTTTTTCGATCATGGGGCGGCGGAGGCTAACCACAATAAATTGGGCGGCCTGGGCCTGTTGTTGGATCATTTGGGCTAGCCGCTCCACATTGGCCCCATCCAAAAACATATCCACCTCGTCAAAAGCATAAAAACTAGAAGGGCGGTAGCGTTGCAGCGCAAAGATAAAACTGAGGGCAGTCAGGGACTTTTCGCCGCCAGACATGGAGTTGAGCCGTCGCACCGGCTTGCCTTTGGGATGAGCCACCAGGGTCAAGCCGCCGGAGAGAGGATCCTCAGGGTTTTCCAGTTGCAGGTGACCATCTCCGTCCGAGAGTTGGGCAAAGATGGATCCAAAATGTCCATCTACTGCGGCAAAAGCGTCCATAAAGGCTTGGCGGCGCAGAGTGGCGAAGTTTTCGATCCGCAATAGCAGTTCGGTGCGCTCTTGCTGAAGGGTGTCCAGCTTTTGAGATAGCTCCTGCAGCCGGGTTTGGATCGCTTCAGACTCCTGTAGGGCCAGCATATTGACGGGTTCGAGGGCGCGGATCCGGTCCTCGGTGCGGCGGCGTTGCTTCTGCAGGTCTTCAAGGGTGACGGTATCGGCGATGTCAGGGATGGGATCCGGCAGGGCGGCGGCGGCGGCTTGGCACTGGGCCTGGTACTGATCCCGCTGGGCCTCTTTTTCTTGTTGCTGGGTTTGGGCATTGTAGCGATCCCATTCCAGTCGTTGAACCTGCTGCTGGCGGGCGCGAATCTGAAACTCTTGGGCATCCCGTTCGGCTCGCAGATCCTTGAGGCGGGCCTCGGCTTGGGCGGCTGCGGCCTGGATCCCGTCGATCTGGGCTTGGGTTTGCTGGCTTAAGGTCTGGAGCTGTTCAATCTGGGCCTCAAAGGCTGCGATCTGCTGGGTGGCGGCTTGGATCCGCTCCTGTTGTTGGTGCTGATGAGTTTGGTTGAGCTGTTGCTGGCTCAGAATTTGCTGTTGTTGGGTTTGATTTTGATGGAGTTGAGTTTGCAGATGACTGAGCTGCTGTTCTTGGGTTTGAACGGCGGACTGGGCCTGTTGCCAGTGCTGATTGACGGGAGAATCTGCCAGTTGGCTCAGCTTGGTGGTCAGATCTTGGATCCGCTGTTGCAGTGGCTCAATGTCGGCACCCAGGTGGGCCAGCCGCTGACTGATCTGTTGCTGCTCTTGGTCAGATTGTGCCTGGGCCTGCTCCAATTCGGCGCGGCGGATTTGGGTCTGAGTTTGGGCTTGCTGCCAGTTTTGCCACTGTTGACGACGTTCCATGACGGTTTGGCGGCTGTCCGCAAGGCTCTGGGCCAGGGTCTTTTCCCGCACTTGAGCGGCTTTGAGGCGAGGGGTGAGGGTGGCCAATAGATCTTGAATATCTTCAATCCGATCCCGCAGGTGCTTGAGCTGGCTAGATTCTTGGGATCCAAACGCAACGCTGGCTTTAGAACTGAGGCTGCCCCCGGTCATGGCCCCAGAGGTCTCCAACAGTTCTCCGGCCAGGGTCACCATTCGGTGTTTGCCAATCTGGGCCTGGGCCTGCTCCAGCGTTTCCAGCACCAAAGTATCCCCCAACACAAACCCAAACACATCCCGATAACGGTCGTCAAACCTCACCAGGCGGATGGCGTAGTCCACCAACCCGGTGAGCTGGAGGGGGCGCGGGGGGCGTTGAGATTTGAGCTTGTTGAGGGGCAAAAAAGTCGCCCGCCCAGCCTTTTGTTGTTTGAGAAACTGGATCCCACTGGCGGCCACCACATCATCTTCCACCACCACAAAGTTGAGCCGGGATCCGGCGGCGATCTCGATGGCGGTCTGGTATTGGGGATCCACCTGCGCCAGTTGAGCCACCAGCCCACATACCCCCGGCAATTGAGCAGACAGCACCATCTGGGTGGCACGGGATCCCTGGGTGTCTTGCAGCACTTGGCGTCGGGTTTCCAGCTTATCCAGCTCCCGCTGCTTGAGATGCAGTTCCGTTTGCAGACGTTGGTGGGTGGATCCCTCGGTTTCTAATAGGGTTTGCAGTTGAGCCAATTCGGTGGCGATGGCCTGGGTTTGAGCTTCGGCCTCCTGGACAGCGGTTTCGAGAACAGCGCCGTCACTGGGATCCTCCTGTTGGCGGGTCAGGGTTTGTAAGGCTTGGGCAGTGCTGTGCTGCTGTCGCTCCAGTTGGCTCAGGCGTTCCGTCAGCCGGACTTGCTCTTGGGTGCGGGGGGCCAATTCGGTGCGAGCCTCTTCCAGATGGCGACTGAGGTAGCGTTGCTGCTTTACCCAAGCCTCCGACGATTGGGCCAACGATTGCAATTGCTCCCGGCTGGCCGACAGGGATCCTTGGGCCAATTCAAAATCTCGGCTTAGGGTCTGATGCTGGTGGTTGAGGTCTTGGTGCTGGTCTGCCAAGGTTGTCAGCAACTGGATCAATTGGGTTTGGCGATCCTCGGCCTCCTGAATCTGGGCTTGGGCCGCTTGGATCCCGTGCTGGGCCTGAGCGATCTGCTGCTGCTGCTGCTCCAGTTGGGCGCGGTGATGGGCCAGCTGACTTTGCAGTTTGAGATAATCCTCTTCCCCAAGGGCGTTGATCTGGCTCTGGAGTTGGGCCAATTGAGCTTGTTCTTGGCTCAGTTGCAGGGTGAGAGCCTGGATCTGCTGATCCGCCTGCTGCTGCTGCTGTTGCAGGGTTTGGATCTCGGCTTCCGCCTGGGCTACTTTTTGGGCCAGTACCCGCCAAGTCACCACCTGTTCAGACAATAGGATCCCGTCCAGGTCTTGGCGAAGCTGTTGATATTTACGAGCTTTTTCGCATTCTTTGATCAGCTTTTCTTGGGTGAGTTTGAGTTCTTGTTCAATCAGTCGAAATCGCTCAATTTGTTCTTTGACCACATCCAGTTTGCTATTGGCCTGGGCAATTTTTCGATCAAAAGCAGCCACTCCTGCCAATTCATCAATAATCTGCCGCCGCTCTTTAGAGTTCATGGAGATAATACTGGTGACATCCCCCTGCAGCACAACATTATAGCCATTGGGATAGACGTGCATGGCTTCCAATTGTTCATGCAATTCCGCCAGGGTGCAGGGCAGATCATTGATATAAAAGGTACTGGTATAGGTGGGGCCGGATCCTTTATCTGGAGACACCCGCAGCCGTCGGGTCACTTTCCATTCAGTCGGCAATCGAGACCCAGATCCGTTTTTATTGTGTTCATCTATGCCATGTCCATTTTGGGTATATCCGTTGCCAAAGCTGCCTGACGCTGAATCAGGATCCCCATCGGTCTGAGACTGCAACAGAATCTCAAACTCCGGTGGCATATCATCGAGGGCGAAGGTGACTGAAACCGCCGTCTCCACTTTGCGGCCTTTTTCGAGGCTGCCGGAATGCACCAGATCCAGCAACTTATCAGCTCGCATACCCTTCGATGACGACAACCCCAGCGCGAACAATAGGGCATCTAAGATATTGGATTTCCCAGATCCATTGGGGCCAGAAATCACCGTAAAACCCGGCAGCAAAGGCACCGTCGTCGCACTGCCGAAGGACTTAAATCGGGTCAGTTCTAGCTGTTTGACATACATCTAATGGCGTCTAACGGGCATCTAGGGAGCAGCCACCGCAAAAACTCACAGCCACACTAGCACAGGGATCCAAAAGTGGGCCGACTGCTGCCACCCCAATCCCCGATATCACAGAAGACATTTCAGATATAAATCAATCCAATACAAATCAATCAAAAGGATCCCCAGTCGTAACCCTGAGGATCCGATGAGCTGATCCGACTCAGCCTCGACAACATAACCCTTGACTAGGGTAACTAGGGCATAACTAGGGGAGCCATTCCTCCACCGCTTCTTCTTTGGTGTTGGTGCGACGGGCTGGGGTGACCCGATCAAAGGTCATGTGAATCTCACGATTTTGCTCGCCATCAGCCGCCACCGCAAAGATGGGGAAGTCGATATTGCCATCCGGGAAGGCCATGTGGAACCGGAACGTGCCATCGGGGTTGAGCTTGATCGGCTTACCCCCAATGGTCACGGTGGCATCCGGCTCCGTTGCGCCGTACACAATCAGCTCAGCATCCGCCACCAGCCAAAACTTGCGCAGCCGCTGCGGCAACACCTCAGAGGCCCCAGAAAACAATCCCAAACCGGATCCCGAAGCCATCCAAGGGGCCGCTAGGCCCATCTCCGACAGCATCCCCACCCCAGACGGGATCGCAAACGAACTCAAGGTTTGCTCCGGCAGCATCTGATGACTCCCAAACAGGGATCCGGCCACCCGCATTGACTCAAAGCCTCCCGCCGTCTGGAAGAACAGATCCGAGATCGAGGGATCCCCCGTTGTTATTGTTTTCTCGGCCACAGGTGTAGCGGATCCGAGGGCTACCCCATCTTCCCGACGCCGCTTGTAGGGTTCCTGCAGTTGCAACAGCGTCCGTCCGTGCAGGGCCATCGAGAACGGCACCGTGACAAAGTGCTCCTCAAACCAATCGGAGGGGTAGGTGGGGGGAGCTGTTACCGCCGCCGAGCGGGCCAGCACCAACCAGCGGCCATCCCAGGCCCGATAGCCAATCTCAGCCACATAAGATCGATCACTGACCGGAATCGGTACGTACCATTCGCGGGCCAGCTCATCGCAAGGATACTCCTGCATACTATGAGCAGGCTGGGTATTGAAATCAACATCCGTGACATCGTAAACCCGCAGGGCCAATTGCTGCCCCCCCTGCCGTCGTAGCTCCTCCTTGTGGTCATTGGGTACATCCCAATAGGTATAAGCCCACTGCGGATCCCGGGGCAGCAGCACGATCCGGCTGGCCCCATAACCGCCGGGCAGATCCCCTAGTTTTTCATCCACATCCGCCAACCGACCCATGTTTTGCACCCCACCCGCATGAAACTTAGCACTGGCGGGCTTGTCTTTTTCTTGAGGGGCCGGGGCTGCTGGGGGCCGGACTTGGCTGGCTTGAGCCTCGCGGATCGCCACCAGTAGCTGGTCTTTGGTCATGCGGCTGTAGCGAGAAATATCCAACTCCATTGCACGGGCGCGCAACTGCCGTAGCGTCAAGTCTTCTAGCACAAAGCGGTCTGGGGTCATGATGTCTTGGTTCTCCCTCTTGTCCCTTATGGAGTGGTTGGTCATTAAGCGGTAGTCAGCGAGGCGGAGGCAACAGAGTGCCCATTACACTGCTAAATCAAGGGATCCAGCGGCCAAGCTCATAGCCCGAATCCGGAAGAGAACAGCCTTCAAGCCTTTGCCCCCTGTTGTCAAACCCAATCCAGTTACTGCCAAAAGCAGGATCCAAGCCTGGGATCAACGGGGATCAAGGAAATTATTAACTATGTTCACGCACTTATACTCATGGGTCAAGGGGTGGGGATCAAGAGGGATCAGAAGCTGTGCCCTCTTTTGAGCCAGCTTTTGAGGAAGAATCCTGATCAGGAATGAGAGCCAAGCGCCCTCAACCCCTTGCCCTTACCTGTGGGTGGAGTAGAATCTGATGCGAGTTAAGGAGAAATCTATGGTTGATATGCGCTCTGTCCAGCCGCTTCGTATGTGCTCTGCTTTGGTTACTGGTGCTGCTCTGGCGGCGGCGATGAACTGTCCTGCCTTGGCTCAATCCAATCCGTTTTTGCGCCAAGTGGACAGCATTTTGCTGGATGCCCCCCCGACTGAGGACTTCACCATCTTCCCGGAAGACGTGCTGCGCGGTCGGACTCGGTCTTTTTCCAGTGCCCTGGAGCAATTTCAGGATCGTCGTTTCAGTGCTGCCCCCATCAATCGCCCTAACCTACCCACCCCATACAATTCCACCCTGGGATCCCAGGCGGGCTACTACCAGGTCACGTTGTCTGAGCCTAGCTTGCAATTCATCCGGCCCTAGCCCGTTTCGGGTCTGATCAAACCGTTGAAATAGCCCATTGCGGTTTAACCTCTCTTCATCCACCGGATCCCGCAGCAAATGGTGATCTGGATCTCACCTTTGACATTAATGGGTTGCGTAAGATTGGCTCATGGCCGATGTGTGGGCCATGTGTGAGTCGAGTGAGAGGAGTTTTTATGGTTTGGCGTGAACGTGGCGATGCTTGGCGGGATCTGTTGGGTCTGACAACAGCTTTACTGATTTTGGCCAGTAGTCGATTGGTGGCGGATATGGCTGGTCAAGTGCGGATGGGATCTTTGAGGATCCAGGAGCAGACCCCCATTGAGCAAATGTGGCTGGGTTGGTGAGGCTTTTGATCATTGTTACCAGTTTAGTCACACTGTATGTCGGTACTGACTGCACTAAAAAATGTACATGGTCTTTATCTACCCCAATTTCCATAAACTTGACCTCGTAGCGTTTCTCAATAACGTTATGTCGCTTGTGGATGTACTCGCTCATTGCTGCATTTTACGCCGCAGAGCGGCGAGGAATTGACCCGCTAGGGATTAAAGCTTTTTTCAGGATTGGGTCTACTTGATCAGGAAGGCAACTCTTACAGAAAGGAAGATTGACAGAGCTAGTAGACAGCCTAACGTTGCCGATACATAGTAAGGAAAGATTGTCCTGAACAGAAACTCTATCTATGTCAGTAGTGAATTAAGAAACTGGTTTAGGAAGTGCATTTGGTGTAGTGAGTGATTGAGGGAAGGGCTGTAATTCAAAAGCTCAAAGTATTTCGGCTCAGGTTGCCCTTAGCTGCTTCTACGTGAATCCAGTGGTGCTCTGAGGCCCGCTAACTGGGAGACTGGGATCTGGAAGGCCCTTGAATGGATTGACTAGGATTGATGAACTGATTGATTGTTGTTGGCGTTTGCCTGAGGGGATCCATGACTGCAACTCAGACTTATCCTCTGGTGGATACCCATGTCCATCTCAATTTTGATAGTTTTTCTGAAGATTTAGATCGGGTGGCCCAGCAGTGGCGGGCAGCAGGGGTGGCTCAGGTGGTGCATTCCTGTTGTCGTCCGGCGGAGTTTGGGCAGTTGCAGGCGGTGGCGGATCGGTTTCCAGAGGTATTTTTGGCGGTGGGATTTCATCCGCTCGAAGCCGCCAGTTGGGATCCCGCTTTGGCGGAGCAGATCAGACACCATGCCATCGCCGATGCCCGTGTGGTGGCAATTGGGGAGATGGGGTTAGATTTTTACAAATCGGATCCCCAGACCATTGAGCTGCAATTTCAAGCCTTTCGTGCCCAAATCCAGATCGCGGCTGAGCTGGATCGCGCCCTGATTATTCATTGTCGAGAGGCGGCGGTGGCCACACGGGATCTGCTGGATCAGATGGATCCTGAGCATCGGTTGCGGGTGGTGATGCACTGTTGGAGCGGATCCCCCGAAGAAACGGTCTGGTTTGTGCAGCGCAATTGCTACATCAGCTTTAGCGGCATTGTCACCTTCAAAAGTGCCCGCACCGTCCAAGCCTCCGTCGGCGTGGTACCCCTAGAGCAGCTCTTGGTGGAAACCGACTGTCCCTTTTTGGCTCCAGCGCCCTATCGCGGCCAGCGCAACGAGCCGGCCCATGTGCTGCATGTGGCCCAAAAGGTGGCCGAACTGAGGCAGCTCTCCCTCGATCAAGTGGCCCACCAGACCACCCGTAATGCTCGCCAACTGTTTCGATTGCCGTTGCCTGACTAGAATAGGTGTTTTCTCAAGCCTGCAAACTCTGGGCCAGACGGGAGGCGACGGCTCGCACCGATGAAAAGGCCTGCTCGTAGGGCATTCGGGTTGGCCCAATCAGACTGACCGTGCCCAGGGGATCTTGATCTCGAAAGTAGGTGGCGGTGATCAGGGTGCAGTGGCGGATCGGTTCTAGCGGGTTTTCGGTACCGATATAGACCATCAGGGGGCGAGGGTGTTGGCATCCCAGCACCTGGCCGAGTCCTTCAGAGGGGTCTTCCAGGAGCTGAACAATCCCCTGCACCTGCTGACTATGGGAAAACTCCGGCTGCCGGATCAGCTCAGTCACCCCAGACGTAAACATTTGACCCAGGCTGGGTCTAAGACACCGCTGAGCCACCACCCCCAAAAGTTGATGCAGCCAGGTGCCATAGGCCCGAAAGTCTTGATCCAGCTCTAGCCAGCTCAGATCCTGTAAATCCCCAAAGGTCTTGCCCCGCAACTTGAGGGTGAGAAAGTTGCTCAGCAATTGCAACTCATCCTCCAGTCGGGCCACCGCCTCAGTCGATAACGGGATCCAGCTTTCCCCATTCTCTTCGGATCGGGGATCCCCGGCTAAATTGACCACCACCGAATGGGTCTGATAGGAATCTGTCACCATCAGCACCAGCACCCGCTCTGGATCCACCATCATCAACTGCAGATGCCGGATCACCAGAGTACGGGTTCGGGGAGCCGTCACCAGAGCAATACAGCCACTCAAGCGGGCCAGGATTCGGGCCGCCCCTGCCAATAGAGCATCTAAATCATCCCCCAACAGAGCATTTAAGTTGTCTAGGGAGGCCGCCGCTCCGGTTCGATCCAGCCCGGTTCGATCCAGCAGTGACGGGTCAGATTGCTCCAGCAGGTCATTGACATAGACCCGGTAACCCGAATCCGATGGCACCCGCCCCGCTGAGGTATGAGGCTGAATCAGCAGTCCCCCCTGCTCTAGCAGAGCTAGGTCATTGCGAATGGTGGCGGTGCTCACCCCCAGGTTGTACTGATCCGCCAAGGCTTTGGATCCCACCGGTTCTGCCGTTTCGATATAGCTGCGGACGGTAGCCCACAGGATTTTGTGCTGTCGAGAGGTAAGCTGACGTTTCATTGACATTTCAATGGCGCACTGTGGGCGCAAAGCGGAGGAGCGATCCAAAGGAGCCAACCGTAACAGGGGTTAAAAGTTAGTCACAATCATAAACAACTGTTTTTGGTTGGTGGCATCCTGAGACACAACTCTAACTATCCCCATCTCCATTAGACTTCATGCATCCATGAGCATCAACAAGAGAAATTAACAAGAGCAATGAGGATCCCTGAGGTTGGATCCTGGCCCAGCAAGGAAGGATCCACAAAAATATCCAATCCCTGCCCCCTCTGGATCAGTGGGTCTCAGAGGGATCAAGCAAGAGCTACGGCTCAGGAGGTTAGGGTCCAAGCCTCCGCAGCTGAGTGTGATTAAGCCTTGTAATACCTGTGATGTGAGTTGCGGGTTCTCTGGTTTAGCTCACCCAATTCCACGTCCCAACCCTAGAACATCTTAAAAGACCATCCTCAAAAGTGGGCCGACGCTATTCAGGCAGAGCCTCAGTCTCAGGTTCTTCCATTTCCACTTGGAAGCGAAAGTTGATCTGGCGTTTGCGGCCCAGGGTAATGGTGTCTCCAGGTTTGAGGAGTTTGCGGTGACGGGTGCCCGCCTGCAGAGGTTCGCCATTCAAAATGGTGCCATTGAGACTGCCCGCATCTTCCAGATAAAAGGCTTCGGGTTGCTCGTCGCGGTTGATGCGATGGATCACGGCATGAACCCGCGAGATGATCTCAGATTCGGCCACCCTGGACAAATCCACCTGAACTGGGATCTCATCATTGGGCTTACCCAGATAGAGGATGGGTAACATCGGCAGCTCAAAGCGATCCCCAGTTTCAGAGATCAGCCATGCGATCGGGGGCTTGGGTTCGGGGGGGGCCGGTTCAGGTTCTGGCTCATCCGGCATATCCAAAACCGTGCCAGGGTTGTCATCGAGATCCATCAGGGCGACGGCAGCTTCAGGATCCGATATCCCATCAAGCCCAGGCCCTGGGGAGTCTGGTTCTAAATCAGTACCGACATCAGCCATTGGTTCTGCCATCGGGGGGTCTACAGGGGGCATTGACTCTTCAGCAGGGTCAGTAGGGTCAATCACAGGATCCTCCGGGTTGGGGTCTACATCAACAGCATCAGCAACCAGATCCAGATGATCAGCCCTCTCTCCGGTCACATCCTCAAGTTCATTCAAATCTACAGCTTCGGATCCGCTGAGGATCTCTTTCAGGAAGGTGACGGATCCTCGATCCATCTTCTCAGGCTCTTCTGCATCACCACCCGAAAGATTACTTGCTTCAAAATCATTAGCTTCAAAATCATCAGTTTCGGATCCCTGCTCGATCTCGGCCACCAACGGATCCTCAGCAGATTCAAGCGGCTCAAACTCAACGGATTCAACGGCTACATCCTGCTCGAGAACAGGCTCAGGCAAGGGTTCCGGTGCAGGGCGAACCAATTTCACACCACACTCTTCACAGTAGATGGCGTCCGCGAGGTTGAGGTGTCCGCAATTGAGGCACTCGATACCGTCCATGGCCAAGGATCCTCAGTTTTGATAGAGGGGCGAATCAAAACAAGAGTGCAATGAGAAGAGTGCGATGTCAGTATGCTAAGGCAATCTCGCCCCGGTAAAAGTTTAGAACTATGACCAAAAGGATACCCGACCTGTAGCTCTTAAAAGCCCCCAGGGATCCGACTGCCTGAAATAGAATACCTGCCAAATGCCCCCTTGGGGATCCCAAGCCTTGGATCCAATGATCTTCCAATGTTCTAATGCGTTCTAATGCTTGGTCAGCTTGAGCATTACTTGAGCATTATGGGAGATCCCGGGATCCGCTGGTTAGGCCCGACGACTGGCGGGGGATGGATCCGCACTGGCGGAGACAAAAGCAGGCATAGCAGAGAGGGGGCGGCTACGGGCGATGTCGATGGTACGGGGCAAAACCCCCACCAGTCGGGCCAGCACTTCACTGGGGAGGTGATTGACATCCTCTGCCGAAAAAAACTCTTCTAGGCTGGCGAGTAATCCTGCTGCCCGTTGGGCGGGGATTGGGTTTTCGGTGGTCTGCTGTAGCCAGCGCATCCAGTGGCGGCGTTTGGCGTAGGCTCGCTGTCGTTCTTGGTGGCTGGCAGGGTGGACAAGGGTGACGTTTCCCACTGGAATAATGGTGGCGGATTCGATGTCGATAGGCCCACCGACAGCCGCTCCGGGGCCAGCGAACTCCGCATGAAAGGTTTTGCAAATGATCAATGCGTTGCGCTTGTGGGGATCCACCATCAGCAATTGGCCGCTGCTCAGGGTTCTGACCAGGGTATGTGGCTCTAGGTGAGAGCTGAGACTGCGGTTGAGAGGAATGTCACTCATGGCCCAATACGGCTGGATCGAGAGGAAAAGCTGATCGGCGGGCGAGAAACCCACTAGACACAGCCCAAAGCTAAAGGGCTACTATCAAGGTTAGCCTGCCTCAGGGGTGAGATCTCCTAGCCCGATTCTCTGAGTCCCCCAAGTCCTGGGATTCGCTCCTGGGATCCTCCGTCTCCACAGCCTATCCCTCACCTGGGTCTGGATCGGGTGTTTGGATTCAGCCTGTAATCGCGCTTAACCACCAGGCTCCGCCCGTTAGGATCCCGGTGACCAGATAAAAGCATCCCACCACTTGGATCTCGCTCCAGCCGGATAATTCCAGATGGTGATGAAAGGGAGACATCCGAAATAGGCGTTTGCCCTCCCCTGTTTTGCGCTTGGTGTATTTGAAATAACTCACCTGCATCATCACCGAAAGCGTTTCAAAAATCAGGATCCCGCCCATTATCGCTAAGCCCCAGAGCTGATCGGTCACCAAAGCCACTCCCGCTAAGGCTCCCCCTAATCCCAAGGATCCGGTATCTCCCATAAAGACACGGGCCGGATTGCGGTTGTGGGCCAAAAAGCCCAGACAAGAGGCCGCCATCACCCAGGCCAATCCAGCCAGCTCCGGATCGGCTCCAGTCCAGGCCAAGGATCCCAGTCCCACCAAAATAATCGCCACCACCCCTGCCGCTAGGCCATCCATGCCATCGGTGAGATTGACGGCATTGGTGGTTCCCGTCAGGACAAAGACCGCCAATAGCCAGTAGCCCCAGCCCAAAGACAGGGATCCGAGTCCGGGCAGGGTGATATCGGTTGACACCCCAGACCAGGCCATCCAGCCACAAAAGATCAGCCCCAGTAGCAGTTGCAATCCCAGCTTTTGGCGCGGGGAAAGCCCTTTATTGGACTGCTTTTGGATCACCGCCAGATCATCCAGCCAGCCGATCAGAGCACAGCCCAGCGTTAGCAACCCCACCGCCACCCCATCCGGATCCCACTGGGTTGTCCAGACCGCCACAGCAATGGCCACCGGAATAAACAGGATCCCGCCCATGGTAGGAGTACCGGCTTTTTTGAGATGAGACTGCGGCCCCTCCGCCCGGATCACCTGTCCTGTTTTCCAGGCTTGCAACCGGGGGATCCCGATCCAACCCAGAATCCCACTGGCCACCCCCGCCAAGGCACAGGGCAGCAGCCAATCAGGCCCAATCATCCCCACCGCCCCCGCCAAGGCCACCACTAGGATCGCTGACAATCCCAACCCTGCCCTCGATGGGGGATGAGCTGGAGGGTCTGGGATGGCCTCAGCCCCAGATCGGTTAACAGTGGATCCATGAACAGGGGATCCGTTAGCAGGTTCTGCTGGAGCGATAGACGTGGCGTCAGATAGCGTTTCAGCCATGGTGTCGGATCCTAATTTTGACGACCTGGATCCCCTCGGATCCCTCTCAAAACCTACCGCTTGCCCTTGATCGTGTCCAGAGATTGGTGGGGTGCAGGGCTTGCCCCCCAAACCAGATATCAAAAAAATAAACGGGGCTTGCTCCTCTTCCTCACAGGTTCCAGCAGGGCTTAAACTCAGGGCAACCCTGAGACCTAAGCGTGAGGATCCCGATGCAATCGTTTCAACTCCATATCTGCGGTAGTTCAGAGCTGTTGGTGGATCAGATGGTGGCCTGTTGGCGGCAGTGGTCAACAGATGACATTGCAGACCACGGATCCTTTCGGGTGGCCTTGTCTGGGGGCAGTACCCCCAAGCAGCTCTATGGGCAACTGGCCCAGACCCCTGGCTTGAACTGGGGCCAGACCCTTTTGGCCTGGGGGGATGAACGCTACGTCCCGGCTGATCACCCCGATAGCAACTACCGCATGGCCCGCGAAGCCCTGATCGATCAGATTGAGATCCCCGCAGACAATATCCTGCCCTGGCCCACCCAAGCACAGGATCCGGCGAAAGATGCTGCCCACTATGCCCAGACCTTGCAGAGCCACTGGGGATCCGAGCTGCCTGTGTTTGATCTGCTGCTGCTGGGGGTGGGGCCAGATGGTCATACCGCCTCCCTGTTTCCGGGCACGGCAGCCCTCAATGTCACGGACTCCATCACCACCGTGGGATCCAAGCAGGGAGAACCCCGGCTCACCCTCACCTATCCTCTGATCAATGCCAGTCGGCGGGTGGTGTTTTTGGTGGCTGGATCTAACAAAGCCGAGATCATGCGACAGCTTTTGACCACGGCACCCCAGTTGCCAGCCCAGCGGGTTCGATCCCAAGGATCCCTGATTTGGATGTTGGATCGCTCGGCGGCGGCGCAGCTACCCCTGACTCTGGATCCCCTCACCCTGGACTAGAGCAGGATCCGGCAGATTGAGGCTGTGGCGCAGCTTGATCACCGATTGGGGCTTGATATAGGCTTCAGAGCAGTGGAGCTGGGGGATCCGGATCAGGTGGGTTTTGGCCTCACGGATGGCAGCCCGCACCCGGTCGTAGCTGGCGGAATCACTGATGATGGTTTGGGCAGTTCGCACCAATCGCCGTAGGGTCTCTTGATCATCGGCTTCCGCCTGCAATACCAGTAGATCATCCCCCCGCAGGCTGGAGAGAATGCTGACCGCCACCCCCAAGATTGCCCCACTGATGCTGACCAATCCCAGACAATGGCCCGCTGGCAGGGCCTGAATCATAGCCAACTCTTGGCTGTAATCTGAGATTTCAATCGGCAGCACCCGGATCCCGTAGGGTTGGGCCACTTTCTCCACCGCTGACAAAAAATGCCGAATGGTCAACACCGTGCCTGAGGCCACCTCATCCAAAACGGGGGTTAACTCCTCCAGCGGCACCAGTTCTAACGGGATCCCCAGTTGGGGTTGCAATTCTTGCCCCAAAAGCTGGCCTGATCCCAGATCTGAAGCGGGAACACTGATCCAAACGCGGGTGCCACAGCGGATCCGCCAATCGATTTCATCCAGGAGTAATTCTCGCGCTTGGGGTAAGGTGCAGCCCATCTGCAACACCTGATCCACCGCCTGGCGCACCTGTTGACGGGGATGAGGTTGACGGGGATGAGGATCCATCCCCTGCTGCGTCACATAGATCCCCGATCCGGCCCGCGTTTCCACCAAGCCCATGGTCTCCAATTGGTGGTAGACCTTGCTGGCGGTGTTGCGATGGATCCCGGTTTGCATCGCCAATTGACGGGTGCTGGGCAGCTTTTTGCCGGGAGGATAGAGGCCGCTGGCAATGGCAAAGCTGAGCTGATTCAACAACTGGGTGGAGATCGGGATCTCGCTCTGGGTCTGGACAACAAACTTCATCGGTCGGATCCCTTTCCTATGCACATGGGAGGCTGAACTGAACCCAAATTAAGAGATTAAGAAAAATTAAGAGATCAAGAAACCGATGAGGCACCGTCCACAGGCCCAAGCTCTGCTGAGATCGGGGGATCCCCCTCTGGGGATGGGGTGGCTGCTAGATCGGGCGGGCTGAAATCAGGGCTGTTGGGGCTGGCCGAGGGGATGTCCGGCTGATTGTGTAGCAAGGATCCCACTTGTGTGATCAGGGATCCGAGTTTGTCTTCCTTGAGTAGGGTGTTGAGGATTTCAAAACCACTGCTAGAGAGCAAAAGTTTGTTAATATCGCTAAGGCCGGATCCATGCGGGCCTTCTCCCCCACCCGCAAAGGTATAGACGCGAGCATCCCCCAAAACCCCCGGCTGTGGGGCCAATGCCCTGAGGGTCTGCGGCAATGTTTTGACCAGCTCTGGCCAGATGGTCTGGATCAATTGGGCGGTGAGATTGGCATTGCTGATGGTGTTTTGGGCCTCCAGTTTGGCTCGGATCCCATCGGCTTCGGCTAGGGCGCGATCCCGTTCCGCTTGGGCCAGGATCCGGATCGATTCCGCCTCGGTTTGGGCGGCTTCTTGAGCGATCTGAGCCTGCCGCTTGCGCCGAAAGGCATCAATTTCCACCACATTGCGCTCGGCGATATTGACCTGCTGGGCCTCTTGCTCGGCATTGATCAGGGCCAGTTGCTTTTCTCGGTCCGCTTTCTCCAGTTGACCTGCACTGAGCACCGCTTCTTGTGCCCTGGCTCGCTCGGCATCCGCCAGAAAGCTATCTCGTTTTTTGTGGCTGATGGCAATGGCTGTATCCTCTTGCGCTAGGCGGGCCATCCGTTCCGATTCAGCAATTTCAATCTGAGCTTGCAATCGAGCTGACTCTGTGATCTGCTGCCGCAAAATCTCAGCGGTTTCGGCCTCCTGCTGTTTTTGGGTTTGGGCAATTTTGAGCTTCGTAGATCGCTGGTCTAGTTCAATATCGGCATCAATTTGGCTCTGCTGCAGGGCCAGTTTGCGGCGGATTTCTTCTTCTTCAACAGAACGATCTTGCAGGATTTTATTGCGTTGAATGGCCGCCATCTCACGGGCGCGGGATTCCTCAATTTCTCGTTCTCGCTGGGCACGTTGGGCCTCAATTTCTAACTGTCGGGTCAGTTTATCACTTTCGTTGTCTTGGGCCAGCTTGCGAGATTGTTTCTCGGTATCCAGTTCCTTTTGCTCCATGGTGATCTGGGTGGTCAGTTCCACCTCTCTTTTTTGCTGGATCGACCGCTGGATCGTCTCGGTTCTGAGCCGTACCCCCTGAGCATCAAAAAAGTTATTTTCGTCGTAGGTGTCACTCTCTTCTACTTCAGAAATAGCGATATTATTGAGGGTCAAACCCACCTTTTTTAGGTCTGGCTCAATCAGATTTAAGACCTCCTGAGCAAAGCCCAGTTTGTCGGAGTCAATCTCCGCTAGATTTTTGGTTTTAGCCGCAGCTCGAATCGCGTCGTCTGCCCGTTTTTCTAAAGCATTTTTGATGTCGACAGCGGTGATCCGACCCTGCTGGGACAAACGAGCGGCAGCGGTCAAAACATCCTGCTGAGAAGCGTTGATACAGACAAAAAACGTGACTCGCATATTGGCCCGCAGGTAATCTTTGGTGCGAACCGCCAATTTATCGGTGCGCTCCACATCAATAGAAATTTCTCGCAGCGGCACCCGTGTTAGCTCATGAAATCCGGGCAGAACAATGCATCCCCCATTCAAGATCACCGTTTTCCCTTTGGCAAAAACCCCACCCGTGCGCACAAAGGCTTCGTTATTGGGGGTAATGACATACACCCGCGTATAGGCCCAAACTGACACCAATAAAAGGGCAACCAACGCTCCGGCAATGGTGGCAAAAAACACCAAAGGATTACCTCCCCCCACCTGAGTCAAAGGGATGCCTGGGTTTTGGGCCACCAGGATCCCTTCATGATTAAGCCCTTCATGTCTGAGCGGGTTTTCGGTAGGTTGAGGATCCGTCCAACTATCCGCAGCAGGATCCTGGGTTTGGGCCAAAGCCGGAGTGGGAGTCAAAAGCATCAGTTGCAGCCAAAAACGCATCGGTATCACCTCTAATCATTAAAAGAAACAATCAAAAAGCCATTCATCAAAAGATCAAAAGATGACTAGATCATTGATGAGCTGGGGGCAAAGCCTTGGGATCCGGCTCCCTTAGCCAACGAGCTTGATCCGGACTATCCACACAGATCACTAAAAAAGTATCCTGATTTTGCTCGATCAGCAGCACCTCTTGGCCCCGCAACGGAATCGTGGTGGCCCACTCTGGCAGAATCGCGCTGACCGTGACCAAATTATCAACCCCATCCCGCACATCCACCTGTCCAATCTGACCCTGGCGCGGAATCGAGGCCGAGGTCACCCGCCCCACCCGCCCCAGTAGCCGTTCTGAGCGGGTATCTTCCCCAAACTGAGCCAGAGCCTTGCCAATCGGATCCGAGAGCCAGCCTCCTGTGGTCAATCCCGCCACCATTGAGGCCAACAAAATTGATCCTTGCCCAGGCAGGGACAAAGAGGATCCGGCCCATGTACTAAACATCACATTCAAAAACCAGCCCACCAGACCCCAAGTGCTGAAATCAATCGCCAGTAACAGAATCAAGGGAGCCTTGCCCACCCCCAACAGGTGCAGCACCTGAAAAGCCAGATGCCATTCGCCCCCATCCGGGTTGGTCTCCAGATTGCCATCCAGCTCAGGGCCACCAGAGTCAAGGCTGAGGTTTGAGTCAAGCTCGAGGTCGGGATCCAAATCCCCATCCTCATCGCCGCCCCCCGATAGGATCACCAATACAAATAGCCCCACCCCGATGGTCAAAAGGATCCAGTAGGGCAGATTGTCGAGGCTGAACAGCATGACTCAGTCCACTGCAAACTCCTAAAACTCTACTTCACGGCATCTCCGAACGGATCCGCCTCTGGGCTAGAGCCGCCGGTTGCCTCTGCTCCAGATCTGCCGGATCCCAGTTGTGGTGCACCACCAGCAAAACACGGGCTTCTTCACTGCGATCTCCGGCGGGAAAGCGTTGTAACAATTCTTCGAGATAGCCAGGATCCTGGGTCAGCTCGTAGACCACCAATAGGGCATCATCCCCCAGGTGAGTCTGAGGAAATCGGCTGATCAGCTCTCTGGCCAGACGAATGGCATGGCGAATGTAGTAGGCTTGCTGCTGACTCTGTTCCAGATAGAAATTGTAATAGACACTATCGTTTTGAACCCAATCCGGAACGGTGACCTCAAATAGGGCCGGATCCGGATCCCCTAGCTCCATCAGGGGCACCATCCCCAAGGTTTCAGCCGGGGGATAACTGACATATTGCCGATAGAGGGCAGAGAGTTGCAGCCATAGGGCTTGTTCGATCATGGGGGCTGGGGTGCCCGGATCCGCCAGCACAGGTTGCACCAGCCTGATGGCTTGGGCATTGTGATTGGCCTGCTGAAGGCCCTGGCGAGCCAACTCTTGATCTACTGTTTCGGTTTGGGGATCCTGCCAGGAGGTGTAGCCTGTGCCGCCGTTTCTAAAACCGTCAAACAGCACCAGATAGCCATTGCGCCAGCCGGTCCAGGATCCCCAGTGTTGGGCCAAATTCATCCGCTCTTGGGGGGTGCGCATCTGCTGCCACCGCTGCAAAATCTGCCACCGTTGCCGCTGCTGAGCCAGTTGGCTGTCCAAGGTGGAGCCAAAATCCTGGTGATACCACCACCGATTCCAGTGCCAGCCCGGTGTTTGTTGGATCAGCGGATCCAGGGTCAGCGTCTGACTCAGCTCTAGGGCCTGGGTATAGTTGTGCTGCCGCGCCCGCCGGACGGCCAAGCCATAGCGAAAGAGGGGACTGAGGGGATGGGCCGCTTGATCTCTGACCACCTGGGCCAAATCCTCAGGATCCACCCCCACATCCAGCACCGTCAGAAATCGGGAGCGGATCGGATAGGTCATGTCTCGATCCCCCACCGGATCCGCCAACCAATCGGCATAGGTGATCAGGGCATCTGCCATCCGTCCCTGCCATTCTTGAGTCCGGCCCAGCCAGTAGGTGGCATCATCCGCCCCTGGGTGATCGGCATACTTTTGCAGCCAATTTCGCCACTGCCGCTCCTCCTCAGCCGGAGCAAAAGGACGGGGGATCCATTCATCGGTCTCGTAGTCATAGCCCATATGGCCAAAGTAGGTGCCGCCCCGAATCGCAGCATAGGCTTTTGCCCCTCGCGTCAATCGGGAGTCGGGAAAGACTTCGGCCAAATGCAGCAAAATCAGGTAATCCCAGATCCCGTGCAACCCAGATAGATCCCCATTGACGGCTGCCGCCAACAGCTCTCGGCCTCTGGGATCCCCATTGAGGGATAGATGAACCGCTGCGGTGATCCGCTCAGGATCCTCAGGATCCGCTGCCAGCTCGGCCCCATAATCCAGCATCGCCGGACTGGGATCTTCATCCCCCATCAGCAGCGACAAGAAATAGGCCCGGTCATTGGGATTCACCTGCTCCGCAATCCCCCGCATCTGCTCCAGAGTCGGATCCGATATCGCCTGAATCTGATCAATCGCATCCCAAGCACTCAACCCCGCAGCCTCCGCGCCACTGGGATCGTGGGTATCCAAAAGATCCTGCCGCAACCGAGCCACACGGGGATCCCACTCCTGGGGCACACTTTCATCCTCCGAGATTTGTTGTAGCAGGAGTCTAGCTTTGGCTGGATCCGAGGACTCAATCGCCTCGATTGCAGGTACCACAACCCCCCACACCCGCAGATGATGGGGATAATCATTGCTCAATAGACGTTCCAGTAGCCTGAGATTGAACTGAGTCCAGGACTCACGATTGGGATCCACATGGCGGATGGCCAGCTCTGGGATTTGGGTGGCCCGTTCGGGTTGATCCAGCCCCAACACCTGCCAATCTGGAGCCTGATCATAGCCCCCCAACACCACGGTGAGGGCGGAGGAATATCCGTACCCCAGATCCGGGTTGAGCCGCAACAGGCGCTCTAGCCACCAACCCCTCAAAAGCTGACCCTGCCTCATCACCTGAAAAGCGGCATACTCAAACCGCTGGGATCCCACCGGAAAAGCCGTCCAGCGCCACCCTATCGGCACCGTCAACGGAAACCACCCCTCCGAGCGGGTGTAAAACGCTTCGGGCACCTGCCCAGACTCTCGATGCGGAAACCAGGCCAAATCTCGGTGCAGATCTGCCCGGATCCGTTGAGCTAAATGGTTCCCCAGTCCCGCCAATCCACCCACCAAACCCACCGCCAGCAGAGCCGGGATCCCCCAGCGTTTGAGTCTGCCCGTAGATTTGACCCCTGTGGATTGGATCGGTGGACTGATCTCAGGATCCGACCCCTGTTGATCCGACATTGACGTCCCCTCGATAGCGCATCGCCCTAGACGCGCATCTTATCAATAGCCCTATGATAGATCCCTCTCACTCGGCCCCTCGTTACCTATGTTGACCCTTGGTCACAGATGGACACAGAGTGCTCAGCTTGAAGATTCAGACTCGGATTCAGGTTCAGGCTCGGATTCGGATTCAATCGGTTCCCGCTCAGTGGATCCCTCAGGGGTGCCGTCTTGGGCTGGTGGGGGTGCAGGAGGAGGAGGAGGGGGCAAGGGGGGCAGGGCTTCTGAGGGCACTGGGATCTGGGAGGGAGCCACGTTGCCCAGAGCGGTTTCCACCTGCCGGATCAGCTCTGGATAAAAAATAGAGTCATCTTCAATGCCAAAGCGTTCCACCACCCAGCGATGGCGGGGCACAAACATCACCAACAGTGGCACTTCTACCGTTACAAAGGCATCCGTTCCCCGAAAAACATAGCCTTCAATGATCACCCGTTCGGGAGAGTTGGCAGCAGCAAAGGTGCGCTCAACTTCTGACAACATGGATCCCGTCAGGCGGTCAATCAGTTGTTCGAGACTGTCTCCAGGTTGAATGGCCACCCGCACCACCCGGCGGTAATCTTCACAACGAAAGCCTCCACAGAGACTGACCAGCTCTCGATTCACCCGCGACTGCACCACCGGTGAGAAAGCCAGACCCACCTCCAGGGTTTCGACAATCTCTTCTGAGTCTTGCTCTTGAGCTTCTTGAGCCAGGGTTGGGGCCGCCACAGCCGCCAAAAGCGTCGATAGGATCCCCCAGCACAGCAACAAACCGCGTCCACCAAGCCGTAGGGGTTGAGATTCAGTCTTCACGGGGATCCTCCTGCACATCCTCAGAGCCAACTGTATCTGAGATTTGGGGGCAGGGCACTAGGCAGCCGGTCTTTTTTGGGCCGGGATCCGCTCTAGGCTGGCAGCCCATTCCCCAATCAGAGCATTGACCCAACCCGGCAGCTCATCATGGGCACAGTGGCCGATGCCAGGCAGCTTGATCAGCGTCAGGGTGGGCTGCCATTTTTTGAACTGATCCGCCAAAAAGCTGGGTACCGCCGGATCCTGCTGGCCCCAGATCAAGAGAATGGGCAGCTTCAGCCGAGGTAGCACCCGCTTGGGACTCTCAAAACGACGGGTAAAGACCGCCCGAAACGCATCCAAAAAGACATACTCGGCCCCTTCGTCAAAGGCCGGCTGCAAAAAGATTTGGATCAGCTCCTCATCTACGGCGGCTTTATTTTTGTAGACATTCTCGATCCAGCCCCGCAAGACCTCAGGCTGCCGTAACCAGCGAAACAACGGCGGATAGGTCAAAGGGTTGCCCAACACGGCGATCACCAGCTCACACAACCCCTGCACCAACCATTCAAACGGGGCTGGCAACTCTTCGGGGTGGGGGCCGTCGGCGCAACTGATCAAGCACAGGCCCTTCACCATCTCAGGACGGCGATAAGCGGCCAACAGCGCCACCAAGCCCCCCACCGAATGTCCCACCAAAACCACAGGCTGCTGAATATGAGCCGCCCAAAAGTCAATCACCTGTTCCACCCACAGATCGATGCTGTAATCCACCTGGGGCTTGGCACTGGCTCCAAATCCCAGCAGATCGAGAGCATAGACCGATCGTTGGGATCCAAGGGGGTGAATGTTGTGCCGCCAATGGCCCACCGAAGCCCCAAACCCGTGCAGCAGCAGCACCGGAGCTGAGGTAAACATCACCTGACCGGATTCAGACTGGGCCCGACTGGGGGTGTAAGTATAGTGAACCGTCCAGTCATGCCAGTGCCAGTGGTGAGAATGACCCAACCGGGATCCCTTGAGGCTGTCAACCTCCGATGAGTCAGGGGAAATCCCAGGGACGGCTGTGCCCTCTGGTGCAGAAGGGGCCGGATCCTGGTGTTTTGAGTCCAAGCTAACCATGAGTGCGCAAACCCTACAGATGGGACAGTGGTTGTAAATGATTGTAACAAGCCCCTCAGGGATCCGACTGGATCCAGATTTGACCAGCCTGTGGATTGGGCTTGACTCGACTGAGGGTTTCTTGACTGGGGCAGTGCTGCTAAAGCTACAGTTTGTCTTAACTTGGTTGGGACGGGAACGGCGGCAAGGATGGGGTGGCCACCCAGAGCGATAGGCTACCATAAGCAATGAACAGAGCAGCTTGGAGCTATCGGCTAAGGCCGGAGTCTGCCAAGTCTGTGTACATGAATGCGTACATCAAGGAGAACGTTCATGGGTTTGTCAGATGTGGTCAGCAAAGAGCTTGAAAATGCTCGTGCGATCTGTTCTGAATATGGAGAAGGGGATCCCCATTGCCGTGCTGCTTGGGATGCGGTGGAAGAGGTGTTGGCAGCTCGCAGCCATCAGCCCACCAAGCTCAGCAGCCTGGAGCAGCATTGCGCCGAAAATCCTGACGCGATTGAATGCCGAGTCTACGATAACTAGAAACAACTGAACCTAAGTTTTTGGGGCGATAAGGATCCAGATTGAGAGCACCTGCGATCCTCCTCAGCATCCTACCCACCGCCTAATGCCATCATTTTAGGGAGCCAGAGGGTTAAGCTTTGGCTCCTACTTTTGTATAGAGGACTGTTGTTTGCAGGCGACTACTGTTTTCAGGTAACCATTGTTTTCAGGCAACCATGGCA
>CAZODP010000034.1:0-2299 GCA_964578595.1 uncultured bacterium
TAATGTCTAGCCAAAGCGATAGCCAAAACCCCGGACAGTAACTAAATAATCGGGATTACTGGGATCCACCTCCAGCTTTTCCCGAAGCCAGCGGATATGGACATCCACGGTTTTGCTGTCGCCCATAAAATCGGATCCCCAGATTTTTTCGAGCAGTTGTTCTCGCGTCCAAACTCGGCGAGGGTGACGCATAAACAGCTCCAGCAGCCGGAACTCTTTGGGGGAAAAATTGACCTCAATACTGCGCACCATCACACGGCACTCGTGGGGGTACATACAGATATCCCCGTGGCGGAGAATCGTGGTCTCCAAGGATCCTGACTGTTGTTGACGGCGCAACACAGACCGACAACGGGCGATCAGCTCCCGCATCCCAAAGGGTTTAGTTAGATAGTCATCGGCCCCCAGTTCCAGACCCACCACCCGATCGGTCTCACTACCTTTGGCGGTCAGCATGACGATGGGCACCGTATTTCCCTCTCGCCGTAGCAATCGACACAGATCCAATCCATTGAGGTTGGGCAACATCAAGTCCAGCACTACTAAGTCCAGCCGATCACTGTTATGGATCATTTCGAGGGCGTGGCGACCGTCATAAGCCTGAATCACATGATACCCCTGCTCACTGAGGGCCAAAGTAACCGTCTCTCGGATCAAGTCTTCGTCTTCCACCACTAAAACCGTCTCTGTCAGGGGAGAGGTGGATTGAAGTTCACGTAAGGGGCTAGGGGCTAGGGTTGGCATATCAGATTCTCAGATGAAGGAGCAAAGAACAAAAAATAAATCAAGGGTCTAGCAGTAGTCATTCACAATCAAAAGATGGCCTCGACGCTTCTTATCTCTGATATGGTGTGTAGATTATGGTGTGGGGATGATGTGAACTCTGAGAAGAGCTATTCAAAGAAGAGTTGTTAAAAACCGCTGACAAATCCCAAAACGGACCTCGATCCTAAAGTTTTTGAAACAAAACCAAGTTCAGGAAGGTAACACACAAGCGATTAGAAAGAGCCGGATCATGAAAACGAAGAGGTCTTAAGCGGCAGGCAACCTGGATCCCGTCATCATTACCCCTCAACCTTTACACCCCACTGGGATCGGTATCAATCTGGCCAAGTTGAGCCTTGCACAGGATATCAAATTTTGGCTGCACATCTGCGTCGCTCCTCTGCCAAGACTGCGCCTAAGTGCAAGGCCGGATGCAAGTCAGCTCACTATCTGCTTAGACGACACCCCCAGAAGCCAGGTTCCGTTGCAGCTTGATCTGCTTTGATCGGGTCGGAGAACCTACATCGGCCCATCTTTTGGGTTGGATCCCAGCCTCTGGCCTCAACTGGGGATCCCGGTGGGATTGGTGAGATCATAGACAGTATGAAGTTTTTTGGAAACTTGAGGCGATGGGCGAGTCAGGATCCTGGAGGGCTACCCTCTGGGCAATGGTGCGACTACTGCGGTGGGACAAACCAACCGGGCGGCTGATTTTGTTGGTGCCAGCTCTGTGGGGATTGGTCTTGGGGGGACAGGGGCGACCCCCATGGATCCTGGTGCTGGTGATGGTCTTGGGAACCTTGGCCACCAGTGGGGCCGGTTGTGTGGTCAATGATCTCTGGGATCGCAATTTGGATCCATTGGTGGAACGAACCCGATCCCGCCCGCTGGCCTCCCGCCAATTGTCAGTCGGGGTGGCGGTGGTGCTGATCGGGGTGGGATTGCTTTGTGCTTGGGGCTTGACCCGCTTTCTCAATCCGGTTACTTTTTGGCTCTGTGTGGCGGCGGTGCCGGTGATCTTGCTTTATCCCGGTGCCAAGCGAGTGTTCCCGGTGCCCCAGCTTGTCTTGGCTCTGGCCTGGGGGTTTGCAGTCTTGATCAGTTGGACGGCAGTGACAGGACAGGATCCCAATCTGCCGATTTGGTCGGGATCCACCTGGTTATTGTGGGGGGCAACCGTTTTGTGGACATTGGGATTTGATACCGTCTACGCCCTGCCAGATCGAGAGGACGATGCCAGAGCCGGGATCCAGTCCAGCGCTCGCTTCTTGGGTCGTTTGGCCCCCACTGCCGTGGGTCTATTCTTTTTGGGAACCGCTCTGCTATTGGGGTTGGTGGGGATCAGCTTGGAGCTTCATCCTGTCTACTATCTGAGCTTGGCGGTGAGTGTGGGCCTATGGATCTGGCAAGTCTGGAAGCTCCATGATCTTCACCATGAACCAAGCCTCTATGGTCAGATCTTTCGGATCAATGTGATCCAGGGTTTTATTCTGTTGGCCGGTATGATGGGGGGCTATCGGCTCTAAATCTCCAT
>CAZODP010000034.1:2399-9787 GCA_964578595.1 uncultured bacterium
CCCTCTCTGGCCCATATCTTCTCTGGCCAGACTGACGCTAGAGCGCAGAGAAGTGGCGGGACTTGCGCTGATGCCCCCAGGTCTGGTCTTTTAGAATAGGCAACTAGATAACCCAATCTCTGGCAGAGCAGAAGGAGTAAGTGTGGGTCGCTCGCAAGTCTGGCAAAGTACTCGCAGATGGGCTGGAGTGGCGGGGATAGCGCTCCTCAGCCTCGGATCCCTTTTGAGCTTGAAGTCTTCAATCCTGGTTATGGCTCCAGCTGTGGCCCAGTCGGGGGGAGGCTTGGTGCTGACCGGGAGTGAGGGGGTACCCGTGCTCAATTATCGATTGGACTTTGGTGCTCGTGAAGGCCGACTGGATCGCTATCGGCTGGATATCCCCCCCCAAAATGTTGCGGTGGCTGAGGTGCAGATCAGTATGCCCCCCAACGGCACGGCTATTTTTGATGGCACGGTGGTGCCCGAAGAAGTACGCCTAGAGGTGGAAGGATCCCCTGTGGAATTGCAGGATGTATTTTGGAATCCTGAGTTTCGCTCCCTAGAGGTGGTGGCTGCCCAACCGGTGGCGGCAGGGCAAACCATGACTGTGGTGATGTCCAATGTCAGAAACCCCACCGCAGGCATCTATCGGTTTGAGGGGCGCCTGCTGGGGACAGAGGCCAATCCCATCTTTCGGTTTATTGGCAATTGGTTGATCACCGTTAATGGCCGCAATGAGTAATGGCCGCAATGAGTAAACCTGCCGACAGGGGTGGCCCAAGGATCCCGTCAGAGTTGGATCCAAAATGGACGCTTTGACTGGGTGGCAGGCTTTTGTCTTGGGGGTGGTGCAGGGGATTACGGAGTGGCTGCCCATCAGCAGTACCGCTCACCTGCGGATCCTGCCTGCGCTGCTGAATTGGCCGGATCCGGGGGCCTCCTTTGCGGCGGTGATTCAGTTGGGCAGTTTGGCTGCACTTTTGATTTACTTTTGGCAGGATTTGAGCCACTTGGGTCACCAGTCCTGGCACTGGATCCGGGGTCAACCGGTGGATCCGGCTAGCCAACGATTGCTGGTTCAAATCGGGGTGGGCACGATCCCGTTGCTGGTGCTGGGGCTGGCGGTTAAAGTCCTGCTGGGGGAACCCCCTCGGCAACTCTGGTTGGTGGCCCTGACCTCCATTGGCCTCTCGATTGCGCTGGCCCTGGGGGAACGCTGGGGACGACGGCAGCGGGAGATCAAGGATCTGACGGTCTGGGATGGGATCTGGATCGGTCTGGCTCAGGCGGCGGCCCTGATCCCTGGGGTCTCTCGGTCGGGAGGAACCCTCACCATGGGACTGTTTTTGCATCTGAAGCGGGAGGTGGCCGCCCGCTATTCTTTTTTGCTGGGGATCCCGGCTCTGTTGTTGTCGGGGGGGGTGGAGTTTGTCAGCGATTTTGAGCTGTCCCATCTGGCGGTGCAGGGGGTGGGGATCCTGGCGGCATTTGGGTTTTCGTATCTGACCATCGATGGATTGCTCAAGTTTTTGCAGCGCAGCAGCACCTGGATTTTTATCATCTACCGAGTCGGGCTGGGGATCCTGATTTGGGTGGGGTTGGCAACAGGTCTGCTCAAATGAAGGCCCCTACAACCGGGCTGAGCCAGCTCGCTGGGCATAGATGCTAGGCATGAGTAAAGACGCTTAGCAAACAAATCTGGCCTTTGTCGGTAACTGGGGGCAATTCTTTAGAAATTGGCGGATCAAGGATCCCGCAAGGTGATAGAGTCTTACTGCTGGTCAAGTGTTGCGGTATCTTAAGACCGCACCCCATTGGCTGGTTGCCTTGCATCCTTTGGAGCCAATTGATCCTCGATGGTGTCTTCTCCCACAGCCGGAAAAGTTAGCCTAGTCGGCAGATTCGAGAACTTGATGGAGGCTGAGGCTTCTCTTCGAGGACAAATGTCTTTTGTCACAGGATCTGATCCCACAGGATCTGAGCCGGAGGCAGTAAGCCACTCTGTGTCGACGGGGCCATCCACCGACCTCAGCCAACCGGATCCGATGGATCCCATAGCGGCGACTTCAGCTCAGGCCCAGTCGGATCCGGCTGAATATGAACGGCTCCAACTGGAATTATTATTGACAACGCTGGGGGTTGGCCTGGGGGTTACCCTCTGTGTGGCCCTAGTCTACAGTCCTCTGATGGCGGGTAACTATGGTCTGGGCCTGTTGGGGGGGATGCTCTACCTGCGAATGTTGGGGCGCAGTGTGGCTCAATTGGGCAAGACGCAAGCGCGGTTGGGATCCACCCGATTTGCAGTGTTGATTGGCTTGATTGTGCTGGCGGCTAAGCTGCCCTCCCTCCAGATTTTGCCGATCTTTTTTGGCTTTCTCAGCTACAAAATTGCCCTATTGGTGCATCTGTTTCAGGTTTTGTTTCGTCCCTCTAGGAGATCCCAATGATCCACCTTTTGTCTTGGCCCTACCTGGCAGAATTGGAGGTTGGAGAACACCTCTACTGGCATATTGGTCGGCTTGAGGTTCATGCTCAAGTGCTGATCAGTAGCTGGATCGCCATTGGGTTGATTTTGACCGTGGTGATCCTGGGCACAAGACAGATGCAGCGGGTGCCTGCCGGATCCCAAAATCTGATGGAATATGCCTACGAATTTGTGGCCGGCATTGCCAAAGGCCAGATTGGCGAAAAAAACTATCGCCCCTGGGTTCCCTATGTGGGCACCCTGTTTTTATTCATCTTTGTCTCTAACTGGATGGGTAATCTATTCCCCTGGAAGCTGATCGAACTACCCAATGGTGAGCTGGCTTCCCCCACCAATGACATCAATACCACGGCAGGATTAGCCCTGTTGACGAGTATTGTTTACTTTTACGCGGGCATCAGCAAACGGGGCCTGGGCTATTTCAAGAAGTACATCGAACCCACCCCGATTTTGTTGCCCATCAATGTGATCGAAGATTTGACCAAGCCCCTCTCCCTCAGCTTCCGACTGTTCGGCAATATCTTGGCGGAAGAACTGGTGATTGCGGTGCTGGTGCTGCTGGTTCCCCTGTTTATTCCTGTGCCGGTGATGATTTTATTTCTGTTCACAGGGGCGATTCAGGCTCTGATTTTTTCGACATTATCAGCCGCCTACATCGGGGAAGCAATGGAAGGCCACGGCGGAGGTGAGCATCACGATTAATCTCAGCATCCCCACTTCCCTACTGTTGAGGTGGGGGTCTACCCTGAGTGGTCTTGATGGCAAACTGAAGGCGGACTTTCTGGATATCTGAAGGAGGATCCTAGTACTGGATTCAAAGCCCTTGACTCAAAATCATTGATTTGAATCATGGCATGATCAAGCTAAGTCAATCGTGTTTCTATCAACATTATTGGGATAGACGCTGAAATACTTAGTTTTCTGGATCCTTTTTCTAAGACAATAGTGATGGAACATCTGAACCTTTTCTCGAACTCAAGGAGACTCACAATGGATCCGTTGACCTCTGCTGCTTCTGTGCTCGCCGCTGCTCTGTCCATTGGCTTGGCCTCCATTGGCCCTGGTCTGGGTCAAGGCAATGCCGCCTCTGCTGCGATGGAAGGTGTGGCCCGTCAGCCTGAAGCCGAAGACAAAATCCGTGGCAACCTGCTGGTGAGCTTGGCCTTTATGGAAGCTCTGACCATCTATGGCCTGGTGGTGGCTTTGGTGCTTTTGTTCGCCAACCCCTTCGCCTGATCCCATCGCTTTGGGGTGAGCATGAGAAGGCCAGATCACTGGCTTTTTGATGGTTACCCCAATATCTTCTCCTCTTTGGGCTGGGATCCCCAAATGATCTGTGAGTGATCTCTGTATTGGGTGATGCCAGGGATCCAGAGCAGGCCAATCATCCAAACCAATGGCTAACCAATAATTAACTAAGTCCAAAGGCAGGCCAGCCAGCTTACCTGGGTCTTTACAGATTAGGGCTGAACAGATCACCGCTGAGCGATCCTTTGTTATCTCAACCTCTGTTATCTCAACCTCATGGACTCCCTCATGACTGTGCCAATGATGACGTTTGATTGGATGTTGACGATAGCTGCTGAAACCACTGAGGTGGCTGAAGCGGCAGAGAAGGGCGGGCTATTTGACTTTGACGCCACGCTTCCCATCATTGCCATTCAATTTATGCTGCTGGTGGCGATACTCAATGCCATCTTTTACAAGCCAGTGACTGAGGCCATCGACAGTCGGGCTGACTATGTGCGGCTTTCACTGGCTGAGGCCAAAGACCGGACCCAAAAGGCAGATGAGTTGGCGGTGCAGTATCAGCGGGAGATCGCTCAAGCGCGGGTCGCCGCTCAACAGGCCATGGCGGAGGCAGAAGCCAGTGCAGCCAAGGTGCGATCCGAAGCTCTAGCGTCAGCTCAAGCGGAGGCCCAAGCCAAGATGGCAGCAGCCCAAGCGGCAGTAGAAGCCGAAAAGGCGGAGGCTCTGCGTGCTCTGGAGCAGCAGGTGGAAGGCTTGAGTCAGCAAATTATTGACAAGCTCTTGGGGGCAGCGGCGTAGGGTTGGTCTTTTGGGGTTGGATCCTGGAAAATTCCGCCATCAGCGCCACCGCAACAGAAGCTCTAGATTGGCTTTAGATGACTTTAGATACGTTAGATAACTGTTACTAGGTAGGGTGGGAGCACACATGATCGGCATCACGATCGGCTGGGATTGGGTCACGGGTCTGACCCGGATGGCAACTGAGGTAGAGGCAGCCGTAGAAGAAGAGTCTTCTGATCTGGTGGCCAGTCTGCTGGATAGCAATTTATTCAATATCATCATCATCTTGGGGTTGCTGATTTATCTGGCTCGCAATGCCATCGGGGAAACCCTAGCCAAGCGTCGAGCCGCCATCATTGAGGAGCTGGAGACCGCTGAAAAGCGCAAGCAAGAGGCGATCGCAGCTCTGGCCGACCAGCAACAAAAACTGGCCCAAGCCCAGCAAGAAGCCGAACGGATCAAGCAGCAGGCCCAAGTCAATGCCGAAAAGCTGCGCTCTGATCTGATTGCCCAAGCGGAGGTTGACGCCCAGCGGATCCGAGCCAATGCCGAAAAAGAGGTGGCTGCCGAGCAGGATCGGGTGCTGAGCGAGCTGCGCCGGCGGATCGTGCTGCAGGCTCTGGCCAAAGCTGAGCTGGACATCCCCTCCCGACTGGATCCAGACTTGCAGCATCAGTTGGTCGATCGCAATGTTCAGCTCATTGGCAACTAATTGGAGGGTCGTGAAATGACCAACACCGTATCGCAACAGATTGTGGATCCCTACGCCGAGGCCTTGCTCTCCATTGCTCAAGAGCAAAATTTGGTGGGAACCTTTGCGGATGATGCCCGCTTGATCAGGGCTGTGCTGGAGGCATCTCCAGAGTTGGTGGACTTTTTGGCCAATCCGGTGGTGAAAACGGAGGCAAAAGAGACCCTGCTGGAGCGCACCTTTACCGAGAAAATCCATCCCGTCTGGCTGACCACCCTCAAGGTCTTGACCCAGCGGCGGCGGCTGATGTTTGTGGCGGAGGTGTGCCGCCGCTATCTGCAATTGCAGCGCAAACTCCAGAAAATTGCTTTGGCGGAGGTGATCTCAGCCGTAGAGTTGTCGGAGCAGCAAAAGCAGGCCATTGCCGAGCGCGTCAAGCACCTGGGCCAGGCGGATCAGGTGGAGGTGGAGACCCAGATCGATCCCGACTTGATCGGTGGGGTGGTGATCAAGGTGGGATCCCAGGTGATCGATTTGAGCTTGCGCGGACAGTTGCGACGAATGGCTTTGCAGTTGGCCTAAGGTCTGGATCCAATCTGTGATCCAATGGTGATGTGAGTGTTAGTGACCCCCTAGCTTTTTGAGAGGAACCAAGATGGCTACGATTCGCCCGGATGAGATCAGCAGCATTATCAAGCAGCAGATCGAGCAGTACAACCAGGAGATGCAGGTCTCCAATGTTGGCACCGTCTTGCAGGTGGGGGATGGTATCGCCCGCGTGTACGGTCTCGACAATGTTATGTCCAGTGAGCTGCTGGAGTTTGAGGATGGCACCGTCGGCATCGCCCTCAACCTGGAAGAGGACAACATTGGTGCGGTGCTGATCGGATCCGGTCGCAACATTCAGGAGGGATCCAGCGTCAAATCCACCGGCAAAATCGCCAGTATTCCGGTGGGAGATGAGCTGGTTGGGCGGATTGTGGATCCCCTCTCCAACCCAATTGATGGCAAAGGTCCCATCACCCCCAGTGCCAACCGTTTGCTAGAGTCTCCGGCCCCCGGCATCATCGACCGCCGTTCGGTCTACGAGCCATTGCAAACCGGCATTACTGCGATTGATTCTATGATCCCGATCGGTCGGGGCCAGCGGGAGCTGATCATCGGTGACCGCCAGACCGGCAAAACCACCGTTGCCATCGACACGATCCTGAATCAAAAAGGGGAGGATTGCATCTGTATCTATGTGGCCATCGGCCAAAAGCAGAGCACCGTTGCCCAGGTTTCGGAGGTATTTGCCGCCAATGGCGCGCTGGATTACACCATCATGGTGGTGGCGGGGGCAGACAGCCCAGCTCCGTTGCAGTGGTTGGCCCCCTATGCCGGTGCGGCGATCGCTGAGTACTTCATGTACAACGGCAAGGCTACATTGGTGGTTTATGATGACTTGTCCAAGCAGGCGGTGGCCTATCGGCAGATGTCGCTGTTGCTGCGTCGGCCCCCCGGTCGGGAAGCCTATCCTGGCGATGTGTTCTATCTCCATTCCCGTCTGCTGGAGCGGGCGGCTAAATTGAGCGATGAGTTGGGGGGCGGATCCATGACAGCCCTGCCCATCATTGAGACCCAAGCCGGGGATGTGTCCGCCTATATTCCCACCAATGTGATCTCGATCACTGACGGGCAAATCTTTTTGGAAGCGGATCTATTTAATGCTGGGATCCGGCCTGCCATCAACGCCGGTATTTCGGTCAGCCGGGTGGGATCGGCGGCCCAGACCAAAGCCATGAAACAGGTGGCGGGCAAAATCCGCCTGGAATTGGCTCAGTTTCGGGATCTGGAGGCCTTCTCCCAGTTTGCCTCTGATCTCGATGCCGCCACCCAGTCTCAATTGGCCCGGGGGCAGCGGTTGCAGGAGATCCTAAAGCAGCCCCAATACTCGCCCTTATCGGTGGCAGAGCAGGTGGCGGTGATCTTTGCCGGCACCAATGGTTACCTTGATGTGATTCCTCTGGCCCAAGTCAATGAGTTTAAGCAGGGCTTTTTGAGCTATCTGGGATCCACCTATCCCCAGTTTGAGCAAGGGATCCGTTCTGAGCGCAAGCTGACGGATGAGACCACCGAGATGCTGAAAAAAGCTCTGACTGAGTACACCGAAACCTTTAAGGCATAGGAGACACCCTCAACGAGAGCAGGGAGGGAGCTGGT
>CAZODP010000034.1:9887-15158 GCA_964578595.1 uncultured bacterium
ACACCCTCAACGAGAGCAGGGAGGGAGCTGGTCACAGGTCTACAGATCAACAGGCCAATAGATCAACAGGCAAACAGATCAATAGACAGCGATCTGACTCTTCTCCGCTCTCAAGAGTGTTGTCCGACTTCTCACTTTTTCCAGCCATAGGGGGCAGCAATGGCCAATCTCAAAGGGATCCGGGATCGGATCAAGTCTGTGAAAAACACCCGCAAAATTACCGAAGCCATGCGACTGGTGGCGGCGGCACGGGTGCGGCGTGCTCAAGAGCAGGTGAATGCCACCCGGCCCTTTGCCGATCGGCTGACTCAGGTATTTTTTGGGCTGCAGACCCGGCTCAAGCTAGAGGCAGTGGAGTTGCCCCTGCTGCAACAGCGCCAGATCAAAACCGTCCGCCTGCTGGTGATCACCGGAGATCGGGGCCTGTGTGGAGCCTACAACTCGAACATCACCAAGCGGGCTGAAGAGCGGGCCAGAGAGCTGCAAGCGGAGGGGATCACCGTCAGTCTGGCCTTGGTGGGCCGCAAAGCTAACCAATACTTCAAGCGACGTGGGGCCGCCATTGCTCAGTCCTACACCAATTTGTCTCAGATCCCGACCGCAGACGAAGCCAGTGGCATCGCCGACGGTTTACTGTCCGCCTTTTTGTCAGGCAATGTGGATCGGGTGGAATTGATCTACACCCGTTTTGTCTCGCTGATCAGTTCCCGTCCTGTGACTCAGACCCTACTGCCGCTGGATCCGGCTCAGTTGTCTTCTCCTGAAGATGAGGTGTTTCGGCTGCTGGTCCGGGGGGGCGACTTTAGTGTGGAGCGCAGTCAAGTGCAATCCCAACTGGCCGACCTGCCCCAAGACATGATCTTTGAGCAGGATCCGGTGCAGATATTGGAGGCGTTGCTGCCGCTCTATGTCAACAACCAACTGTTGCGGGCCTTGCAGGAATCTGCTGCTAGCGAATTGGCCGCCCGCATGACCGCCATGAATAATGCCAGCGACAACGCCAGTGACCTGATCAAGCGATTGGGATTGGTCTACAACAAGGCTCGCCAAGCCGCCATCACCCAAGAAATCCTCGAGGTGGTAGGGGGTGCTGAGGCCCAGTGATCCCCTCGTTTTTTGTGGGCTGGCTGGATTGGCTCAAGTTGTGTCTCTGATGATGTGTTTCTGATTGAGGGATATCAGGTTTGGTGCCTTCGTAATGGGGGCACTTTTACCATGAGTTGGGAGCTTTGCTATAAAGAAAGTTCCTAAAGTCGAGGAGTGCAAGCCAATGTGCATCTGCATCCATTGTCACTATGTCGATAGCTGCGTCACCTATCACGCGGTTGAAGGGCAGCACCAGCAGCCTCACCTGAGCCAGGATCCCACTTTTGAGCCAGATCAGCCTCAGATCAACGTCAACATCCGCAATGGGGGAACTGAGATGGAGTGGGATGTGGTGGGCTGCCACAGCTTTGTCTCAGAGCCGCACAAATGGGCACGGCTACGCCCGCTGGATCCGATTCCCACTTAGTGCAGCAGCTCATGTTTCCCCAATTTGATGTCTAAGTTTGATGCCTGATCCCAAACCTATTCTTAATCTTGACGAAATCACCTTGACCGCTTGGGGCCATGGAGATCATTTTGCCGCTCAATTGGGGCCGATTGGATCCCGGATTGGGGCCAAAAAGCTGGGCTGTCGATTGGTGGAGCTGCCTCCCGGAAAAGCAGGTTGGCCTTTTCACTGTCATCACGCCAACGAAGAGCTGTTTGTGATCCTGTCCGGCTCAGGATCCGTCCGTTATGGCGAACAGGTCTATCCGCTCCGGGCTGGGGATATCCTCAGCGCAGCCGCTGGCCGCAGCCATGCCCACCAAATCTCTAATACCTCTGATCAACCGCTGCGTTATCTAGCCATCAGCACCATGCAGGATCCTGACATCACCGAATACCCTGATTCAAATAAGCTGGGCATCTTTGTGGGTAGTCCCCCCGGCGGGGATCCGACCTTGAGGAGTCTGGCCTTGTTTGTCTCCCCCTCCTCTGCAGTTGACTACTGGGAAGGAGAAGGCTGAAACTTAACCTAGCCATAACCCCCTCTTTACTCGCGGATCCGAACCAAAGGCTAACGTGTTGGGTGTAACATCCAAGCGGATGGCTTAGCTCCCGGGAGGTCTGCCCCATGTCTAATTTGTACTCCGGCGTCAATCGCGAACGGCAGCTCCTAGAGAGTCTTTATCGGGAACGGAACCTGGAGCCATACTCCTCGGGGCAAGTGATCCTGCTCCCGCCCGAAGAGTGGGTGATTGTCTGTCGGGGGGTGGCGCAGCTCTCGACGTTTTATGCCAACGGCAATGAGGCGGTGATTGGGTTTGCTGGGCCATCAATGCCGATCGGATCCCCGTTGACAGCCTTGGATCCCTACCAGGCCACAGCCATGACCGATGTGGATGTGTTGCGTCTGTCAGCTCATGAAGTGGACGCTTCTGAAGCCTTGTGCCAAGGGCTGCTACGACACACCATCCGACGGTTGCGACAGACCGAGGCCCTATTGGCACTATCGGGGCGACGGCGGGTGGAAGAAAGACTGCAACACCTGCTGGGTCTGTTGGCCATGGAGATTGGCACCTCTACCCCCACAGGGATCCGGCTCAATGTTCGCCTCACCCACCAAAACCTGGCCAATGCCATCGGCACCACCCGCGTCACCATCACTCGGCTGATCAATCGCTTTCGAGAACAGGGGTGGATCAGCTTTGATCAACATCGCCATCTGCTGATCACCTTTCCCTCCCCCTTTGACTGCTGAGATCCTGAGTCACTGAGATACTTGATCAGGAGATTGAAGATTATTTAACTTAATTGAAATCTAATCGGCGACCATTGCCCTAACCTATACTCTAGCTTTGGGTATTATCCGCAATTTCCCAAGTACCAGGCCTCAATCCGCCAGCCGATCCAGGTTTTCCCGCAGTCGCACCTCGATCAGGCAGCGCACTAGATTGATGGCCCCCAATCCAGCCAGGATAAAGGCCGCGATGGCCCAGGATGGCTGTCCTCCTGTCAGCAAAATGGCGGCTGTGACCAGCGTAAATCCTGTCCAGCAGGTATAAATCAGGCTCTTGAGCATCAGGCTAATCCGTTTTAGGATCCGCTCTTGCCCAGCAGCCCGCACCCGCAGGGTCAGATCCCCGTTTTCGAGGCGATCTTGCAGGGTTTTGACCGCCTGTTGAGCAGGGCTGGGTCGCTGCAGGCGGGTGGTGACCAGGCTACGGGTTTGGCGGGCCAGTTCCCCCAGGATCCCTGTGCGATCTTGCAGGGCCAGTTGTTTGACAAAGGGTTGAGCGGCTTTGAGCAGGTTGTATTCGGGATCCAGCACACGGGCAATGCCATCCAGAGTGGTCAGGGATTTCAACACAAGAGTCATCTGCGGCGGCAACCGAAAGGGCTGCTGTTCAAACATGGCCACAATCTCTTCCCGCATCTCCCCAAAGGCATAGACATCAATGGGCCGCTCGGTAAACTTATCCAGGATAAATGTTGCCATTCGATGCACCGGGGTCATATCAGCCGTCCGTTCCAACAGACCGAGATCCACCAAGGTTTTGACCAAAACTGGCGTATCTTTTTGTAAGACCGCAAAGAAAGTTTTGATCATCTGTTCTTTATCGAGGGCGGGCACCTCTGCCATCATGCCAAAGTCATAGAAAATAATCGATCCTTCTGGGGTCACGGCCATATTGCCGGGATGGGGATCCGCCTGAAAGAAGCCATCTTGTAAAAGTTGCTTGAGATAGCAGGATATGCCTAGATAATTGATCTCTTTGAGATTGAGTCCACAGGATTCGAGGGTGGCTCGGTCATTAATTTTGATCCCTGGCAGGTAGTCCATGGTCAGAACTTTGGTGGTGGTGTATCGCCAGTAGATTTTGGGGACTAGGATCCGAGCTTGATCTTTGAAATTATCTCGAAATCGGTCGGCATTTTTGCCCTCTTGGATATAGTCGATTTCCTGATAGAGAATGCTAAAAAACTCGCTATAAATCCCATCCAATTCTTGATAGCGATCCGCTTCCATAAATCGGGCACTCAGTTGTAGCAATCCTCGCAGAGCTTTGAGATCTAGGGCAAACAGATGTTCCAACCCAGGTCTTTGCACTTTGACCACCACCTCTTCCCCGGTATGGAGCTGGGCGCGATGCACTTGGCCTAAGCTAGCGGCTGCAATCGGATCCACATCAAAACTTCGGTATAAACTGCGCACTGAGGATCCCAATTCCGCTTCGATGATGGCCATGGCTTCGGATCCGCCAAAGGGGGGTACATTATCCTGCAACTGGGCCAGGGCTTTCACATAGGCCAATGGGATCAGATCCACCCGCGTGGAGAGGGCCTGCCCAATTTTGATAAAGGTTGGTCCTAGTTTGAGTAGTTCCTGGGTCGTCCACTCGGCTCGATGGCGCATTCGGGCCGGGGTTTGTCCCCACAGCCGATCCCACTGCCAGCCCCAGCCCAACCGGATCCCAAACCAGATAATCTGCCACTGCCGCCCCCAAATCGCCCGCGACCGCTGCCAAGCCTGGGGATCCTGGACGGGTGCTGGGAGAGACTGAGGGGGGACGGCCAAGCGAGGCTGAGGGCGAGTCATAGGTATGGATCAAAAGATCAAATTAGATCAAATCAGGGATCTGTGACCCCATCGGATGGCAGCCAGGGGATTCTTTTGAATCAGCCAGATGAATCAGCCAGAAGTTTAGAATGAGTCAGAAGTGGCGGTAACGGCTCACCCCATGTTAAAACCCTCACCGGGATCCCCGCGCAACCCTCCGCAACCGATTGAGCTAAACCGCGAGTATACCTGCCCCTGTTGTCATCAAGGGCGACTACAACCAATTGTGCTGACAGAGGCATTGGGCTGTGACCGCTGCCAGCATATCTTTTCGGTCAAAGACAAGCTCTATATCGAACAGTTGGCGGTCTCTTATCCCTATCGCAAGCTCTGGTTTTGGGATGGCAAACAGTGGCACCTGAGGCGGGATCCGCGGGATCAGTCGCCGCCTTTGTTATTGTGTGCAGCGATTTTGTTTGTTTTGCTGCTATTTGGGCCGTTGTTGGCCCGTCAAATTGAGCAATGGACTCCCCTTCTCAGTGCTCTGGCGGTGCTCTGGATCCTGCTGGGATCCCTATTGCTGGTAGTCTTCATCTGGGGGATCTCGCGGCGACCCTGATCAGAGTGAACAAGTATCAATCTCACAAGTATCAATCTCACAAGTATCAGGGGGCAAGATGGGG
>CAZODP010000034.1:15258-23737 GCA_964578595.1 uncultured bacterium
ACAAGTATCAATCTCACAAGTATCAATCTCACAAGTATCAGGGGGCAAGATGGGGGGGATCCCGCACTTTTAGAGTAGACTTCGTGCACTGGAGGCCTATGGTCAGCGATTTTGACTTGAGCACAACTTTGCGGCAGGTGCGGCGCGCCTCTCAGTCGTTGACTCGCTTGGGTCGGGAGGGGCGAGATCGAGCCATCACAGCGATGGCCCAAGCTCTGCGGGGGTGTCGAGATGAGTTATTGGAGGCCAATACTCTGGATCTGGAGGCCTCGCGGGGGCAGCAGGGTTGGGTGCTGGAGGGTATGAAGCTGACCCCTGAGCGGCTAGAGCAGGCGGCCCAGAGGCTAGAACAGTTGACCTTGGCCCCGGATCCGATTGGGGTGATCGATCAGGGCTGGCGGACGGCACAGGGAGACGGCCTATCCCGCTATCGGGTGCCGCTGGGGGTGATCGCCCTGGTCTATGAGATCTACCCAGAGTTTGCGGTACAAGGGTTGGGGATGGGCCTCAAAACCGGCAATGGCCTGGTGATGTGCAGTGCCGAAACCCTGAGCCATACCCATCGAGTCATGGTGGAACGACTGAGCGAAGCGGCCTATGCTGCCGGGATCCCGGAGGGGGCCATCCAGTGGGTACCGGCTGACCAGGTGCGGCCTTCAGATGGCGAAGAAACTCGTCTGCCGCCGTTGCTTCAACAAGCTCGATTTGTGGATCTGATCATCCCGTGCGGGCGGTCAAGCTGGGTGGAGGCGATGCAGCGGGGCAGTAGCACCCCAGTGTTGGTGACGGAGCTGAGCTATGGGCATCTGTATGTGGATGAGTCGGCTGATTGGCGGTTACTGGAAGGACTGCTGGCGGAGGATCTGAGCCAACAGGCTTTGGATATTGGCCTGACATTGCAGCCGGTGCTGTTGTGGTTATTGATTCATCCCCGCTGGGCAGAGTGTCACCTTGGAGAGCTGGTGGAGCTGCTCCGTGGCAAGGGGATCCAGGTGCAGGCGGATCCGGTCATCCGTGAGCGGGTCGGGGGCTTGGATCCGGTGGCTGAAGAGATGGATCCGGCCTCATTGCCGAGGGTGAGGTTACAACAGGTCAGCGGCCTTCAAGATGGGATCCAGTGGATCAACAAAAATGGATCCCACGGGGTGGAAGGGATCCTCAGCGATTCGCAACAGTCCATCCAGCGATTTGTGCAGGAGGTGGATGCCGCCACCATTGTGGTCAATCAATCTCCGGCCCAAGTGCAGTATCCGATGGATGTGTTGATGCCCAGCTCGATCCAAAAACTTCACGCCCGTGGCCCCATCACCCTAGCCTCCCTCACCACCCACAAATATGTTCTGACGGGACAATATCTCGGATCCCGTCTGGGTCGCTAAGCTGGTGGAAAGCGGGCTGACCGCAACAATTGGATCCTCTGGATCTTGGGCAAGATGAGGCAATTGGATCCGAAAGGTGGTGATATTATCGGCACTGTGAAGGCTGATCTCACCTCCCAAAAGCTCAACTACTTTTTGTGCCAAGGGTAAGCCCAAACCGGTGCCCCCCTGATTAAACACATCCAGATGGGGCAGGCGGTGAAACTTTTCAAATATCTTGGTTTGATGCTCAGGTGAAATGGTCACTCCGGTATTGGTGACCTCAATCTGGATCCCCGTCTGGATGGGTTTCAAGATCAGCCCAATCGAATGATTTGACGGGGTATATTTGCAGGCATTGTTGAGCAGCTCCAACAGGATCCGGCCCAATAGATGTTGATCTGTGACCCATGTGTTGATCTCAGGATCTAGGTCGAGCCTAAAAATCTGGCTGTGCTCGGCGCATCGCAGCTCAAAAGATTGCACCAACTCAGGGATCCAAGACTGGATATCCAGAGAGCTTAAGCTGTAGGCACGAGTGCCAGACTCAATGGCTTGTAATTCTAACAGCTCGTTGACAAGGGCCAGTTCGCGATTCCATTCAGAGGTCAGAATGTCTAGGTAAGTCTGAACTTTTTCGGGATTATCTTTGTGAATACCCAAAAGGGTAAGGGCCATTTTCATACTGGTGAGGGGGGTTCTCAGCTCATGAGAAACAGTATGGATAAAGTCTTCTTTGAGTTGATTGAGTTCTTGCAGTTTGAGCACCTGCTTTTGAGACGCTTGGTAGAGGTGGGCCTGCCGGATCCCGATGGCACATTGGTTGGCCACTTGTTCGGCCAGACGAATTTCTCCTGTCAAAAAGCTAGATTCTTTGGGGCGAAGCATCGAAAGAAATCCATACATCTCGCCTTGTTTGACAAAAATGGGCACGATCAAGACAGTGACCCAGCCTGTCTCTGGGTAGTGAATACAAAAGTGAACCGGCTGAAGCTGCTTGAGCTGGCCTGGAATCGCTCTGCTGATGGACGGATAAAGATCACCAGTCACGCGGGGATAAGTCTCTGAACATCCATAATCAATCGAATAAAACCCCTCATCCGGCTGATAGTGACCGATGTAGCAACCCTCCAAATCCAGTCCCTGCTTTAATTCTTCTACGGCCATTTGCAGGATCTCGGCCTCATCCAGACTGGCCCGGACTCGATCGGTAATGGTTCGCAGTAGAGACTCGTACTCCAGAGCTTCCGCCAGTGCCCCATTGACCACTTCCACTTGATAGGTCAACTCCGCTTGAGCCTCTTGTAGAGCCACTTGATAGCTCATGCGCTCAGAGATATCACGGGTGGCTGTCTGGATCTCGTAGGGTTGATCGGTGTCAGGATCCCGCAGTACTCGTGCGGTGCTCTCCACCCAAACATAGGATCCGTTTTTGTGACGCATTCGATAGGTGGTGGTAACTGTGGTGTGAGCTTGGAGAACCTGGAGGTGAAGCTTTTCGAGGCTGCTGATGTCGCCGGGATGAAAAAACTCGTAGGCAGAATGGCCCATCATCTCAGCAGGGGCATAGCCCAAAATCGCTTCACAAGAGGGAGAGACGTAAAGATGGATCCCATCTAAGCTGTGGCGCATGACCATATCGGTTGAGTTTTCGGCCAGCAACCGGAAGCGGGCCTCACTGTCTCTGAGACTTTGCTCAATCTTGACCTTTTCAGAGATATCTCGAACGATGCACAAAACCTGCTGATCGGATCCATAGGGGATCACCCGGACTTCTTCGTGCTGCAGGATCCCCTCTACCTCCAGCTCTTGCTGATAGATTTGCAATTCTTGGGTTTCAAGTGCCCGTCTAATATGCTCTAGCCGCCACTCACAGGCATCGGGGGGCAACATCGCAGACAGAGGGCTGCCGGGGGTTCTGTCTGCATCGGGGTGGGGTGCTCTGATGGTGCCAAAACTCAAGAGGTTGACCTGGCTGCCATCGGCGTTCATCAGGCCAATCAGATCCGGGATCGCCGCCAACATGGAGGCTTGTAACAGCTCCGCTTCCTTGCGTCTAGTAGTATCAAATATAACTCCCACCAGTCGGATCGCTCGTCCCGATTCGTCATAGACCCCTTGGCCACGGCTGGTAACCCAATGGATGGATCCGTCGGGATAGGTGATGCGATATTCCAGATCCAGAGGGGTGTGCTGCTCCAAGGCTGACCTGATGGCGGCTTCGACCCAGCCTAAATCATCGGGATGAACCCGCTCTTGCCAAGTATCATGGCCCAGCCCTACTTGGTCAGGATCCAGTCCCAGCAGCCGAAAATGACTATCACTCCAGGTCATATTCCCGGTGACAAGGTCAAACTCCCAGATGCCAATCTCGGCCAAGTCGGTGGCCAACTGGATCCATTCTTCTTTTTGCTGAGCCTGAACTTGTTTATCACTCAGCCGACTCATCAGGTGCTTTTCGGCAGAAATATCCTGCACACTGGCGATCATGCCGATCAGATTGCCCTGTCCATCCCGCCACGGGGCATCCAGGATCCGCACCGGAAACCGCTCCCCATTGCGCCGCCGAAAGGTCAGCTCCCATCCCGGCAGGGGTCGACCCAAATCCAGCCCTTCTGCAAAGGATTTTGTAATCGCCTCAATTTCCTCCGGTGGCCAATAGATATAAGGGGGATCCGCCCCCAATAGCTCCTGTTTGGGCCAGCCCACCATGGCCACAAAAGCATCGTTGATATAGGTTTGCCGGCCCGTAAAATCCGCCGCCGCAATCCCAATCGGGATCGACTGCTCAATTCCCTCCTTCAGGTTAAGAGCCGCCTGCCGCTCAATCTCAAGCCGCTCACCCCCAGCCCACTGAGCCTGTTGCACCCGCTCCCAGCTCAGGGTCCCCAGGATCCGGCCCTTTTGATCTAGCACCGCCGCCCAGCGGATCCCCGCCTCATTCATCCAAGCGGCCACCCGGCTAGGCTGATCGGCCCACTGCTCCAACACAGCCTCAGCAATGGTCACCGGCTGGCTCATGCCCTCAGCCACACAAACCCCAGGCCGGATCAATCCCGCCAACCCCAGCCGGATCCCATCCGTCACCAGAAGGGATCCCACCAGATCGTGATGATTGACACTATCGACCACCCAAGCACAAGAGACCCCCCGCTCCTGGATCTGCCCCAATGCCTCCACCAGAGGTTGGTCAGGGGCCACCGTCAGGGCTGAACCCGGCTCCAACAACATCGAGACAGCCTGACTGAGCGAGGGATCCTTAGACATGGCGACATCTTTTTGGCCTCAGCACCCACAATCTAACAGCTAACAGCCGCCAAGAGCCTAAGTACAAGTACGGCTTAGCAACTGATGATGGATAAGCCACTTTCAGACCGATCGCCCTAATTGCTAGCGGCGGGGGCAGGCTCCTGAAACGTCAACAGAACGTTCATCCCCACATGGGTGTCATCCGCCAAGTAGGCCGCGATCCCTAGCCCCCCTAGAGCACGGAGTTTGGCCAGCGTCTCGGCATCCACATCCGCCATCGCCATCATCTCAGGGGGTACCAACTGTTCAACAGTGCTGAGGATCCCAGCCAAATTGAGCATAAAATAACCCGCATTCTCCTCCGGCAGCCGGTTGTAGAGTTCCTGAAGCGTGCCCGCCTGAGTCACACCCTCACCGGATCCAAACACCGTTTGCAAAGCAGCACTACTGGTCAACAGCACCGTATCTTGATCCCAGGCCCGCACCAGCATCGCCTGCCCCAAAAACGGATCCCCCCAGATCACTTGATCTTCAGATTCACTCACCCGCAGGCCATTTTCTTGAGCCAACTGATCCAGCTTGGCAAAGGTGGCCTCGGCGGTATCCCGCTGGCTGGTTTCGATGGCGATGATCGCCCCCTGACCATAGAGAAAAGGATTGGTTCCCTCCGGATCCGGCAGGACTGTGATGGCGATCTCCCCATCCATCCAGCCGATGATATCTTTGTCCAAATCCAGGCCGGTTTCTGACATTATCTCCGCTCGGATCTCCGCCAGTGCCTGCTCAAACTCAGGATCCATCGCCTGTGCGCTTTCAATCGACTGTTGCCAAGCTGCGGCAGGGCCAGTGGAGGTGATCGCCATCAGAGCCGAAGATGGGATCCGCTTGATCAGCTCCCCCGCTGCCAACTGGGCTTCCTCCAGAGGCACCACCTCAGGATCCACATCCACCAACACCTGCATTTGTAGGGCCTGTGGATCCCAGCCCGCCGTCAGCACCACCGCCCGCATACCCTCCAGCGTGGCCAGATAATCTTCAGTCAACAGATCCGTCGGCACCTCCAGCTCCTCTAGGCTGGCCAAGAACTCTTCGTCCCCATAGATGGCCGGATTGACATAGCCCCACAACAACGGATCCTCAGCTTCCACCAGAGCCAATGTGGTTTGAAAGCTCTCTGAGTTAGAAAGGCCATTGTCCTGACGGTAGACCGCAATTATCTGCTCCATGGCCGCCGGATCGTTGCCCACGGCTATGTATTGCTCACCGATCTCAGCCGTGATCACCAGCTCTCCCACCGGGGCATCCGTCTGCACCGTTAAGATCACCCCATCGGTTTCAGTCCGCTCAAACTCAACCCCGTCTGCCTCCATCTCAGCCCAGATCCGCTGCACAAAAGCCGAAGATAGAGCCGGATCCTGAGTGGTCGTAGCCACCACAAGGCTGGGGGTCTCATCACTATCTTCAGAAACATCCAGATCAAAAACCGCAAAGGTCAGGGTGTCCCCGATCCAAGCGGCAATCTCCTCTGCCTCCTCGCCATCAGTCTCCAACAGCTCAGCATAAAAATCATCGAGCGAGGCACTGAGTTCGGCTCGAAACAGGGCTGGGGCGCGATCGACATAGACCTGCGGCTGAGCCACCAAACTAAAAAACATCGGGATATCGGCAGGCAACAAAGCCAGTTCAGCGATCTGCTCCTCCGGATCCGGGGGGCCACCCGATATCACCTCTTCCACTTGTTGAGTCAACTGCTGACAACCCGCCAACAGAGCGGATCCCGCCAGGGTCAAGCCCGCAATACCCACAAAAACAGAGCGTGGATTGGAGTCAGAGGTGAGCATAGCCATGAGTACAGCCTCTTCTGAGTAAGCGCGCCCACCATAGCTCATTTTCTTCGATCCTGGCTGCAATTTCCGGGGTTTAGTTTGGTCTCCCGCTCCACCCAGCTAGCTCTCCCGACTCGGATCCTGCACCACCGCCACAAACAAAATTGCTCCTGTGCGGTGATCTTGAATCACTGCCACAAAAGGCCGATCTGAGCGCACCACAAACGGATCCTCAATCGGGGCCGAGCGAGTTACCACTCCCACTGAGGTGGCTGCTGCTGCCTCGGATCCGACTTCATCAACCGTCAACACCGCTTTGTGGATCACCTCACTGATCCGGGTGGGAATGGAAGCAATGCCGCTAAAATCCGCCTGCTCACCAAAGGCCACCTCCAGCCCCAGATTCACCAGTGGGGGCACCAAATTAGCCGACGAGGTCAATTGCAGCCGAGGCAAAGCCACCATCCCCCGACGGGGCCGCATCTGTTCCAAAATCTGCTGCCAGGCTGGGTCACTCAGAGAGTCCAGCACCTGCTCCAAAGGGATCCCAGGTTGGGGCAGTCCCAACACAAAGCTCAGGTCTGGGTTGTCACCGTAGGGCAAGCTCACCCACTGGGCCAGATCCCCATTGCTATAGGCAAGGCGAGACTCCATCTGCATCAGGGGCACCGTCACCTGGGATCCATCCTGGCGGGTAAACGGCTGCTCCGAGGTCAGGGCCGGATCAAAGGCTTGGGCCCAGGATCCTTTGAAATAGATGGCATTGATCAGCACCAACAGCGTGTCGGGATCGATCTCGGCCACCAATTGATCGATCTGTCCTTGGGTTTGCTGGGCCACCCAGCCGTTGATCTGATCGGGTGCTGTGTCAGAGCGAAAATCCAACTGGTTGACATCTGCATCAAACGCTTCCAAACTGCGCTGCAAAAAGCTCGACTCCAGCGGGATCCCCTGGCGCACCCAGAGGCTATTGGCCATGGTGAGCTGGATCCCGTCCCCTAGATCCTGATTGAGAACCGCCAGCAAGTGGCCATGACTGGCTGCCAATGTTTCAGCATTCAGGGGTGGCAGATGAAATACCTGCCGCATGGTCTCAAACGTGGATCCGGCGGCTCCTGATTGGGCCATTTGCAGGGCCAAAGCCACACTTAGCGGCGAAAACACCCAGTTGACCTGAGGATCCGCTGCCACCAACTGCCCCATCAAATCAAAGCCAAACTGCCGCTGCGCCGCCACCAATACCTGCAATGGGACAGGTTCAAACACGGGAGTAGAGGTGACCGGGGTAGAGATTGGGGCCACCTCTGGCTCCACCTGTCGATTGGCGGCCAGCGATGGGGGCAGGGGCGTAAATATCAAGGGAACCAAAAACACAAGCACCCAGACAGCAACACCAGTGGAAAAGATAGAACTCATCAGGCCAGGAGATCATCACAGAGGCTGATCCAATCCTATCCCCCTCTATTGCAAAACCATTGCGCCACAGATTCAAAAGCCTGGCCGCTCGCTCCCAATCGGGATCCCAGGGTTGGCAGGGGCTACATCCGCACCAAGGCAAACACCTTGGCCACTTTGTCCTCTGCTAGTCCCTCCAGCTCATGCCTGTAGAGCCAGCCCTCTTTGATCAACTGAGCCAACACAAACAGCAATGCCGCCTGATCGTTGTCATATTTGCCATCAATCTCGTGGCGTTTGATGCTGAGGCGGTCGTGCAGCCTCCACATATCCTCGACGCAGGCAAGGGATCCCACCCGCTGACGAATCTCGTCCATTAGGGCTGTGGTTTCCCGCTCGTGGGCCATCCGAAAAGCAGACTCCACCACCGATTGCTCGGTTTGAGTCCAGAGGCTAGGCAAGGTCATCATATGCAAATCTCAATTCGATTCAAAAATGTTTACAAAACCGATCCAGATATTCAACGTTTCAACCGGAAGATCATCCCAAGAGAGGGGGATCCCCATAGAGATGAGACCAGTGTAACCAGATATTGCAATTCTGAGCCAAGCAAGATTCCCCAGATCACAAAGGATCCCCCCCACGAGAGGA
>CAZODP010000034.1:23837-27650 GCA_964578595.1 uncultured bacterium
AGATCGATGGCCACAAAGAAAATCTTATTGTCGGGGTTGAGCAAGAATCGCCAGGCCACATTCATCCCCACATTGGCCCCAAACCAGGGGGTTTGCACTTTGCCGGTGATCTTGATCTGGCTGTAGCCATCCTCGGCCGGATCCCAGATCCCCCGCTCCGGCAATACCTTGAGATTTTGGCACTCCTCTCTAAAAAAGCGCAGGATGGCTTCTTTGCCGACAATGGGTCGCTGGAAGGGGGGCTGCAAGGCACCATCCGGTGCAAATAGCTCGACCATGGCATCAAAGTCGTTGGCGTTGAGATTGTCCATGTAGCTCAATATCGTTGGGTTGGTGATCCCTTCGATGGTGACTTTGCTGCGCTGGTTCATGTCTTTGGGGGGCTGCACCGGCTCGCTCACCCGGGTGTAGGATCCCAGCTTGGCAACGTCGTAGCCCATATCCACCACCGCATTGCGCAAGACCGTGATCTGCTGACCGGGATCCAAGTCTTGGATGGCTCGCAATACCGCCGCCGCATTGGCAGAGAGCTTGTAGCCCTCCGGGATCGGGGCCACACTGCCTTCGTTCATCCAATCCCCCAACTGATACCAAAAGCCCAGCTTGACATTGGGACTCCAGGTGGAATAGATGCGGCAGATGGGAGTGTCGGAGCGGTTGGCCAGGTCACACATCACCTGAGCTTGCTCCTGAAAAGACATCTGTCGGATCTGGTTGAGGGTATTTTCGGCCAAGACCATGCTGGCGGCTCCCAGTGCAGCCACGGTAATGGTTTTGCCCATTTCTAGGTAGGCAAACCAGATCAGGGCCAATTGGTCTTCGGCACTCAGTTGGTTGAATCGTGCGATGGTGGCCGGTACCGCCCCAGCGGCTAGAGTCTCTGGAAAGATATTACGGGCGGATTCGATGGTGTAACTCACAGGCTGACCTCACTCTGGTGATAACTCTTGATGATTCGGTCTCAAGCGCACAGCTTCAAAAGGCATTTGTAGCCCATGACTCAGTTTATCGGGTTTTTGTCTGCCTACATTTCGCCAGCCAGAGGGATCCCCATCACCAGCCTTTGCCCTTTTGCCAGACTCTTTTACCAGCCCCTGAGGCTTTCCTGGTGGGCCTGTCTAGGGCTTGGCTTCAAAATCGCCCAACCCTGAATCTCGGATTGGATCCCAAGGTTGAGCCTGAACCGATTGCAGATCCCGCTCCCGCTCCACCAACTCCCGCAAATTGGGCAAGCCCACCGGCGACTCAGACGTAGACCGTCCCTGTACCGCCGCCACAAAAGAATCCGGCATGACAATCCCGCCGGAGATCAGCATTTTGAAGGCATCCTCCACCGGCATCACCACTTCGAGGGTTTCCGCCTCTGGCACCAACGCATACCAGCCTGTGGTGGGATTAGGAGTGGTGGGCACAAACAGGTTTAACATAGTCTGGCTGATCCCTGACGGCCCCAAGCTGGCCTGAAAGCTTCCGGTCACAAAAGCCAAAGCCCAGATCCCAGGCCGAGGGTACTCCACCAGCACCACCCGCCGAAACTTGCGATTACTGCTATCCAAAACGGTACTGAGCAACTGCTTGAGGGTGCGATACACCAGCCCAGCCACCGGAATCGCCTGCAAGAACCGCTCACTTACCCCCAAAAACCACTGCCCTACGATATTGCGGGCCATAAATCCAATCAGCAAAATGAAACTGACCGGGGCCAGGATCCCTACCCCCAAGTCGATCAGGGTGATCAAAAAAGGATGCAGCCCCTGGATGGGATTAAATTGCTTGGGAATACTGGTCAAAAAGCCGATGCTCCAGGTGGCCACCTCCACCATCAGCCAAAGGGTCGTGGCCAATGGGATCACCACCAGCAGACCGGCGACAAAAGAGTTTTTGAGGTGCTGCTTCCAGTGTGAGAACATCGGCAGAATCAGGAGTTGGGTGTCTGGGACTTGGGCCGATCTAGCAAATCCACAACGGGATCCTGCCTTTTGCCCCTTGATTCAAAGGTGATTCAATAGGTTAATGCACCTATCTAAGAACAGATAATCTGTAACTGACTATACCAAATAGGTGGGATCCAGACCTGATGGCCTAATCCCCCAAGATTGACCCCAAATGTATGAGTCAAAGCAACTTAAGCCATCACATCAAGTCATCACAAGGGGATTGATCAGCAGTGCTACTATCTTAAGGTAGCGTCAAAAAATGTAAAGCAACCAACGCTTGCATTTGCCAACCATTTGCTGATCTACTTCTGACCCGCGCACCCAAGCTCACGAGTTCACAATGTCCAAAGAGAGGATCCCGCCTCAAGTCAGTCACGACGATTGGATCAATCACACCTGTCAAGTGGAGGTGCCAGTGGACATTGACCATGTTTGGGCACTGTGGGCAGATCTATCTTTGATCCCCAATTGGATGAAGTGGATCCGGTCGGTAGAGCTGGTGGATGAGGACTTATCCCGTTGGACCCTGGATACTCGCGGTCTGACGTTTAGTTGGATCTCTAACACCCATACGGTGATCGAACACCAGATGATCGGTTGGCAATCGGTGGATGGGCTAGCCAATCAGGGCACCCTGCGATTTTATCCCCGCAAAGGGAGCACGATTGTGCGGCTGACGATCTCGTATATCTTGCCGGGTTTCCTGCGATTTATGGACACCCTCTTTTTGGGCAAAGCAGTCGAATCCACCATTCAGGCGGATATGGAGCGATTCCGAGACTACGCAGTTCAGTACGCCCAAGCAACCTCCGGATCCCCGACTTTGGAGTAAACTCTTTTGCAGGTTTGGATCCCTACACCTGGACTTTCATGACTGTCACTGACTCACCCCTGACCCCAGCCTCGGATCCGGTGCAGACCGTGGTGGACAACCGCAACATTCGCTTTTCCCTGGATCCGGCAGATATCGACATTGCTCAGATTTTGTTCCTATTCAAGCGCAACGCGTTTTGGGCCCAGGAGCGCAGTGCAAGGGATGTGGAGCGGGCTTTTCGCCACAGTCATCCTGTGGTCACGGTTTGGGATGGCCAGCGGATGGTGGGGTTTGGGCGAGCTACAACCGATACCATCTATCGAGCTGTGCTTTGGGACGTGGTGGTGGATCTGGACTACCGCCGGATGGGGATCGGACGCAAGCTAGTGGAGACCTTGATCAGCCATCCCGATATTGAGAGTGTAGAGCGGGTCTATCTCTTTACCACTCATCAACAGGGGTTCTACGAACGGATTGGGTTTGTGGAAAATACCAGCACCACCCTTGTTCTCAAAGGTAAGACACTGGATTTTGTCACTCCTGGACATCCTGAGGCTCTGGCTGAAGCCGGATCCATTTCGTCAGGAGTCCCTAGTTTGTCGGTGTAGACTTGGGCTGAGGTTGTGGGGGTAGGGTGATGAAGCAGCAGCGGAGATGGGTGTCTTGGGGGCTTTCTCTGGCTCTACTGGTGGTGGTTTGTGGTTGGGTGGTGGCCTGTGGTCAAGAGACACTGGTGGGAACAGGATCCCCCGCTCAAACCACTAGCATCACGCTTGTGCTGGATGATCTGGTCAATTTACAACAAGTCCCTACGGGTACCCGGATCCAGATTGAACTGCGCCCCTCTGATGGGATCCTGCGCCAACAGGAAGTGATGGTAGCTGGATCCTCTGGCCTTTCCGTTGCTTTTGAAGGGATCCCGGCGGGGGATGCAACTCTGCGTTGTCTCACCACCTCCCCAGATGCCATCGAAACCGTGGGATCTCTGTTGAACATATCAGTCCAGCCCGGATCCAATGTTTTTCGGCTTGATTGTGTAGTCGCAGATCCCTTACCCACACC
>CAZODP010000035.1:0-24662 GCA_964578595.1 uncultured bacterium
CCTCAGGATCCCGGCTTGGATAGTTCTGCCCTAGCTCCTCAGCTCTCACTGGCTCAGATCCGGCGGCTCTCTCCGGCGGCGATGGCCTATATCGGCGATGCGGTCTATGAGCTGCACATCCGCCAAATGTTGCTATTCCCGCCCCAGCGGATCCAGTCCTATCACCAGGCGGTGGTGGATCGGGTCTGTGGGCAAGCCCAAGCGGAGACATTGCAGCGGATCCAAGCAGACCTGACCCCACCCGAACAAGAGATTGTCCGCTGGGGGGCCAATGGCTGTGGCCGGATCCCGCGCCATCTGGATGGAGAAACCTACCGTCGGGCCAGTGGCTTTGAGACCCTGATTGGCTATCTCTATCTCACGGATGGATCCCGCCTGCAGGAGATTTTGAACCGCTCAGAAAAAGAGACCCCTGAAAAAGAGTCCCTTGACTAGGGGCACGGGATCCGGCTGAAGAGAGCTTAATCCCAAGCGTTAGGATAAATTGTGTCAGCTTAGCTATGCTAGTTGACTCAGTTTTCGGCCATCATTAGGGGTTCAGGGATCCGATGCTCAGAGTGGGAGTGGATGCGATTCAGCCCATCGATCACTACGATGTGGTGGTGGTGGGGGGTGGACATTCGGGCTGTGAGGCGGCACTGGCGGCGGCACGATTGGGAGCTGAGACCCTGATGCTGACCCTGAATTTGGACAAAATCGCTTGGCAACCCTGTAACCCAGCGGTGGGTGGCCCAGCCAAGTCGCAACTGGTGCACGAGATCGATGCCCTCGGGGGCGAAATGGCCCGGATCACCGACCGCACCTATCTGCAAAAGCGGGTGCTAAACCGATCCCGTGGCCCTGCGGTCTGGGCCTTGCGGGCACAAACCGATAAGCGCGAGTACGCCCGTGTCATGCGCTCTGTGGTGGAAAATCAACCCCATCTCACCTTGCGAGAGGGCACCGTCACGGATTTGGTGCTGGGATCCAATGATGAAATCGCCGGGGTGGTGACCCATTTTGGCAGTGTCTTTGGCTGCAAAGCGGTGATCTTGACTACAGGCACCTTTTTGGGGGGGCGGATCTGGATTGGACGGCAATCCCAGTCGGCGGGCCGAGCGGGGGAGTTTGCAGTCGAGGGGCTGACGCAGACATTGCAACAGTTGGGCTTTGAGACCGATCGACTCAAAACCGGAACCCCTGCTCGGGTGGATCGCCGCAGTGTGGACTTTGGTGCGATGGAGGAGCAACCTGGGGATCCGGATCTGCGCTGGTTTAGCTTTGACCCGGAGGTTTGGATCCCACGAGAACAGATCCCCTGCCATCTCACCCGCACCACCCCTGAGACCCATCGCATCATCCGCGATAATCTTCATCAGACCCCTGTGTATGGCGGCTGGGTGGAGGCCAAAGGCCCCCGCTACTGCCCCAGCATTGAGGACAAAATTGTTCGTTTTGCCGACAAAGACAGCCACCAAATCTTTATCGAACCGGAGGGGCGAGATCTGCCAGAACTCTATATCCAGGGGTTTTCGACCGGGATGCCCGAAGGGATCCAGATCCAGATGCTGCGGTCACTGCCGGGGCTAGAACACTGCCGGATGCTGCGGCCCGCCTATGCGGTGGAGTACGACTATCTGCCTGCAACTCAGCTCTACCCCACCCTAATGACCAAGCGGGTGGCAGGGCTATTTTGTGCCGGTCAGCTCAATGGCACCACCGGCTACGAAGAGGCTGGGGCGCAGGGGCTGGTGGCCGGGATCAATGCCGCCCGACTGGCCCAGAGTCAATCCTTGGTCACGCTTCCCCGCGAGTCCAGCTATATGGGCACCCTGATCGACGACCTCTGCACCAAAGAGCTACGGGAACCCTACCGCATGCTCACCAGCCGCTCAGAATACCGTCTGATTTTGCGCTCCGACAATGCCGACCAACGGCTCACCCCTCTGGGCCGAGAGTGGGGCTTGGTGGATGACCGCCGCTGGGATCGGTTTCAGACCAAGCAGCACCATATTGAGGCCGAAATTAACCGCCTCGAAACCCAACGGGTCAAAGCCCAGGATCCGGCTGGGATGGCGGTGGCCGAACGGACTCAGCAGATTATCAAAGGATCCGCAACCTTGGCGGAGCTGCTGCGGCGCAGTCAACTGCATTACGACGATCTACTGGAATGGGGATTGGGGGATAGCGATCTCGAGGATTTTGAACAGGAGGCCGCCGAGATTGCGGTCAAATACAGCGGCTACATCCAACGGCAACAGACCCAAATTGAGCAGGTCAGTCGTCAGTACAATCGCTCCCTGCCCCCTAGCCTTGATTACCACCGGATCCAGACCCTCTCCAAAGAATCCCGTGACAAACTGAGCGCGATCCGTCCCCTCACCCTGGGCCAAGCTGCCCGGATCGGAGGGGTCAATCCTGCTGATATCAACGCCCTGCTGGTCTATCTGGAGGTTCAAAAACAGCGGGTATAAGAACACACAAAAATATAAGGAAAAATGAAGCTCTATCAGGGATCCAGATGGGCAAGCCATCCAGCCTTGGTCAGGAGGATTTTTCGGGTGGGATCAAACGGGTCTCGAAGGGGATCAAATAGGCCCCGACCGCCCCACCGGCAAAGCCCAATATGTTACGGACAATGGGTAGCCACTCGCTGGTGCGGCTCAACACTGGTCCCATGCCAAAGGCCACAAACAAAATGAACCAGAGTGGCGAAAAAATCAACGCCCACTGCCAGTTAAAGACTTCATCAGCCGAGCGGGGCTTACCCGCAAACCCAAACACCACCCCCCCCACAATGGAGGTAGCCAAAGTCAGTAGCCACTGCTCGTCCGGTAACCCTGGCACCACCCGGCAGCCCCCCTGATAAAAGCACTGCTCCAGAGCTTCCACAGTCTGAAAAATCGCCTGCCCGGATCCTTGATCCCGCACAAAAAACTGATTGCCAAACCGCGACTGTAGCTCGATCCAAAAGGTTCGGGGCAAAACTGTGCGGACGCTATCCCCCACATTAAAGGCCAACAGATTGCCCCCACGGGGATCCGCCACCATCAGCACACTTTTGTCATCCAGGCCCCAGTAGCCTTTCACCTGCCGACCTGGGGTTTTGTCAAATTGGGTCAGCACCCGCAATTTCCAGCCGGTCTGAGCCTCCAGATCCTGCAACTTTTGGCTCAGGATCGACTCTTGAGCAGTGGTCAGCTCATCGGCTAGATCCAGCACCAGCACCGGCGGCTGCGGCAAGTCCATCTCCACCACTGGCAAGGCCATCTGAGCCTGCGCCCCAGCAACGGATCCCAGCCATAGAGCCAATCCCAACCCCGTGATCACCAGCCATCGTCCTAACCGAACCGCCGCAACTTGGATTTGAGCTAGCACGGTCACAGGTAACGAAGGGATAACAGGATCGTTCATTCTGAGAGAGATTATTAAGAAACGTATGCTAGTCATCATAAGCCTTTGCCCCTGGGGTTGTCGTCCCCTGAGGAGGGATCCAAAGGTTTACAAGTTTACAGTTGAGCAGTAGCGGAGGAGAGTGCAGTGCGGCTAGATGCAATTGCGGCGGCCTTGGGCTGTGGGTGGAGAGGGGATCCCGCCCTCGAGATCACAGGGGTGGCGGCCTTGACGGAGGCTGGATCCCAGCAGTTGAGCTTTGTGGCAGAACAGCGGTATTTGCCCTTGCTCCAGGGGACTCAAGCGGGAGCCGTGATTGTGGATCCGGGTTGGGATTTGCCGGATCAAACTCCTGGGCTGATTTTTAGCCCGCAGCCGCGATTGACCTTTGCCAAAGCGATTGAGCTGTTTTATCAGTCGTTTCGTCTACTTCCAGGGATCCATCCCACAGCGGTGATCGGATCCCATGTGCAGTTGGGACAAGAGGTGGCGGTTGGCCCCCATGTGGTGATTGCAGATGATGTGATCATTGGCAACCGGACGCAAATTCAGGCTCAGGTGGTGATCTATCCCGGTGTCAAAATTGGATCCGATTGTCAGGTGTTGGCCCGGTGTGTGATTGGGGAGCGCACCCAGATCGGCAACGGTTGCATCATCCATTGTGGGGCGGTGATCGGAGATGACGGCTTTGGCCATGTGCCCCAACCGGATGGATCCTGGTATCGAATGCCCCAGGCGGGTCGGGTGGTGCTCGAAGATCAGGTGGAGATCGGCAGCAACACCACCGTTGATCGGCCCGCTGTCGGGGAAACCCGGATTGGTCACGGTACCAAAATTGACAACTTGGTTCAAATTGGCCATGGGGTCAGCATCGGATCCCACAGTCTGTTGGTGTCACAGGTGGGGATCGCTGGCGGGGCAAAGTTGGGATCCCATGTGATCTTGGGGGGCCAGGTGGGGGTGGCCGGGCATATCACCTTGGGGGATGGGGTGATGGCCGGGGCGCAAGCGGGGATCACTCAGGATGTGCCTGCCGGGATCCAGGTGGGGGGACATCCCCATCAGCCGATTGCCACCTGGCGCCGGATCTCGATTACTTTGCGGCAGTTGCCGGATCTACTCAGGCGGGTGCGGCGGCTAGAGCAGCAGCTGATTCAGGTTCAAGGCTGCCCAGATCAAAGCCCCTCAGATCAAAGCTCAGATCAGTGACCCATAACTTTTACCCATAATTTCTAATTTAGAGATGGCCTGCCTCTTGAGATCTTTGCCCGGTCACCTTTTGTGAGATGCTAAGGCTGACGATGGGTTCGCCGAGCGGATCCCGTCAAGAGTTGGTTTATACACAAGTGTTCCCCGTTCAGAGGAGTGTCGTTTTTATGAAATTTATGCAATGGATCAACCCAGTCTTGCGCAATACCAATCGCTGGATCTTTCCCGGTTTGCTGCTGCTGGCGATGCAGAGCTGCGGATCCAATGGTTCTAACCCTGTGTCTTCATCGGTAGAGCTGTCTCCGTCTGCCAGTTTGGATGGCAGTGTCACCCTCTATTTTGATGGGAATCCTGAGTCCTTCGAGATTGAAGATCTGGCGGTGGCCCTGGCCCTTTTTCTGAACCCAGAGGCCACCACAGCCGAGATTCAAGCGATTGCTGACGAGGTGCTTGATGTTACCTTGAGTGAAGCCCAGATCACTGGAGCAGGCCCGGATCCGCTGGCGGCTTTTGACCTCAATGGGGATGGCAATCCTGGTCAGATTGAAGATTTGGGGGTGGCTTTGGCGGTTTTTCTGAGTGATGAGACCCCCACCCCTGAGAGTATCAATGGTATCTGTGAAGATGTTTTGGGTTTATCCTGCGATGTAACAGCAGATACCCCACTGCCCATCCCTGGGGCTACCCCATTCCCTGGTTTGTCTATCCAAGGGGCGGTGGTGGCCAGTATTGATGTCAATGGAGCTGAATTGCTGGATGTCACCCCGGATGGATCCCTGGCGGTGGTGGTGGGGGGCACTGGCATCAACCTGGTGGGGATCAGTGGCGGCAGCCTGTCCATTGTCGGTCAGATCGAGCTGCCGGAGGCCAATTTCCCAGAAAACTCCACTGCCGCTGAGTTCACAGGGGTCTCCATTAGCCCCGATGGATCCTTTGCTTTGGTGGGGGTCAAGGATGATGATGATGCCAATCTGGATACCTTCAATGAAGTGCCGGGAAAAATTGTTGCTGTCAGCCTGCCGGATCTGAGCATTATTGGGGAAGTCACGGTCGGTATCGGGCCAGACTCGGTGGATATCGCCCCCAACGGCCAGTTTGCGGCGGTGGCCAATGAAGACGAAGAAGACGAAGAAAACCTGCCCAGCCCCCGGGCCGGATCCATTTCTATCCTGGATCTGCGCAATGGCCCAGAAAATCTGACGGTGATCGAAGAGGTGGCGATCCCGCCGGAGGGGATCCCGGTGTTCCCAACGGATCCGCAGCCAGAAACCGTGGTGATCAGCCCCGATAACAGTTTTGTGGTGGCCTCCCTACAAGAGAATAACGGCATCACCCGCATTAATATCAACAGCCTAGAGCCGGGTGGGTTTTCGGTGGTCAATTTTGATGCTGGTCAGCGCACAGGACAGGGCTTTTTGCAGGGCAGGATCGGCGATGAGCCTTGTCTGTCTAGCAATGGCTACGCAGACGCCACCTTGGAATCCTTTACCTCTTCTCGCGAGCCGGATGGTCTGGCCATTACCCCGCAGGGCTTTTTGGTGACAGCAGACGAGGACAATGTGGCGGTGGCCGAAAGTAGTGGCGGCATCGGTGACCCCTTTGGTGCCCGCAGTATTTCTGTTTTTGATGCCAGCTCCGGAGCCTTGTTGGGAGACAGTGGTAACTCGATTGAGGAGGCCGTGGTGGCCGAAAGCCTGCCCCAACGCTGTAGCGCCAAAGGGCCGGAGCCAGAGAACCTCGATGTGGGGGTAATCGACGGTCGAACCCTGGCCTTTACGGTGCTGGAACGATCCGATGCTGTGGTCATCCATGACATCACGGATCCCGGTAATATCACTTTGTTGGATCTGGTGCCTTTGGTGAGCGATCCGGCGGATCCTGATTTTGTGATTGGCACTGATCGCTCGGCCCAGCTAGAGCCAGAGGGGATCAAGTTTGTGCCCAACTCCAATCAGGTGGTGGTGTCCAATTCAGATAACGAGACGGTTTCGTTGATCAACTTGACCGTTAACTGATCGTGAACGGATGGCTCTAACCTATTGGGCTTGATCTAGCTCTAATCGCCCCTCTTCTCGCCTGAAGGGGGGCTTTTGCATGATCAATCCCGCTTACCCAGGGCCCGATCCAGATTAAAGGCAGCACTGATCAAGGCCAGATGGGTAAAGGCTTGGGGGAAATTGCCCAAGGCTTCACCACTGGATCCAATCTGCTCGGCATACAGACCCACATGGTTCGAGTAACCCAGCATTTCTTCAAATAACAATCGCGCCTGTTCGAGCCAGACTGGATCCGCTGCCCCCGCCCGTGTCATCGCCTCCACCATCCAAAAGGAGCAGATATTAAAGGTACCTTCTTCTCCCGACAGGCCATCATCCGTGTCTTGGGTGTTGTAGCGATAGACCAAGCCCCCCGCCGTCAGGCCCCCCAGCCGGATCGGGCGATTGATCGCCTCCAGGGTTTTGATCATACGGGGATCCGAGGGGGCTAAAAACAGCACCAGTGGCATGATCAGGGCTGAGGCATCCAGGGCCTCACTGCCGTAGGCTTGCACAAAGGTTTGGAGTTGTTCATGCCAGCCTTTGGCCATGATCTCTTCGTAGATCACATCCCGCACCTGCTCCCAACGGCCCCGATCCGCTGGAAACGAGCGTTTGTTGGCCAAGCGCAGGGCGCGATCGAGAGCCACCCAGCACATTAGCCGCGAATAGACAAAATGTTGTTGGCCCCCCCGCACCTCCCAGACCCCCTCATCCGGTTGCTGCCAATGATCACAGACCCAATCCACCAACTTGCGCAATTGGATCCAAAAGTCATAGGAAATTGGGATCCCATATTTATTAAAGAGATACACCGAATCCAGCAATTCCCCATAGATATCCAGTTGCAACTGGTCATAGGCCCCATTGCCAATCCGCACTGGAGCGGATCCCTTGTAGCCCTCCAGGTGATCCAAGTGTTCCTCTTGCAGATCTTTGGATCCATCCAGGGCATACATCAATTGCAGGGATCCATCGGGATTGGCCTCGTGGGTGCGCTGCTCGATCCAGTGCATAAAGCAGGCGGCCTCTTGGGTAAAGCCAATCCGCATCAGGGCATAGATGGTAAAAGCCGCATCCCGGATCCAGGTGTAGCGATAGTCCCAGTTGCGCTCGCCGCCGATGTGTTCGGGCAGACTGGTGGTGGCGGCGGCAACAATCCCCCCTGTGGCTTGATGGGTGAGCAGTTTCAAAGCCAGGGCTGAGCGGTGTACCATCTCTCGCCAGCGGCCCGTGTAGGTGCACTGAGACAGCCAGTGTCGCCAATACTGAACGGTGTGCAAAAACAGCTCATCCGCCCGCTGCTGTTCGACAATATCGCAGGAGCTGAGATCGCGATCCTCTTGCAACACCACAAAGGTGGTCTGTTCTTCATCAAGGGTAAACTCCGACACCACCCCATCCCCGTCAATGTCGAGCGGGATCCGGGCGGTTAGCTCCAGGGCATACTCTGAACTAATAAAATTGGCCCCGCAGCCGATCAGCTTGGTGTCATGGGGATCCCGACCATAATTAAAAGCAGGCCGACAGACCAGGCGAAAGGTGATGGATCCCCGCACCGCCCGCACCCGCCGGATCAGCCAGTGATAGCCCGGATCCCCTGGGTTGAGGCCGACGGTCATATAGTCCACCACATCCCCAATGCCCGACTCACAGACAAACCGAGTCACCAACACATTGGTATCTGGCCAGTAAAACTGCTGACTCTTGACGTTTTCGCCCACCGCACAGATCTGGAACCGGCCCCCCTTGGCATCATCCAAAATCGCCCCAAACACACTGGGAGAATCAAAGCGGGGCAAGCACAGCCAATCGATGGATCCATTGATGCCCACCAGGGCAACGCTCTCCATATTGCCGATGATGCCGTAGTTTTCGATCGGTTGATAGGGCATGGTGATATCCAGTAAGTTATCCGAGCATAAATATCCGCCAGCGGTTCAGAGCAAAACCAGGATCTGGTGTGCCCCTAAGCCCCCCAAGACAGCCCCCTAAGCTAGGTAGGAGGATCCTGGGGACTGTCGCAGTCGCTGTTGAAAATGCTGTTTGAGGGTCTGCTGAGCGATGGTTTTGCCGTTTTTTCTGTCCCCAAGGGTGTCATAGATCAAGATTCCGCTGCCCTGCTGCAAGCCCAATGTCAGAAACAGCATCTCAATCACCCCTTTGGCCTCGATCAACAGATCAGGAGCGGCTAGAGATTGACGGATGGCTGCGGCATCGGAGGCATGTCCAAAGGCTGGGATCCAGGCTCCAGAGGGAGGGGTTTCCACCAACAGCCAGCCCCCATCGGGATAGCGCAACAGATGGTAGCCGGGATGATCTAAATCTTGGGCCACTTGAGCGAGCAACCCAATGGTCTGCTCCATCACCGCTGTCGGGATCCCGTGGCGGGGGCCATCCATCAGTAGGTGCTGTTTTTGGGCAGACAGGGGGGCAAAGGAATCAGGCATGAAGAAGGGGTGAGATAGTTGACAATAGGGAAACGGATCCCTAATAATTGTAATTCGCTGAATCAATCATTTTGGTTAAGCGGTTAGGGGACAGTAGTTCAATTGGTTAGAGCACCGCCCTGTCACGGCGGAAGTTGCGGGTTCGAGCCCCGTCTGTCCCGCTCTCTCTCGTATTTAAAACTATCCAGGGTTTGAGTGAGGTTAGCCGGATCCTTTCCCAGCCAGTTCTCACTCGATCAATCTGGAGTGGGATCCTTGAAATGGGTGAGTCCGATCAAAAAACCTGGATCGAGGCAGTCGAGTTAACCCTGTGATGGGAATCTGATGCGAGTTGGGGTAATTGGTGGCGGACAACTGGCTCAAATGATGGCTGAGGTGGCCCCAAAATTGGGGATCGAGCTGTGGATCCAGACCCCTAGCCCAAGGGATCCGGCGGTGGCCGTAGCGGCTCAGACGATCTTGGCTCCTCTGCATGACTTGAACGCAACCCAAAAGCTAGCGAATCAAGTGGCGATGATCACCTTTGAGAATGAGTTTGTGGATCTACAGGCCCTACAGCCGTTGGCGGAGGCCGGGATCCAGTTTGCCCCCAGTCTCGGATCCCTGCGTCCCCTGATGGATAAGCTGCATCAGCGGCAGCTATTGCAGTCTTTGGATTTGGGGGTGCCGCAGTTTTGGCCTGTGAGCAACCCCTGGGATCTGCCCTATGCCCCCAGCCCAGTTCGGCCCCTGGTGCTCAAAATGCGGCGGGGGGCCTACGATGGCCAAGGCACCTTTGTGGTCAAGAGCCTTGAGGCGGCCCAAACCCAACTGGCCCAGATCCAGCCCAGCCAGATCCAGCCCAGTCAAATCCAGCTAGAGGTGACCCCAGCCTTTGAAACCTTGCTGTTGGCGGAAGAGTGGATCCCATTTGAGCGGGAGCTAGCCATCATGGCGGCCCGATCTGAGACCGGGGAGATTCAGCTTTTTCCGACGGTCGAGACCCAACAGGTGGCTCAAGTCTGTCGGCGGGTATTGGCTCCAGCCCAGATCAGCCCAGGGATCCAGGCCCAGGTGGAACAGATCGCCATCACCCTGCTCAATCATCTGAACTGGATCGGGATCCTGGGGATTGAGCTGTTTTTGACGGCGGATCAGCGGCTGCTGGTCAATGAGATCGCCCCCCGCACCCACAATTCTGGGCACTTCAGTTTAGAGGCCTGTTTGACCTCTCAGTTTGAGCAGCATCTGCGGGCGATCACGGGGCTGCCCCTGGGGGATCCGGCTCTGAAGGGGCCAGCGGCGGTGATGGTCAATTTGTTGGGTACTGACATGGGTTCTGCAGACCTCTATGCTCCCCGATTAGAGGCCATTGCCCGGATCCCGAATGCTCATCTGCATTGGTACGGCAAACCAGAGTCTCGACCGGGACGCAAATTGGGTCATGTCACCGTGCTGGATAGTTCGGATCCCCCAGGCCCCGGATCCCGGCAGCAACTGCTGGCTTTGGCCCGACAGGTGGAGGAGCTGTGGGGATTTTGAGGGGTTAAAGTCTTTTCCTTAACCTTGCAATTCCCGCCAGAGGGGTAGGATAAATCTGTCCCTGCGTTTGAGCCTTGCGCTATGACAGTTGCCGCCGATCCAGTCACCCCCTCAACCGGGATCCCCAGTCTCAAAGCAGGGAGCTTGACTCCGTTGGTGGGAGCCTTGCCCGACAAACTGAGCAGCCCAGTCCAAGATGGATATGCCGCGCCAGAGCTGTACCTCAACCGGGAATTGAGCTGGATCCAGTTCAATGGGCGGGTGTTGCGGGAGGCTCTCGACGAACGGACGCCCCTATTAGAGCGCCTGAAGTTTTTGGCGATCTTTTCGGGCAATTTGGATGAGTTTTTTATGGTGCGGGTGGCGGTGATCAAACGTCAGCAGGAGGCCGGGGTGCAAACCCTAACGCCGGATGGCCTCACCCCCCAACAGCAACTGCAACAGATCCATCAGCATCTGCACCCTCTGGTTCACGAGCAGCATCACCATTTTGAGCATCAGATTCGGCCTGAATTGGCCCGCCACGGTGTCCGGATCCTCGATTATCCCGATCTGAGTGATCTGCAAAAACGCGAACTCAAAGCCTTATTTGAGACCCAAATCTACCCGGTTTTAACCCCTTTGGCGGTGGATCCGGCCCATCCTTTTCCGTATATTTCTAATCTGAGTTTGAGCTTAGCGGTGGTGGTGCGGGATCCTGAGACCGAAGCAGAACACTTTGCCCGCATCAAGGTGCCCAATCTTTTGCCCCGGTTTGTGCAGATGGGGGAAACCCTAGATTTTGTCCCGCTTGAGCAGGTGATTGCTCACAATTTAGAATCCCTATTTGTGGGCATGACCATTCTGGAGTATTACCCCTTTCGGGTGACTCGGGATGCCGATTTAGAGATCCAAGAGGATGAGGCCGATGACCTGCTGGCGGCGATCCAAGAGGAATTGCGCAAGCGGCGATTTGGAGCAGCCGTCCGGTTAGAAATGGCCAGCTCTACCCCCGAAGCCATTCGCCGACGGTTAGAGGATGAACTGAATATCCCCTCTGAAAATGTCTATACGGTGCCAGGATTACTCAATTTAGGGGATCTGATGAGCTTGATGCGGCTCAACTTACCCCAACTCAAGGATCCCGTTTGGAACTTTGCCACCCATGCCCGCCTCAAAGTGGGTCTGAGCGGAGAAGAAACCACCGATATTTTTACGATTATTCGCTCAGGAGATCTACTTCTGCATCATCCGTATGAGTCTTTTAGTACCAGTGTGGTGCGCTTTTTAGAGGAAGCAGCCGAGGATCCACATGTGTTGACCATCAAGCAAACCCTCTATCGCACCTCAGGGGATTCTCCGGTGGTCAATGCTCTGATCCGAGCGGCAGAGAATGGTAAACAAGTGGCGGTTTTGGTGGAACTCAAAGCCCGTTTTGATGAAGAAAATAATATCCTGTGGGCCAAAAAGTTAGAGAAAGCAGGGGTACATGTGGTCTATGGTTTGCCGGGTCTAAAGATCCACTGCAAATTGGCTTTGGTTGTCCGCCAAGAGGGGGATCAACTGCGGCGATATGTCCACATCGGCACCGGCAATTACAACCCCAAAACCGCCCGACTTTACACTGATCTCGGGATCCTGACCTGCGATCAAAGTTTGGGCACAGATGTCACCGACTTGTTCAATTTATTGACAGGCTATTCTCGGCAACGGCAGTTTCGTCAACTTTTGGTGGCCCCAACCACACTGCGCCCCCGGATGGAAGCGATGATCCGCCGCGAGATCGAGCATCAGCAGGAGGGACGCAAAGGCCGCATGGTGGTCAAGCTCAATTCCCTGGTGGATCCCAAAATGATTGCGCTGCTCTATGAGGCGGGCAAAGCTGAGGTGGAGATTGATTTAATCGTGCGGGGGATGTGCTGTTTGCGACCTGGGATCCCTGGCTTGAGCGAGACGATCCGGGTGATGAGTGTGGTGGGGCGACTGCTAGAACATCCCCGGATTTTCTACTTTCATAATGGCGGTGACGAAGAGGTTTATATCGGCAGTGCCGACTGGATGACCCGCAACCTAGACAGACGGGTGGAGACGATCACCCCCATTTTGGATCCTGAGTTGATCAAGGAAGTCCAAGAGATCTTGGGCATTACGTTGGCGGATAATCGGCAGGCTTGGGATTTGGCTCCCGATGGCAACTATGTGCAGCGACGCCCCGGATCCGATCAGCCCGTGCGCAGCAGTCAGGCTCAGTTGATGGAGAGGGCTAGCCAAAAGCTCTAGTCACCGAAGCGATAGGAGTCAGGGAGTCAGAGCGCTCTAAACGCCGCCACTCTTACATCACCCCTTACATCACCACAGGACGTCCACGATACATCAAGGGGGTGGGCGACTTTTGGGCGGGCTTGGTGTCAGTAGACTCAGGCGGAATCGGCATCGGGGGCGCCGTCTCTTCGGGCTTGGGCAGCCAGTTGAGGGCTTGGAGAGAGTCCATCAATTTGGGTTGATCCAGAGGCTCGGCCCACCCAATCGCTCGATAGATACTGAGCAGGCAGTCCCCCACTCCCATCGGATCCTTAGGGGTGGTCAGCAGTTCAGCCGCCCCCTGATAGGTGGCCCACCGGCGTTCGGCCTCTGGCACCTCTCGCTGAGGAGGATGAGTCAAAATCACACGACTTTCGGGACAGCGTTTTTGGCATTCCCGACAGAGGGCGTAGGGATTGAAGTTGCCAATGGACATATCCACCAGCACCAAATCGGGCCGATGCTGCTCAATCAAAAGCATCAAATCCTCTTGAGGAGCCTCAACCCTGACCCGATGACCTTGGGAGGACAAAATCTGACGCCAGAACCGGGCGTATTTATCCCGCTGCTGAATTACTAAAATTGTTCTGGTCATGGGATAAGAGGGAACAGAAAGATAGTTTTGTTGTAGCCGATCGGGAGATGTTTGGATCTGCGGATCACCCCACCGATCCCAGTCCAATTTGCTAGGATCCGATGATTTTTTAGGCTCTAGCGAAGAAACATCACCATTGGATTTAAGTGTGAATTGAGGGTGAGTCAAAGCCTGGGCCGAGGCCCTGCGGGGTTGGATGGGGCGGATCCGAGAGGAGGGTGGAATGGCTTCGTTAGCATTCATGGGCAGCTCGACTACAGATGGAGTGTTTATGGTTTTGGCTACTGTTGGCTATTGTGCCAATAAACGCTTTAAGCTGTTGATTTTGTAAGCTACTGATTTGTAAGCTACTGATTTTAATCTGCTTGACCTTGGGGGGATGGCTTCACTGGGATCGAAAAATTGTTAGAAAAGCCACTCACTCATATTGTCTTTGTCAGTGTAATTGGGGAGCAACCTTAAAATAATTAAGACATCCCAAGTTGGGATCACGCTAACACTTGCCTCAAGCGCAAAAAGCAATCTCTGATACATCCAGCATTGTTTTTTTCGGTTAGAGCCTTCACCCCTGCGGACTTGAGCCAGAACCCTCAAGATCCAGTGGCGGTGCCCATAGGCTAGGATCCCAAGTCTGGGTTTAGTGGCTTTGGCTTATGTCCTCTTCGTCCTCCCAAACAGGGCAACAGAAAACACAGCAACACGATACGCTGCAACGGATCCTGGTGGTTGCCCTCGAGCGGGCCATCACCCATGCCGCCAAAGACCAGGCCCTGGGGCCGCTGCAACCAGAGCAGGTGACAAACCTAAAGCTGGTGATCGAGGTTCCCAATGACACCCGGTATGGAGACTACGCCACTCCCAGTGCGCTGGGGATGGCCCGGATCTGTCGGATGGATCCAGCCCAGATTGCCAACACATTGGCAGCCTACCTGGAGCAGACCCTGCCGGATGTGGCGGTGAGTGTGGCGGGCAAGGGATTTATCAATATCCGACTGCAACCAGCCTTTTTGGAGCGGGAGCTGGCATCCCTCCTGGCTCAAGGCCACCAGTTCGGGCAGTCTCAATCCCCCCAGCCCGAAAAGGTTTTGCTGGAGTTTGTGTCCGCCAATCCCACCGGGCCGCTGCATGTGGGGCATGGTCGCTGGGCCGCTGTAGGCTCCACCCTGGCCAATCTCTTGGTCTGGACAGGCCATCAGGTACAGCGCGAGTTTTATATCAATGATGCCGGTAACCAGATGGCGATTTTGGGATCCTCCTTAGCGGTGCGGCTGGCCCAGGTGCGGGGAGAGGATATCCCCTTGCCGGAGGATGCCTATCGAGGGGTTTATTTGTTGGAGATTGCTCAGCGGTTGGCAAAAAAACTTGAAGCCCAAGCACTCCCTGCCCCCTTGACCCAGCAGGAGTTGACAGACTACGCCTACACCGAGATCCTGGCCTGGCAGCAGGATACCCTGCATCGCTTCAGCACCGACTTCGAGCAGTGGTTTAGCGAGCGGCGGCTGCACCAACCGGATCCCCGTACTGGCCTCAGTGCCATCGACCTCACCCTGCAAGAGCTAGAGGCGCGGGGCTATCTCTACACCGCCAAAGCCCCCCAAGGGGAGGATCCCAAGCCCGATGCCGAGGAGGCCGTCTACTTCAAATCTGTCGAGCTGGGGGGCGACGACAAAGACCGGGTGGTCAAAAAAGGGGACGGATCCCTGACTTACCTGGCGGCAGATATTGCCTATCACCGCGACAAGGTGAGCCGAGGCTATGACCGGCTGATCAACATTCTTGGCTCTGACCATCACGGCTACGTGGCTCGCCTCAAGGCAGGGGTGGCGGCCTTCGCCCCGCAGGTGGAGATGGAGGCCATCATCGGCCAGTTTGTCAAACTGTTCCAGACGGATGCCGACAGTGGCGAAAAAACCGAAGTGCGGATGTCAAAGCGCACCGGCAACTTTGTCTCCCTCAATGACCTGATGGACGACGAGGAGATCGGGGTGGGGGTGGATGCGGCCCGCTGGTTTTTGCTGAGTATGTCGATGGACTCCCCCCTCAACTTTGACCTAGACCTGGCCCGTGACCGACTGTCGCTGGACAATCCTGTGGTCTATGCCCAGTACAGCCATGCCCGCTGCTGCACTCTGCTGCGTCGACTGCAGGAAGAAAAGGGCCTGGAGCTAGGTTCAGCGTCCATTCTCAATTCAGCCGGGGAGCTGCTATTCACGGAGCCAGAGGAGCGGGCTTTGCTGATGGTGTTGCTGAGCTTTCCGGATCAGCTGATCGCCGCCGCCACTGAGCGTGCCCCCCACAAGGTGATTCGCTATACCGAGCTGGTGGCCAGCCAGTTCAACAAGTTTTATGACCGCTGCCGCATCCATCCCACCCTAGACTCGGATCCACCGTTGGCCCTAGCCCGACTGCAATTGGTCAAGGCCACTCGGCAGGTGCTGAGCAATGTCTTGACCGGGATCTTGGGCATCAGCGCCCCCGAAAGCCTGTGAGGCCCCCGAAAGCCTACAAGGCCTTGCCCCGATCTGAATGCTGTCAGCCGATCCTGAGGCAGAGATGTCACACTGAAGATAGACACGGATCCCTGGTGATCCCGGTCTGGTGATTATGGGATCCATCTGTCAGCTCTGGCCAGCTTTGGGATATGCCCGATGGCATCACCCACAATATGAGCCTAGAGCAGCATAGATGGAGCAACCCTTCAGTTAGGAGCGCAGTTGATGCAAAGTGGCTTGCGGGTTGGGAAGCTATTTGGGATCCCCATCTTTTTGGACTATTCCTGGTTTGCGATTGCGGCTCTGTTGACGCTGTTATACTCGGTGGCGGTGGCAGAGCAGTTCCCCGAATTGGGATGGGGGATGGCGGCCCTCTGGGGGATCCTGGCGGCGGCAGGTCTGTTTGGGTCTATTTTAATGCACGAGATTTGTCACAGCGTAGTGGCCTTGGCCCATGGCCTCAAGGTGCGTTCTGTAACACTGTTTGTGTTTGGGGGGGTGGCCAATATCGAGCGGGAGGCGCCCTCGGCCCGATCGGCCTTTTGGGTGGCCTTGGCGGGGCCTGCTTTTAATTTGAGTTTGTTTGCACTGCTCAATCTGCTGCTCTTGAGTGACTGGATCCCGGCTGAAACCCCCCTCCAACAAATTGTGATCCTGTTGGCGGAGATCAATCTATTCGTGGGGGTCTTTAATCTGTTGCCAGGGTTACCCCTCGATGGCGGTCAGATGCTGCGGGCACTGGTCTGGGCCATCACCGGCGACAAAGCCAAAGGGATCCTATGGGCCTCGCGGTCTGGGCAATGGCTGGGCACCGGCTTTATTGTGCTGGGGATCCTGTCATTGTTGCAGGGGATCCCGGGTGGATTGTGGCTGGCCTTGGTGGGCTGGTTTATCTCTGGCAATGCCCGCATGTCCGCTCAGGCCAATCGCCAGCAGGAAGCTCTGGAATCCCTCAAGGCTGCCGATGCCATGAGCCGCCGCTTTCGGGTGCTGGATCTGTCCATGACCCTGAGAGAATTTGTGGATCGGTTTATGCTCAGCACCAGCTCTCTGTTGACCGGATCCAATAGCAAAAAAGAAGAACCAGGAGCCCCTGTGGATCCACCTGATATCTTTTTTGCTGAAGCGGATGGCCGTTACAAAGGGTTAGTGCGCCCAGACCTGATCAGCTCTGTTGAGCGCAGCCATTGGGAGTCCACCACCCTAGAGGCGATTTTGAAACCCATGGGCGAGTTGCAGGGGGTGCGGGAGGATGCTCCCCTCACACAAGCGGTACTGCTGATGCAACACAACCATGCCACCCAGATCCCCGTTTTTACCGCCACCGGAGCGATTGCGGGCCTGATCGACAAAGGAGATGTGATCGCTGCCCTCGGCAAAAAGATGGGTCTTGCGGTTCCTGCCGAGTTAATCCAACAAATCAGATCCCGTAACGATTTTCCCCCCAGCCTCCGGATCCAAGAACCCCTGGATCCGGCCATGATTGTGGGTAAACCGATTGAACTCAAGCCCGATTCAGAGGGTTGAGATCGAGATCCCTGTTAGCTTTCCCTTGACCCTCAGGATGACTCTGAGCTGGGATGACTCTGAGTTGAGATTTCAGTTGGCGTAACGAGACGGAATCAATTTGGTACCTACCCCTTCATCCGTGAGGATCTCCAGCAGCAGGGCATGGGGGGTGCCGCCGTTGATGATATGAGCCGCCCGAACCCCCTGAGCCAGAGCACGGATACAGCACTGTACTTTAGGGATCATGCCCCCTTTAACCACTTCATCCCGAATCAGATGGCGGGCGGTTTCGATATCCAGCAGTGTCACCAGACTACCGGGATCCTTGGGATCTGTGAGAATACCAGGGGTATCGGTCAGCAGCACCAGTTTTTCGGCCCCAAGGGCAGCCGCCAGTTCCCCCGCCACCGTATCGGCATTGATGTTGTAGGATTGACCCGTCTCATCGGCAGCCACACTGGAGATCACAGGGATATGTCCCCCCTGGATCAGGGTGATCACTAACTTGGGATTGATACTATTGACCTCCCCCACAAAGCCAATCTCCCTACGCCCTTGGGATCTGGCCCGAATCAGGTTGCCATCCCGACCACACAGTCCCACGGCGGATCCCCCCGCCAAATTGATCAGTTGCACAATCTGTTTATTGACTTTACCGGCCAGCACCATTTCCACCACCTCCATCGTGGCGGCATCCGTCACCCGCAGCCCATCCACAAACTTGAAAGGGATGTCCAACTTTTGCAGCCAGCTATTGATCTCCGGGCCGCCCCCATGCACCAACACGGGCCGGATCCCCACATACGCCAAAAACACCAGATCCCGCAACACCTCCGCTTGCCGTTCCTGATGCACCATCGCGGCACCGCCATACTTGATCACCAGCACCCGCCCCTGGAACTGCTGAATATAGGGCAAAGCCTCACTGAGGATCTGAGCACGGCTGATGGGATCATAGGTTTCTGGATAAGAATAGGGAGACATCACGGGGGACTGCTCGGACACTGCGCGCTCCTGATCGATGGATGATTTGACTTGATTTGACTTGATTTGACTAAAGAAAGTTTGGCAATCCGGTCTTGAGTGGGCTGAATGCTGCGGATTTAATCTGGCACAGACCAGCACGCACAAATGCCCAAAACTTTAGCCGATTGGATCCACTGATTTTGCAACCTGCGACACGGTTTCTGATCACAGGAGCTTCTGATCATAGGGGCTGTGGGCTGCTGCTGAGGCTGGACAATTCAGCGGCTAAACAGATGGCGGCTTTGAGGCTGTCGGCACGGGCGATCCCCTGTCCAGCGATGTCAAAGGCAGTGCCATGATCCGGCGAGGTGCGGATAAAGGGCAAGCCAATGGTGGTGTTGACCGCCTGATCAAAAGCCAGCATCTTGACGGGGATCAAGCCCTGGTCGTGATAGAGAGCCAAATAAGCATCAGCCCCTCCCCCAGCCGGATCCTGCCAAGCCTGAGCCGGAGCCATCCAAAGGGTATCTGGCGCAATCGGGCCTAATACCGTCAGATCCCCTGCATGCTGTTGGCGATAAGACTCCAGCAGTGGTATCAGCCAGGTTTGTTCTTCGTGGCCCAATTGTCCCTGCTCACCACAGTGGGGGTTGAGACCTGCTACCGCAATGCGGGGCTGACGGATCCCAAACCAGTGGCGCAGGGTCTGAGCCAGTAAGTCCAGTTTTTCTAGCACCAGAGCCGGGGTCAGGACTGCTGGCACCTGTTGCAGTGAAATGTGAGTGGTGGCCAACAGCACCCGCAACTGCCAGCCTGTGAGAGGCGAGCGGGCCACAAACAGCATCCCATAGGGTTGGGATCCCGACTTTTGGGCCAACACTTCCGTTTGTCCGGGATAGTGATGACCGGCGGCAGTCCAGGCAAACTTGGCAATCGGGGCCGTCACGATAGCGTCAAACTCCCGCTTGAGGGTTTTTTGGATCGCCACCTCCAACCAAGCAAAGCTCGCAGCTCCCGAGACCCGATCCCCTTGCCCCACCCGGATCGATCCGGTGATCGGATAGTCCAGGATGTTGATCCAAGCCGGATCCTGAAGCGGTTCCACAGTATTCAGCTTCAAGCTCTGGTAAATCTTGGCCAAAAGCCCAGCATCGCCGATCACCGTGATCTCAGCCTGTTGCGTCAAGATTGGATCCGCCAAAGCCTTGAGGACGATCTCAGGGCCAATCCCCGCCGGATCCCCTAGAGTCAGGGCCAGTCGAGGCTTGGGACAGGGAGGGCACTCAGGTGACATAAAACCAGCGATGTCAGCATAGAGGGACAGAATTGACAAGTTTGCAGTCTGATTGCTATGATCTTTCTTCGATGCGTGCGAAAGCAGCCACGGAACTTTTGAGACGTAATTGGTTCGTCAATTTAACGTTGGGGCTGTTTCGATTTGAATCGATTCCAATCAGCTTAGACATCATTCACCAGAGAAGCCAGATCCAAGCCCTATGCCAACAATCCAACAACTGATACGGGACGAGCGGAGTGTTGCGGAGCGCAAGACCAAATCTCCTGCGCTGAAAGCCTGCCCCCAGCGCCGGGGAGTTTGCACCAGAGTATACACCACCACCCCCAAAAAGCCCAACTCAGCCCTGCGAAAAGTGGCCCGGGTTCGACTGACTTCTGGCTTTGAGGTGACGGCATATATCCCCGGCATCGGTCACAATCTTCAAGAGCACTCTGTGGTGATGATTCGCGGTGGACGAGTCAAGGATCTACCCGGCGTCCGCTACCACATCATCCGAGGCACCCTTGATGCTTCAGGTGTCAAAGATCGTCTTCAAGGTCGCTCCAAGTATGGTGCCAAGCGTCCCAAGCCCGGACAACCCGCCGCCGCTGCCGGTAAAGGTGGTAAGAAAAAATAGTCTTGACCGGCTCCCCTTCCGGCCCATCCACCGCCTCCGTTTCTTTCGCTCCTGCTCGACGACTCATTTATTTCTGTATAAAGCCCTATGTCTCGCCGTAACCGCGCTCCGCAACGTGATGTGCCTGCCGATCCCAAGTATGGTAGCCGTCTGGTAACCATGCTCACCCGCAAAATCATGCTGGATGGCAAGGGATCCCTGGCCTCTCGTATTGTTTACGATGCCATGTCCATCATTGAGGAGCGCACCGGCACCCCTCCTCTGACGGTGGTGGAAAACGCCATCCGCAATGCAACCCCGATGGTGGAGGTCAAGGCCCGTCGGGTGGGGGGAGCCACCTATCAGGTGCCGATGGAAGTGCGGGGGGATCGAGGCACTTCTTTGGCCCTGCGCTGGATCACTCGCTTCTCGCGGGAGCGTCCCGGACGGTCCATGGCCTCCAAACTTGCCAACGAGTTGATGGATGCTTCTAATGAGACTGGCAACACCATCCGCCGTCGGGAGGAAACCCATAGAATGGCCGAGGCCAATAAGGCGTTTGCCCATTACCGCTATTAAAGTCAGTCAGTGGCTTGTGATTGCCAGATTGATATTTGCGTCAATCTCAAATCAGAACCTCAAATCAACCTGAGTCACCTGACGGATCTGCCGACCACCAGTTGATTGACCAGTATTGGAGTCAGATGTTCGACTCAATTGACAAAGTGGGCCGCAACTTCAACTAGAATTGTAAAGCAACGTCAAATCCCTTGGTGCTGTTATGGATGGGATCTGCCCTGTTGATCCAGAAAGGTCACAAGCTATCCCGATCAGATGACATCCAGCTATCGCGTAGACCTCAGGAGGTTACTGTGTCGCGTTCGGTTCCGCTAGAAAAAGTAAGAAACATTGGTATTGCTGCTCACATTGATGCAGGTAAAACCACCACCACTGAGCGGATCCTGTTCTATTCGGGCATGATCCACAAGATGGGTGAGGTGCATGAGGGCACCGCTGTAACAGATTGGATGGCTCAAGAGCGAGAGCGCGGCATCACCATCACGGCGGCGGCCATCACCACCAATTGGCGGGATTTCCGCATCAATATCATCGATACCCCTGGACACGTGGACTTCACCATTGAGGTGGAACGCTCCATGCGGGTGCTAGATGGGGTGATTGCGGTGCTGTGCTCAGTGGGCGGTGTGCAGCCTCAAACGGAGACAGTCTGGCGTCAGGCCGAACGCTACAAAGTGCCTCGGATTGGCTTCGTCAATAAAATGGATCGCACCGGTGCCAACTTTTATAAGGTGGTGGCCCAGGTGCGGGATCGGCTGCGGGCCAATGCTGTTCCCATTCAAATCCCCATCGGGGCCGAAGATAAGTTCTCTGGCATCGTTGACCTAGTGGGCATGAAGTCCTACATCTACACCAACGACCAGGGGACTGATATCCAAGTCACAGATGAAATTCCCCCTGAGGTGGCCGAACAGGTGACCCAATACCGCACCGAGCTGTTGGAAGCGGTGGCTGAAACTGACGAATCTCTGCTGGAGCGATATTTAGAAGGGGATGCCCTCTCTGAACAAGAGCTGATGGCTGCTGTCCGCAAAGCCACCATCAGTGGCCAGATGATGCCGATGTTGTGCGGATCCGCCTTCAAAAACAGAGGTGTGCAGCGGCTGCTGGATGCAGTGGTGGACTATCTGCCCGCCCCCAATGAGGTTCCTGCCATCAAAGGGATGTTGCCGGATGGCACTGAGGTGACCCGTTCATCCTCGGATGATGAGCCGATGTCAGCCTTGGCTTTCAAAATCATGGCGGATCCCTATGGTCGCCTGACCTTTGTGCGGATGTACTCCGGTGTTTTGAGCAAAGGCACCTATGCCTACAATGCCTCCAAGAATAAAAAGGAGCGAGTCTCGCGTTTGATCCTGCTGCGGGCTGATGATCGGATCGAAGTGGACGAACTGCGAGCGGGTGACTTAGGAGCTGTCTTGGGTCTTAAGGATACCTTCACCGGTGACACCCTCTGCGATGACCAAAACCCAATCATCCTGGAATCTCTGTTTATTCCTGAGCCGGTGATCTCAGTGGCGGTGGAACCCAAAACCAAGGTGGATCTCGATAAGCTCTCCAAAGCTCTGCAATCCCTCTCAGAAGAGGATCCTACCTTCCGGGTGATGGTGGATCCGGAGACCAACCAGACGGTGATCTCTGGCATGGGTGAGCTGCACCTGGAAATCCTAGTGGATCGGATGCTGCGGGAGTTCAAGGTGGAGGCCAATGTGGGTGCCCCGCAGGTGGCGTACCGAGAAACCATCCGCAAGCCGGTCACCAAAGTGGAGGGCAAGTTTGTCCGTCAAAGTGGGGGTCGCGGTCAATATGGTCATGTGGTGATTGACCTTGAGCCGGCTGAGCCAGGCACAGGCTTTGAGTTTGTCTCCAAGATTGTTGGCGGTGTGGTGCCCAAAGAATATGTGGGGCCGGCTGAACAGGGGATCAAGGAGGCTTGCGAAACTGGCGTTGTGGCTGGATATCCCTTGATCGATGTGCGGGCCACATTGGTGGATGGCTCCTACCACGATGTGGACTCCAACGAAATGGCCTTCAAAATTGCCGGATCCATGGCTTTGCAAGAGGCTGTCAAGCGGGCTGCTCCTGTGATCCTGGAGCCGATGATGAAAGTGGAGGTGGAAGTTCCCGAGGACTTCTTGGGAGATGTGATTGGGGATATCAACTCTCGACGGGGTCAGATGGAAGGGATGACCACCGATGAGGGACTCTCGAAGGTGGTGGCCAAAGTACCCCTTTCAGAGATGTTTGGCTATGCCACCGACATCCGCTCCAAGACCCAAGGGCGCGGCACCTTTACGATGGAGTTTTCTCAATATGATGAAGTGCCCCGCAATATCGCGGAGACGATCATCGCCAAGAACAAAAGCAACAGTTAATTGGCCATGAATTAGTAACAACTCATTGATAGGCTGATTGTCTGACTGGTAACCTGTTCAAGTTCAAATGATTTACGAAGGAAGGAAGTAAGAGCACAATGGCACGCGCAAAGTTCGAGCGAAACAAGCCCCACGTCAATATCGGCACCATCGGTCATGTTGACCATGGCAAAACCACTTTGACGGCGGCGATCACCACCACTCTGTCGGTGTTGGGCCAATCCAAAGCCCGCAAATATGACGACATTGATGCCGCTCCTGAAGAAAAGGCGCGGGGGATCACCATCAATACCGCCCACGTCGAATACGAGACCGAGAACCGTCACTATGCTCATGTGGACTGCCCCGGCCATGCGGACTACGTGAAAAATATGATCACGGGTGCGGCCCAGATGGATGGCGGCATCCTGGTGGTGTCTGCTGCCGATGGCCCCATGCCTCAAACCCGCGAGCACATCCTTTTGGCTCGTCAGGTGGGGGTGCCCAACCTGGTGGTCTTTTTGAACAAAGAGGACATGGTGGATGACGAGGAACTGCTGGAACTGGTGGAACTGGAAGTGCGGGAGCTGCTCTCCATCTACGATTTCCCTGGAGACGATATTCCTATTGTCAAGGGATCCGCTCTAAAAGCTCTGGAGAAGGTGACTGCAGATCCCACCACCAAGCGGGGCGATGATCCTTGGGTGGACAAAATCTATGAGTTGATGGACGCGGTTGACTCCTATGTGCCCACCCCTGAGCGCGATATTGACAAGCCCTTCTTGATGGCGGTGGAAGATGTCTTCTCCATCACCGGTCGCGGTACGGTGGCCACGGGCCGGATTGAGCGGGGCAAGGTCAAGGTGGGTGAGACGGTGGAGCTGGTGGGCTTAGCGGATACCCGGTCTACCACAGTGACGGGCCTGGAAATGTTCCAGAAAACCCTAGAAGAAGGGATGGCTGGCGACAACATTGGTATCCTGCTGCGGGGGATCCAGAAGGCTGATATTGAGCGGGGCATGGTAATTGCTAAGCCCAAGTCCATCACCCCCCACACCAACTTCGAGTCTGAGGTCTATATCCTCAAAAAAGAGGAAGGTGGCCGTCACACTCCATTCTTCTCCGGTTATCGGCCTCAGTTTTATGTGCGAACCACTGATGTGACTGGAACCATTGCGGCGTTCACCGCTGACGACGGATCCCAGCCTGAGATGGTGATGCCGGGTGACCGGATCAAGATGACGGTGGAGCTGATTCAGCCCATTGCCATTGAGCAAGGGATGCGTTTTGCCATCCGTGAGGGTGGCCGCACCGTGGGTGCCGGTGTGGTGTCCAAGATCCTGCAATAGCCGTTACTCATATCGAACTTGTAACAGTCGAGGGGCAGTCAAGAGAAACCATTGCTGC
>CAZODP010000035.1:24762-27554 GCA_964578595.1 uncultured bacterium
TGCTGCTCTTGTCCCCTCGATTGTTTGGTCTCCTAAACCCTAATCTCACAAAACATGGCTACCCTGACCCAACAAAAAATTCGGATCCGGCTCAAGGCTTACGACCACCGGCTACTGGACACCTCCTGCGACAAGATTGTGGATACGGCCACCCGCACTCAGGCGGTTCCGGTGGGGCCGATCCCGTTGCCCACTCGTCGCCGGATCTACTGCTTGCTGCGCTCGCCTCACGTGGACAAGGATTCCCGTGAGCATTTTGAGACTCGCACTCACCGCCGGATCATTGACATCTATTCGCCCTCATCCAAGACCATTGATGCTCTGATGAAGTTGGATCTGCCGGCTGGTGTGGACATTGAAGTGAAGCTATAGAGCTTGGTTGGATATTTTGACCGCGTTTGCCCCAACACCCTCTGTGCTGAGCCGTTACTGGGAGGATGCCTTTGATCTTGAGGCTCATCTCCAGAGCTTTTTGGAGTTGGATCCCCATGATTTGAGGGCGAAACTGGCCCACAGTCAAGCGGAGTTGGCACGGCTGGGGCGGCGTGATTTTGACTGGAGTAGCGTCGATAGCTTTTATCGAGATCAGGTGGGATCCCTGCATATTCTGGAGCTGGCGGCGTGGCATCTCAATAGCCGTGACTACATTGGCGATACGCTGCGGTTGGTGGCAGATCAAATGCGCGGAACGGTGCTGGACTTTGGGGGCGGCATCGGCACCCATACGCTGGCAGCGGCTCTATGTCCTCAGGTGGATCGGGTGGTTTACTGGGATCTGAATCCTCTGCACCAAAAATTGGTTGCCTATCGGGCGGAGCAATTGGGACTTCAAGATAAAATTATCTGCCCGGCCACCTGTCCAGACGGGATTTCTGTGGATGGCATCATTTGCCTGGATGTGCTGGAGCATCTGCCGGATCCGGTGGCCCAGATTCAGCAATTTCACCGCTGGCTGGCTCCAAAGGGACGGCTGGTGACCAACTGGTACTTCTTCAAGGGTTTCCGCCAGGAGTTTCCCTTTCACCTTGATGATGAGCGGGTGATCGAGCACTTTTTTGAAGTATTGCAAAGCCAATTTGTGGAGATCTTTCACCCCTATCTGATCACCACCCGCTGCTATCGGCCCAAAAGCAAATCGTGATACATCGGATCCCAGCCCTAGGGGTTTTGAGGGATCCGAGCATAGTCGTCATGAAAGCGTACGATATCGTCTTCACCCAGGTACTGGCCATTTTGGACTTCGATCAAGACTAGAGGAATGACCCCAGGGTTTTCGAGCCGATGCTTGGTACACGGAGGCACATAGGTGGACTGATTGGAGTTGAGTAAAGTTTCATGGCCATTACAGGTGACTAGGGCTGTGCCAGAAACCACAATCCAGTGCTCACTGCGATGGTAGTGCATCTGAAGGCTGAGACGGTGTTTTGGCAACACAACGATCCGCTTAATTTTGTAGCCTGCACCTTCTTCGAGCACAGTGAAGGTTCCCCACGGACGCTGCTCGCCAGGCTGATGGGTGGGTGGAACGGTAGTTGGGGCTGTTGGGGCGGTGGCGATGTCAAACATAGGCAGAGGGAAAGGGTTGGGTCGGTCATATTCTGACAGACTAACTGGGCTTTAGCTAGTGTAGTATCATTTTTAGCTATTCTATTTCAGCTCCGCCAACAGAATAGAGAGAACAGCCGCAACGAAGCTGTCGGCAAGCGGTGGAAATGGCTTGATTTGGGGACAGGGATCCTGCCATAGTCAGGTTTGGATCACTCAGTGCGTTTCACAACAACGACCCTATGCAAAATCTCAGCACCTTTACCCCTTTGTTGCCAACCCTCATGCCTCGGCGCACCCTGAGGCGGGATGTGATGCTGGTATTGGGGGGCAGTTGGTTTATGGCTTTGATGGCGCAGGTGGCAATCCCGCTACCGTTTACACCGGTGCCCATCACAGGTCAAACCCTGGCAGTGGCATTGATCGGGGCAACATTGGGATCCCGTTTAGGGGCTATTGCTCTCTTGACCTATTTAGCTCAAGCGTTGATGGGATTACCGTTTTTTTCGCGGGGGGGATCCGGCTGGGGCCACTTGGCGGGGGCGACGGGGGGCTATCTGGTGGCTTTTGTGCTGGCAGCGGCTCTGATGGGCTGGATGGTGGAGCGGTGGGGGTGTGATCGCAATCCCCTCAAGATGGCTGGGGCTATGGCTATCTCCAGTACCCTGATTTTGAGCTTGGGATCCCTGTGGTTGGGAGTCTGGCTCCAGATTACGGGTCAATATATGGGGGTAGGGGATGTTTTGATGCGTGGGTTAGTTCCTTTTTTGCCGGGGGATGTGATCAAGAATCTGGCGGCCTCTTCATTGCTGCCCTTGTCTTGGCGAGTGATCCATCGACCCAAGGCTGAAAAGTCCTGACCAGCGGATCCTTACCTTCAGAGATCATCTGTCTTTATCCTCTTGGGGCAGGCGCTTGTTACCTTAATGACATTGCTCTGCTAAAGTGTGGCTAGAATTAAATCTAACACCACTCGCTAGTCTTATGAACATGGATCTGGTACAAGCCTGGAAACAACTGCCCCCTGGCGCCAAAGAATCTATTGTTGAGCAGATTTTTGCCCCTCCACTGCTACAGGCATTGGGGTTTGAGACAGGAGATGTCATCTCAAAATACGGGCTGGGGGCAAGAAAAATTCCTGACTTAGCAGCTCGAAAAAAGATCGGTGACGATGTATTTTTGCATACTCGAAATAATCCATATCTGATTGTGGAACTGAAGGGTCGGCCTGTTAGCTTAGTGCCCGG
>CAZODP010000036.1:0-3015 GCA_964578595.1 uncultured bacterium
GTGACCAGAGACCGGGGGGATCCTTTGAGTTGCTCTGCCCCCTCCTCGCTCAACACTGTCAAATCTGGCACGCGAACTGTGGCCAACGCCCCACTCACCGCCACCTCTAAGCCCATGCGCAAGCGATAAAATGGGATCCCTGTCTGCGCAAAATAAAGCAGTAAAAATGTGGCAATCCGCTGGTTTTGATCGCTCTCGCTGGGCATCTGTCGCAAACTCCCATTCTCAAGCTCGTAGCTCGCCTCGGTGCCATCATCAAAGGCCAGAAACTCCTCCAGCGTCATCACGGGTTCGGTCAAAAGCACCATCATGTCTTCTCCCAAAAATCAGCTCACATGATTTGCTCGGGATCCAATCCCAATTCCCGTAGCTTTTGGGCAAACTTCTCAGCCCGCTGTCTTTCTGCCTCCTCGGGCAGCGGGATCAACTCACCCTCACCCGTAAACCACCTCAATTTGCTCCCATGGATCCCCAGTTGTAACCCCAACTCCTGACTTGGCACCCTCCCCTCTGCCACCGGCTCTATTGGCTCATGCTGACCTTCTATCAGCCGAAATCCTGCAAACTCCAAAGTCTCAGGGTGAAACCAATCGTACTCCGGCAGTCGCCAGACATCTTGATACAGCCTTTTCTTGGATCCCCTGTTGACCTTACTGATTCCACTCTATCGAAGTCCTCAAGCCGACAACACCTGCTCCACCTTGAGTCCCCGCATACAGCTAAAACGCACTATCGAATCGGGATCCGAATAGATGGACAAGGGTCGCTTGCCCCCCTAGCAATGCTGACCCATGTAAGGCGGGGGACAAGAGACAAGCCCATAACTAACGAGTAGCTCAGGATCCTTTGGGAGAAATAACCTGTGCCGTGAACTAATTGACAGCAGCCAGAGTGGGCTGGGGCCGCTTGGAGATTACCTGGTCGATCAAACCGTAATCGCGGGCCTGCTCTGGGGTCATAAAGTTATCCCGGTCAGTATCCCGCTCAATCCGTTCTAGGGACTGGCCTGTGTGGTCTACCAAAATCTGATTGAGGGTGCGCTTGATGTAGAGGATCTCGTTGGCCTGGATCTCAATATCCGTGGCAGGGCCTTGGGCACCTCCCAGCGGCTGGTGGATCATGATCCGGGCATGGGGTAGTGCGATCCGCTTACCTTTGGCCCCGGCTGCCAACAAAAAAGCCCCCATACTGGCCGCCAGCCCAATGCAGATGGTGGAGACTTGGGGCTGAATATGCTGCATGGTGTCATAGATGGCCATCCCGGCATAGACACCGCCCCCCGGTGAATTGATGTAGAGATAGATATCTTTTTCTGGATCGTCAGATTCTAAATAGAGCATCTGGGCCACGATCAAGTTGGCAATGGTGTCATCCACCTGGGTGCCCAAAAACACAATGCGCTCCCGCAGCAGCCGCGAGTAGATATCAAAAGCGCGTTCGCCCCGGGCGGATTGTTCGATAACGGTAGGTATCATGCGGACTCTAACCTGTTGCGTGTCTCTCTATTCTAGGCGGATTCTAGGCGGTGTTGTTTCTGGGGTGTTGTTTCTACTGTGAGCGGGCGACCCTTCCTGGAGCCGGATCCCGGAGTTGAAACCCTTGGATCCCCTTGAGCAAGCCATCCGGCCCCCCATCGACTCGGATCACCGGGATGCCAAACTGCTGTTCTAGGTCGCGCCAGCTCAGATCGTCTAAAAATTGCTCGCCATCTTTGAGGGTGACTGCGGGCACAAGCAGCACGTCCAGCTCGGTCTTGTTGATTGACTTTACTGACTGCAATGCCCGGACAATATCGGATCCGGTCAACAGACCCGTTACGGTCAGGGGTGTACCCCAAAACTGACTGGCCACAGACAAGAGCTGCAAGTGCAAGTTTTCAATCTGATTCATCCGCTCCACAATGGGGCCAAACGCCTCTCCCACCGCATTTCCCACAATCCACAAGCCCCGGATCCGCTGGGGCAGACGATCGGGCAGATGGACATGCTCAAACTGGTTCAAAAATAGCCGCAGGGATCCCACCCCATTTCCCAATTGGGGGTAGTCTTCGTAGTGACTGACTGGGGGCAGCGGTTGACCCGCCAACAGATACCATTCGTCCGCCAGCCACGCAAAGGTCGTGTCCAACTTGGCCCGAAACTGCTCCTGGATCGCTTCCACCTGTTGGATCACCTGCCGAGCGAACTGGGCATCTATCCCCACCAATTCATGCCCCGGCGGACGAAAACGGGTTAGCCCCACGGGCACCACCGCCGCCGAGAGCACCGTTGGGATCCCGTCTGGATCGGCAGGCGGGTAAAACCGGGCCAGATCCTCTAATGTGCGGGTGAGATGGATCCCATCGTTATGCCCTGGACAAACCACCACTTGGGCATGGATCTGGATCCGGTGGCTCTGAAACCAGGCCAGTTGATCGAGGATCTGGGCAGCACGGGGATTTTTGAGGAGGGCGACTCTCACCTCCGGCTCAGTGGCATGGACTGACACATACAGAGGAGACAGACGCAAGCGCGCGATCCGATCCCATTCGGCAGGCGGCAGATTGGTCAGAGTCAGATAGCTGCCATACAAAAAACTGAGGCGATAGTCATCATCCTTGAGGTGCAACGTGGCCCGAGTCTCAGGAGGCTGCTGATCGATAAAACAAAATGGACAAGCATTGTTGCACTGGATCAGACCATCAAACAGAGCCGTCTCAAACTCGATCCCCAGGTCATCATCAAAGTCTTTTTCTAGCTCCACCTGATGCACTTGCCCTGCCGCATCCAGGATCTCCAGCTCCAGCTCTTCATCGGCAATCAAAAACTGATAGTCGATCAGATCACGAGGCCGCTCCCCATTGATCGACAGCAGGCTATCCCCTGGCTCAATCCCCAGCTCAGCGGCAATCGAGTCTGGCAGTACCCGCCTCACCCGTGCGGGCTGAAGGGTGGATCGTCTGACGGTAGGCAACACAGGTAGAGCACGGATCCGTGCAGTAGAGACAGTCTGGAGTCGATGTTCAATCTAGCTTAG
>CAZODP010000036.1:3115-10245 GCA_964578595.1 uncultured bacterium
TATGAGCAGATTTTGTAATCAACCTCAATAGGTGGCGTTCCCAGCCTTCAAAAAACCAGAAACGCCACAGGTCTACCTTAGGGTTCAACTCTAGGGGTAAGACCGGAGACTACTCTTCGTCAGAGCCTTCTCCATCGTCTTCGGCCTCATCGTCATAGTCGTCCATGGCTCCAGCGTAGTCGTACTCATCGTCATCGCTGGTGTCCAGTTCGCCATGCTTGCCCTCATAGATGGCGTTGGCCAAGACACTGATGATCAGCTTGATGGAGCGAATCGCATCATCATTGGCTGGAATCGAGACATCACTCAAATCGGGATCACAATTGGTATCTAACAAAGACACAATCGGGATCCCCAGCTTGACACATTCCTGAATCGCATTGGATTCGCGCCGCTGATCCACCACCACCACCACATCAGGGGGCTTGCGCATCATCTTGATGCCCCCCAAAGTGCGCTCCAGCTTGACCAGCTCCCGCCGCAGCTTGGCAGACTCCTGCTTGGGCAGGCGATCCATCATGCCGGAGGTCTCCATCTCTTCAATTTCTTTGAGCCGGTCGATCCGGGTTTTGATGGTGGTCCAGTTGGTCAGCATCCCCCCCAGCCAGCGGTGATTGACATAATGACTACCGCACCGCTTGGCCTCCATGGCAATGATCCCTGCCGCCTGCCGCTTGGTGCCAATAAACAGAAACTTTTTGCCGCTGTCGGCAGCGTTGCGGATGTATTCGTAGGCTTCGTTGATGTAGCGGGCGGTTTGCACCAGATCAATAATGTGGATCCCGTTGCGCTCCGTAAAAATGTGCGGACGCATCTTGGGATTCCAACGGCTGGCCTTGTGGCCAAAGTGAACCCCAGCCTCCAGCAACTGAGGCAGTGTAACAACGCTCATGAATTTGGGTCTCCTGCGGGTTAAACCTCCACCCGACGTGATCTCACCCGGCAGAATCAACAGACCCAAAAGAGTCCGGATCCCTATGTATGGCCGAGCAAAACACCCGTAGTGTCGAGTGTGCGATTTTAATGACAACCATCACCCTAGCATATAGGTAGCCATAGCTTTCAAGATGCCCCAGATCTGAGGATCCCTAGTCCGACCAGTCCAGACCAAAGTGTTGCTCTAGCTCGTCTAGTTCATCCCGGTGTCCAGAGATCAAAACCAGAGCTTGGATCCCATCGGTTGGATCCGCAGGTTCGATTTTGAGTTGCTCAATCTTGAGGCGGATGGTTTCCAGCCGTTGATTGCGGAAACGGTAGTAGTCGCCCGCTAGAGGGGCCGCCGTCAGCAACAGCCAAGCCAGCCGCCCCCACCCAGGGAACAAAGTTTGCAGCACCATCGCCAAACAGCCCAAGCCTGCCCCAGCCAAAACCGTCAGCAGGGCCGCCAAAAATCCACTTGGCTGAGCCTGTCCCTCAAAAGTAGCAATGCCGCTGGGTTCCGCCGACACCAGACGATAGCCTCGCCCCACCAGGTAATTCTTTAGTCCGGATCCAAGGGTTTCGAGGGGCTGAAGCGTTTGGTAACGGCGGCTTTCAACTCGATCTTTGCCAGAGGCGCGGATGAAAAAAAACAACCCAATCCCTAACAACGCTGTCATCAACAAGGTGGAGACAGCCACAGGAGACAGAAAAAAGCCTTCGGTAACCATAGACAAACGGGATCCTGAAATGACTCTAATGATCTCAACAATGGGGAAGCCGGAAGCCCCTGGTATCTGGATGATCCATGCTGAGGATCCGATCCGGTCGGCTTTTGAACTCAGCCAGTGACCTTAAATCCAAAGAGCTAACTGGGTCGTCTATTCTATAGGATGCCTTGAGATATCGTAAAAGGAAGCGGGGCCTTCGGCTTCAACCTTAATCTGGAACAGCCTCCTATGGAATCATTTGCCCCTCGCCATCGGACTGATGAGGAGCTATTTAATGCCCTCAAAGCCAGGGATCAGGCTGCATTGGCGGCTCTCTATGATCGGCATAGCCGCATGGTCTACGGTTTGGGCCTCAAGATCCTCAAAAACCCGCAGGAGGCCGAAGACCTCACCCAGGAGATCTTTTTGTCCCTCTGGAAAAATGCTGAGCGTAACCCTGATTGTCGTCATTGCGTAAGCTATTTGGTAACCATGACTCGCTCTCGATCCATCGACAAAATTCGTAAGCGGGGCCGACAACTCAAGTTGTTGGAGCGGTGGGGCCGCAGCGAAAAAACCAGTCAGACCACAGCACTGCCTCTGGATCAAGCCCTGACAGGAGAGCGTTCTGAGCAGGTGCGGCAAGCTCTGACCCAGCTTCCGGATCCGCAACGGCAGGTGATTGAGCTGGCCTACAACCAAGGGCTGAGCCAAAGTGAGATCGCCAACCAACTTAATCTCCCGCTGGGCACTGTCAAGACCCGCACCCGCCAAGGACTGCTCAAATTGCGCCAGATACTAATCCCTTTTCTGTCTTTAGATGTATTAAGCCATGAACAAACTCTCTGATTCGATCTATGAATTGTTGGCGGGCTATGTCTGTGGCGATCTAGATCCCGACGAACTACAGCAGTGTCGGCAATTGCTGATCGATCAGCCCGAACTTGAAGCTGAGATCGCCGCGATTGAGTCCTCGCTGAGTTTGGTGATCAATGCCTTTTCGGCAGCGGATCCTCCGCCGATGCTGCGGCAAAATCTGCTGCAGGCCGTTGCCCAATCCCAATCCCAATCCCAGGCCGTGATCTCGATGGCCAAATGGCGGCAGGGATCCCCACAGAACTGGCAATGGCTGGCCAATGGGGTGGCAGCAGCACTGGTGGTGGGCTTGGGCTGGCATTCGTTTCAGCTTCAGCAGCAGTTGGCTAGCACCCAGACCCTACTGACGGCCTTTCAATCCTCTGATGCTCGTCTATTTGCTTTTGAGGGCATGATGGATCCTGCTTCTACGGGCCGCTTGATGTTTGATCCACAAATGCAACAGGCCTCTTTGGCTTTTTACAACTTGCCCGCAGCCACCGACAACCAAGTGTTGCGACTCTGGGCGATGGTGGGATCCAAGCCTGTGCCCTGCGGAGAGGCAATCCCCGCCAATCAGCCCTCAATGGTGGTCAATTTTGATATCAACCCGGAGGAATATCCTGAATTGTTTGACCCCAATCTGCGGGGATTCAAGGTGACCCTCGAAGACTCACCCGATGGGGCCGCTCCCTCAGGATCCGTGGTGCTAGAAGCGGTTTAGCGGGATGGCCTTTTCATCCTATTGCGCTCAGTAAAACTGTTAACAGGATCAAAAATCGGCGTTGCTGAATCGTGGCATCAATTCAGCAACTTTTGTATGAGTCTGCACGTGGTTCAGCCGCCAAACCATACCCAGAATCAGCCATACCCTCTGAGGGCTGTCGATACTGGATGGTCTGAAGATGGAGGCGATGGGAGTCGAACCCATGTCCGGATCTAGCTACTGGGGGATCCCTCGTTCACAGGCTTAGCTCAAATGTCTCTTGAGCAGATATCTGTCGTTAGGCTTGACAGAGAGCCTTGGGGCTAAGTCTTAAGCTGAGGTTCCGCCACCACAAAAACCAAAGCTGCACCCATTGGGGTTAACCAAACTGACTTAATGGGGTCATCAGATGGTGCTCGAAAATCCTAGTTTTTAGGGAGGATCAAGCAGCCAAGACGGCTTGCTTGCGAGCAAAAGGAACGATGTTGTTCGCACTTACATGTGCTGAGTCAGTTGTTAACGGGATTAACTCAGTCCCGGCCTGGATCAAAAACCCTGCTTCCCTATCCCGTCGAAGCCGTTACGCCCCCTTGTTGTGGTCAGCCAAAGCTTTTTTATTTCTTTGGTAATCTTTATCTTATCACAGGCTTTGGGGTAGATGACCCAGATTCCTTTGGCGGGCCGAGCTGTCAGCGATTCGGCAGCCCAAAACCGGATCCTTAGCTGGTAGGACTTGGTAGGGTAATGGGGTCAGGCTATCAAGTCAGGCGGGAAAGGCATGATCATCGCCGTTGTAGGGTTCAAGGGAGGGGTGGGCAAAACCACCACAGCCGTTCATCTGGCCTACTATATGCTCCAAAAAGGATCCACCCTTTTATTAGACGGGGATCCGAATCGGTCGGCCTCCCGTTGGACATCGCGGGGACAGATCGGAGCTTTGCAGGTGGGGGTCACAGAGCAGATCTTTGCCCAACCTTTGTCGGCGAGTGGAGCGCAGCACATTTTGATGGATACGCAAGCTCGACCTTCCTCGGAGCACCTGGCCGGATTGGTCAGCCGCTGTGATCTATTGGTGTTGCCCTGCTCGCCGGATGCTTTGGCCCTTGATGCCCTGATGCTGACGGTGCAGGCATTGCGAGACCTACAGGCCAGCCGCTACAAAGTGTTGCTGACTTTGATCCCTCCGTGGCCCAGTCGCGATGGGGCGGAGGCCCGCAGCTTTCTCAAGGAGGCGGGGGTACCCCTGTTTAAGGCTCAGATCCGGCGTTTGGTGGCCTACCAAAAGGCAGCCCTGGAAGGGATCCCAGTCTATGAGGTGGCCGATCCACGGGCCAAAAATGCCTGGAGTGACTACGTGGCGGTGGGACGGGAGATTCTGCCATGAGTAAGTTTAAAAAACTACTCTCCCAAGCGTCATCAGGGCAAGCGTCATCGGGATCCCCCTCGAAGTCGGCACCAGAATCATCACCCGAGCTGCCACCAGATCAGAGGCCGGATCCCAGTGGGATTGGTGTTGAACCGGAACCTTTGGAACTGGAAGGTTTTGCATCTAAAAGCTCTATCACTGACCCCCCAAAAGACTTAACCCAATCTTCTGGTTTGCCTGCCCCCAAAAAGCTCAGCCCTCAGGCCTATGTGGCCACCCCAGGGATCCCATCTGCCCTAGACTTGAGAGCAAAAGCGATGGAATTGAAGGCTGTGGAGCTGAAACCTAACCCCAGTCCCGACTACATCAAGGTCTCGATCTATCTGCAGCGGCAGACCCATCGAGCGGTGAAACAGGCTCTTTTGGAGGATCCTGAGGCCAGTGTGGCGGAGCTGTCGGATCTGATCGAGGGGTTGCTGACCCAATGGCTGGGATCCCGGCGTTGAAACCATTTTGAACCCCATCAGTTGATGCAGGTTGGTATAGTAAGTCTCGATACATCTAGGGTGCCCTCCATGAGCTACCGCTGGGAACTGCGACCTTTGCCCCCCACCTACAGCCCTGAGTTGGCCCATCAGGTGGGAAAGTATGCCGCCAAAATCCTGGCTCTACGGGATCTGAGCGATCAGGTGGATGCCTTTTTGGATCCGGATCACTATGTACCGGCATCCCCTTTTGAGCTGCCGGATATGGAGCGGGCGGTGCAACGATTGGTTAGGGCACGTCAGCAGACCGAGAAAGTTTTGATCTGGGGGGATTTTGACTGTGATGGGGTCACCAGTACCGCCCTGTTGCTGACGGCGATGCGCTCGTTGGGGTTTGACGTAGATTTCACAATCCCGCTGCGCTCAGAGGAAGGCCACGGACTCAACTTAGGCCGACTGGAACGGATCCTGGCTGCCAACGAAGTCGGGGTGATCATCACGGTGGATTGCGGGGTGAGCAACCATGCCGAGATTGAGCAAGCCCAAGCTCAGGGGGTGGATGTGATTGTGTCTGATCATCACCTGCTGCCCACACCTTTGCCTGCCGCTCTAGCGGTGATCAATCCCTTGCGACTGGATCCGGAGCATCCCTTGCGGGTATTACCGGGGGTGGGGGTGGCCTACAAGGTGGCGGAGGCCCTGTTTGAGGTTTTGGGGTCTGAGACCTTGGGGCAGTCAGGGATCCTGAGCTATCTGGATCTGGCCACGGTGGGGATTGTGGCGGATGTGGCGGTGTTGCGGCGGGAATGTCGGTACTTGGTGCAGCGGGGGTTGCCCGTTTTGTCCCGTACCTGCCGTCAGGGCCTTAAACACTTGATAGAAACGGTGATGGAGGGGCCACTGACCTCTGATCTGACGGCGACGGATGTGGCCTTTAAGCTGGCTCCCAAGCTCAATGCCATCGGACGGCTGGATGATGCCCGGCTGGCGGTGGAGCTATTGACCACGGTGGATTCAGGGCGAGCCGTGGCCCTAGTCGATCAATTTTTGGCCACCAATCAGGAGCGCAAAAGCCTGACTGAAATTGTGGTGCAGGAGGCCAGACAGCAGGTGGAACGGCAAAATCTGGCGGACAAAGGGGGGATAGTGCTGGCTCAGGCGGGCTGGCATGGGGGGGTGCTGGGGATCGCGGCAGCCCGACTGGCGGAAACCTACGGCTGCCCGGCGGTATTGCTGGGGATCGGGGCACAGGAGGCAGCCGGATCCGGGCGGTCGGTGCCCACGGTGGATCTGGCGGCAGCCTTGGATGCGGTGGATCCGCTGTTGCTCAGTCATGGGGGCCATCCGATGGCGGCGGGATTGCGGGTCTCCCTCGACAATCTTGGGGCGTTGCAGGCGGCCCTGACCCAAGAGTTAGGATCCCGGCTGGCCAGCGGCGATGTCACCCGCACTTTGGTGATCGAAATTGCTCTGGATCCAAATTTGCTGGAGAGTCAAACCCCAGAAGAGGCTGTGACGGAGATTTTTGAGCAGCTTCAGCCCCTCGAACCCTTTGGGCATGGCCACCCGCGCCCGGTGATTGCCCTGCTCAATCTGCCCAATCATCGCAACCAAGCTCGGCAAACCACGCTGGGCCTATCCCGCAATGGCGAACATCTGGCCCTCCAGGTGGGATCCCGGCGGCTGTGGGGGTGGGGCCAGGGAGATCGTCTCTCTGAGCTGGATCGCCACGATCACTTGGATGTGGCCTTTGTGGTGGAGCCGACCGATTTTCAAAATCAAATCTGGCGTGGTGTGATCAAAGATATCCGTCCTGCCGGATCCCAGACCCTCACCCCCGTCACCGGGATCCCATTTCAGATCAAAGACCAGCGTCAATATGCCCCTGATCATGCTGCCTCTAGCCAGCCTGAGTCGCCGGATCCCCAAGCCGTGATCTTTGACGGATCCGGTCTGCATTGGCCCAGAGCCAAGATCCTCCACCTTCAGGCTTGGCCCAGCACCCCCTCATCCCTGCAAACCTTGCTGCACCAGGTTCAGCCCTGTCAACTGATCTTGATGCCTCAACTGGTGCCGATCCAGATCCCGGT
>CAZODP010000036.1:10345-23158 GCA_964578595.1 uncultured bacterium
AACAGCAAACTTGGCAGGCGTCGGCCATCCTCAGTCTGGGGATCCCCTTGGATCTGGCCCAGGCTCTGATCCGGGCTACTCCTCCCCATTCCAAGGGATCCGAATCTGTTCCCATCTGGCTGACCCTGCTGCAAGAAGCCCGTGCCTTTCAAAGCTGGATCCAGGCCGCTGCTCTGTCAGATCTGGAAAGTCTCTGCAAACGACTGCTCAGAACCCCGACTCCATCCCATGCCACCCGATCTGCAATCCGCGCTTGACCGTCTCTTGGATCAGGGGATCCAACAGTTTGACTGGGGATCCATCTATGACTATCACCGCGGTGGGTATTTGACTCGCCCCCCCCATCTGGATCTGGCCCTAGTAATGTTTCCGCCGGCAGCGGATCCGGTCTATGGCAACATTCTGCTCTCGCCAGATTTCCCGGAGGGGCACCGGGTTGAGCTGGCCCCCGATACCCTCCAAACCCAAGGGATCCGCTGGCTCCAGGATCCGGGGGATTGGGATCGGTTCCCCAGTGCTGAACAGGCTGCTCAGCCCAACAGCCTCTGGGATCCGGGCCAGACCACTCAATCGTTTATTTCCCCTTACCCTGCCTCGGTGCTCAAGCTGATGGTGGGCATCGGGATCCTGAGATTGCGGGATCAGGGGACAATCCACCTCAACACCGTTTGGGACTATCGCGGGGATCCGACGGAGAGTGGCCATACTTTTGAATCTCGCCCAATTCAAGACTGGCTTGATCGGATGCTCTGTCTCAGCGATGACCGGGCCACCTGCGCCCTGATCCAGCTTTTGCATCAGCATGGGATCCTGAGTCCCAATCCCGATCATCGGCTCAATCGCCTGTTTCAGAGCCTGGGACTGACCACCCTTCAGATCAACAGCACCCGCCCCAGTGATGGTTCTTTTCTCAATCGAGCCGGATCCGGTGTAGGCCAGATTCATATGACCGCTTGGGAGAGTGCTCGGCTGCTATGGCTGCTGGATCCCAAGGCCCCGTCTCCCGGCTGGATCCAGCCTGATGGCACCCAAGTCGAACCGGATCATCTGCTCAGCTCTGGATCCCGCCGGTTTTTGGTGGAACATCTGATGGCTCAGCAAGCCTTTCACGACTGCCTCAGCACCACGATTTTGTGTGGCTTTCCTGATATCGCCCCAGGGATCCCCAGCCGTTTGCCCCGCCGCTGGATCGCAGCCGCTGGATCCGTCACCTTGCAGGATAATCAAGTGATCCAGCCCTACAGCCGCAATGTCATCCCCTGTCAGCACCGAGCCACAGTCACCTTTGCCCACAAAAGTGGCCTCACCACCCACTACGGCAGCAATGTGGGGATCGTAAATGGGATCCCGGAGCTGGGTCACCGCCGCCATTACCTGATCGCCCTCTTAACCAATTTGGGCTACCGCTACACCAGCACCCCCCAACCTGAGGATCCCCCCTATGCCTCTGGATTTCAACGACTGGTGTGGTATCCGCAGCAGATCCCGGCTTTAGGAGCTTTCTTAGATCGAGGGATCCAAGCCTTGGTGGGCCAATGACAGCTTTGCCCCCATTGACTATAAAACCCACTATTAAGGTTTTGTTACACACAGGATCACAAGGAGGCCGTATCTTAAAAATCGGATCTCAACTCTATCCACATAGGGACACAACTCATGGCAAGCGAAATCTTTAGCACCGCAGGCATCGCCATCCTCCTAACGCTAGTGGGACTGGCCCTGGGCTACGGGATCCTCAAGCTCACCAATGCTGGGGAATAAAACCCGGTTTTAACGGTTTGATGATCGGGGTATGATCAGTTCAGTCCTACCGCGTTGGTGACTGCCGTTTTGTTTTTCTGATCTATACTTTTCGACAACTAGGGTTGAGTGTGCGTGTGTGAGCAGTCTGCCAGGTGGTCTGGGTTACCTTCGGGTCAGCTTGGACGTAATATCCTGGACACTATCGAATCATGCCTTAAGCCCTAAACTGGATCCTCCAGGTCGAAGAACCACGGTAAAACGGCGCGGCGGGATCATCCAGTTCAGCCCCAATGGGTTTCGAGCCAAATTGTGAGGATGTGATGAGAGGATTGGATGAACGAATCCATTAAGATGCCGGATCCTGAGGTGCCACTTTACAGTCATCCGTTGGTATCTTTGGAAAACTGGTTGGCCCAGATGGGATGTCGCCGCGATCCTCAAGAGATTGAACGATGGTCGTATCAGGGGTCAACTCAAGGATCCGGACAGGATTGGCAGGCCGAACTGAGGCTAGAAGAGACGGTGATTTGGGTGCGCTACACCTATGCCGATGGCAACACCAAAACCCTGACGTTCCCCTACTCCCTCAGTCGGTCGGATGCGGAGCTGGCTATCTTTGATGTTTGATGGCAACGCTGATTTGATTTTTGCTGGTCTAGTCGCTGGCGGAGCCGAAGATCAACCTAGAAGATGAAAGCTAGAAGACGAAAGCGGCAAGAGTCAGTCTCAGCTCTTAGACCCTCAGATTCTAGGCTCGGATCCGGTCAAGCGCCGCCTGGATAACCCTGTTGGGGACTGCATCGGTGATCTGGACATGGCCGATCCGGGTGGGCAGAATAAACCGAACTCGACCATCTTTGACCTTTTTGTCGGCTTGAAGGGCGTTTTGAACCTGCTGATCAGGGATCCCGTCAGGCCAGCTCACGGGTAAGCCACACCGGCGGATCAGCTCCTGTTGGCGGTGGGCGGCATCAGGATCCCACCAGCCCAGCTCTTGGGCAATGGCTCCGGCGGCCACCATCCCCACCGCCACTGCTTCACCATGGAGATACTGACGATAGTGGGTCAGGCTTTCGAGGGCGTGGCCGAGGGTATGGCCATAGTTGAGAATCGCCCGCAGTCCGCTTTCTTTTTCGTCCGCCATCACCACTTGGGCTTTGGATTCAGCGGATCGGATCAGGATGTGTTCGAGGGCTGCCGGATCAAACGCCTGATAGGGGCTGAGGGTGGGCAGTGTTTCTAAAAAGGCAAATAACTCCGGATCCTGAATCACCCCGTATTTGATCACCTCGGCCAGGGCTGATTGCAATTCACGGGTGGGCAATGTCGCCAAAAACTGCGGATCAATCCAGACTAGGCGGGGCTGGTGAAAAGCTCCAATCAGGTTTTTGCCCTTGGCATGGTTGACACCTGTTTTGCCCCCAATCGAGGCATCCACCATCGCCAACAGAGACGTGGGCACCTGCACAAACGGGATCCCCCTCAACCAGGTGGCCGCTGCAAAGCCAGCCATATCCCCAATCACCCCGCCCCCCAATGCCACAATGGTCGAGGATCGCTCCAATCCCGCCGCCAGGGCTGCATCATGAATCTGGCTCAGGGATCCGAGGGTTTTGTATTCTTCTCCGGCAGGGAGCAGGCAGGTGTGGACGTCAAACCCAGCATCCTTGAGGCTGTGGGTCACCCCTTCCCCATGAAAGTCAAAGATCACCGGATGGCTGACCACCAAGACTCGCCCTTTCAGCCCTGCTGTTCGCATTTGCGATCCCAGTTGCTCCAGTTGTCCAGAGGCAATGACGATATCGTAGGCGGCTTGGGGCAGCTTGACAGGGATAACAGTGGCAGACATGGATCTGAGGAGTAGAGAGGTTTTGGCCCAGTTTTAATCGTAATTGGCGTAACGCAATTGGCGTTATGGGAATCGCAATGGGAACTAGCGCAAAAACAGCACCACCAGCCACATCAAGGCAAAGGTGATCCCCACCAACCCAGATCCTGCGATGGATCCGCCCGTCGGTAAAACGTCTGCGATGCCGATGGCCAAAAACCAGCCTGCACTCAAGGATCCGAGTGATAACAGAACCGAGCGGACAGCCTTTTTTTCTTTGCGATACAGGAGCCAGATGGAGGCAAATAATCCCAGAGACAGTTGCAGCGTCGGTGGCCCCGTCATCGGGATCAAAATCGCCCAAGCGGTCAGCCCCCCAAAAATGGCGGCGCTGGTCAGAGCCTCTTGAGCACTGGGGGTATCCGTCCAGCCCACGAGCCAGCCGGGCCAGCGCCGAGAAGATGGGGGGGGGGCAAACAAGACTTTGCTCGCGTCCCACTCAGAGGCCCGTTCGGCAAAGCGGATCCGGTCTGGCACAGGGATCTTGCCCTCCCGCCGCAGCTTAAACCGCTGCATCAAGATCAGATCGTAGGCCTGCTCGATTTTTTCCTGCTGCTCTTCATTGGCGGCATGGGTGACTAGCAACTGCTCTTTGGCCGCCTGCACATCCTCAAAAGAGGCATTTTCAGCAACCCCCAACACTTGATATGGACTCCGTTCTGCCATACCGCCTCATCCCTAAAACTCAACCAATACCTTAGCTTTAATTGGACGAAAATCGGGAAGAGGGGTTGCCTCGGGGCAGAGTTTTTGGCAGAAGCACCCCAGAGCACAAACATTCGCCATCGAGTCAGATCCAGGCAGAAACCGATTGGAGGATCTAGGCATCCTGATCGGTGTTGCCTTTAGTCGAGATTAGATTGCGAGCGCACCATCAAAACGGGGCAGGCACTGTGCTGACGCAGATAGTCGGAGGTGGAGCTGCCAAACAAGCGATCTAAGTCCGGCAGGCCACGGGCAAACCTGGGCCGACGATCGGGGGATCCCATCAGCAACAGATCCGCATTACTCTCGCTGGAGAGTCGGGCGATCTCGGCCCCCGGATTGCCGACTGCGTGCAACACCTGATAGGCGAGATGATGGCGGCTGAGCTGGCGGATAGCCTGATCGATAACCGGATCATGGGTGGTGCCAACAGTATCCAGTTGTACTCGTGCCAGTTGGATCTGAGCACCCTGGATCCCCTGAGCTATCTGGATCGCCAGTTGCAGGGCAGCCTGAGAGGCAGCCGAGGGGTTGAGGGCCACCATGATCCGCTGGATCCGCTTGAGATAGAGGTCGTCTCTGACCATCAGCATCGGACACTGAGCCGTTTGAAACAAAAATTGGCTGATGGAGTTTTCAAAAATAGCCACAAAGCGATGATGCTGGCTGGTTCCCAAGATCAACAGCGGATCCGGCTCCCTCTGAGCCAGTTGGTTGAGCACTATCTTAGGATCCCCTTCCATCAGGCGAGTTTGGATCCGGTCAGGATTAGCAAAGCTAGCCTGTGCTGCCGCCAAAAGATCCTCTGCCTGTTGCCAGTGGGCAGCAACCATGGTGCTGGTGATCTGCGGCTTAACCACATGAACCAGCATCAGATTGAGATTGGCAAAATGGGGCAAATGCAGCAGAGATTGGGCCATCTGCTCAGCCCGACCGGATCCATCAACGGCCACAATTAGGGTTTTGATCTGGGGCGGGCTAACCCATGGGTGGGGGGCTGCTGCCGACTGACTGCCAGTCTGCTGTAAGCGTGGGGTCATTCCAACCATGACATAGTCTCCAAATGCTGGTGTTGTGATGCTAAAGTCACTCAATTTGGCTATTGATGCGACTGATGCAAGATTGAGACGAGATAATGTGCTGCTGAGGCGCAACCTAACAAGTGCAAAAGGCTGATCGCAAAAAATTGATTGCGAAAGAATGGACAACTCAAGTACGAAAAATCTAATCCAGAACCTCTACTCTCAACAGACTCAACAGACATTGAAGGCCAGAGATTCAGTTCATAGATAGCGAAATAGATAACACAACTTCAGTCTGAAGCGGCTTCAGTTTTTACTATAGAAGGATCCACTGGAATTCAGGAAGGATCCCGGCTTTTTTTCACATATAGCAACAGAGCGATTGACAAAGTTTACGTTCTCTCAGGGGTAGAGCAGGGCGGTCTGGTTCTCAGCCTTCTGATCAGAGATGGGGTAGGATCGTCCCGGAATCAGGATCCTAGCCATTCAGATCAGTCTGGATAGGAGCCGAACTGGAGTCAGATATGAAACAGGTGATGGCGGTGCTGCCACTGGGGTTGGATATTACGTGGATCCTATTGGCGGGGATCCTGGGATTTGGGATCGGACGGATCCTGCCGAGGGTAGCACGGCCAGTGTTGCGCGAATTGACCCCCCAAGGGGAAGTGTTGGCTGAGATGGTGGATCCGTATCAAAACTGGGTGGGATTGGTGCTGGCTTTGGTGGCGGCGGATCTGGCGGTGTTGGTGCTGGGTTGGGAGCGGCTGCAAATCACAGAGACCGCTATCAGTCTGCTGCTAACCCTTTCGGGGGTATGGTTACTGACGAGATTACTTAAGCAGTTTTTTGATGTTTATTTACTAAATGCCATCTTTCGGGGCGGACGAAAAACCAATAGCGAGCTGTTTATTGTCAGCAGGTTTATTGCCAACTTTGTGATTGTGGTGTTGGGAATCATTCTATTTGCCCAAACCCATCGGATCAATGTGGTGGGTCTGTTTGCCAGCTTGGGTATTGGGGGCTTGGCGATTGCCTTTGCCGCCCAAAGAACCCTAGAGCAACTCTTAGGCGGCATTGTCTTGTATGTGGATCGGCCCTTTGTGGTGGATGACTACATTGGGTTGCCGGATGGCACCTTTGGACGGGTGGAATCAATTGGGCTGCGCTCCACCCGGATCCGAGTTTCTGGCAAAGGCACGCTGATGGTGGTACCCAATGGCAACCTCAATCAAATGAATATCGAAAACTTTACAGGAGCTAAAAAAGTGATGTCGATTCTCTATCTGACCTTTTACCGAGAATTGACCAATGAAGAAAAAGCACTGATCAAACAGGTCATTGTCGACAGTACCAGTGATATTTTTGGCATCGATACCCGCAGTACAGATGTTGCTTTTCGATCCCAAGGATCCCAGCCAGAGGAGAACCTTCGGATCCAGGCCCAGTGTACCTTCTTTATTTTAGGATCCGGCCAAGTCTCGATGGATCTGCGCCGCCAATTACTCGATATCGCCAACGAAAAGATCAGCCTTCAACTCAAAAACTATGGCATCTCGTTTGATATCGAGGATCCCACTATTTATGTGGACTCTCCCATCACAATTTAGATTTTACTATATTTTATTATTCTGATTACCATTGCAAGATTTGAGGATCCTATGGATTTTTTACAAAGTTTTTTTCGGGCAGTTATTAGCCAGCTTCCACTAGAAGAATGGCAGCAGGAGATTCCACGTTTAGCGACGTTTGCTTTTTTTCTATTTCTCTCTCTGTTGATTGGTCGCTATACCCCCCGCCTTGTCAATCGAATTATACGGCGATTTTCTCCGTATCGGGTGGCCGAACTCTATGGGTCATTGGTGGATCCCTTGCAAAATCTATTTCGGATTGCGGGAACCCTGATTTTGGTCTCGCTATCGCTGGTTTGGATCCAGCCTTATCAATCTTTTTATGGGTTGGTCAAACCTTTTTCGGATCTAGCGGTGATTGGTAGTGTAGCTTGGCTAACCTCTCGTCTCTTTCGACAGTTTGTCAGCGTTTATGGAATTGATTTATTTCAAAAACTGGGTCTCAATATGGACGACTTAGTTTTGGTGATCAATACAATTATTGATGTGGTAATCGCCTTTATTGCACTGCTACTCTTTGCCCAGTCTCAACAGTTTAACCTGGTGGGATTATTAGCCAGTCTGGGGATCGGGGGTTTAGCGGTGGCTTTTGCGGCCCAAAAGATTTTGGAGCAATTGCTCAGTACCATTGTCCTGTACCTGGATCGTCCTTTTAATCCTGGAGATTATGTCCGTCTGCCTCACCCAGTTGGTGGAGAAGGGGATCTGGGCCGGGTGGAATCGATTGGCTTGCGTTCTACTAAGATCCGTACCGCCGCCAAAAATACGCTTTTGATTGTACCCAATTCTGATTTGGTCAGCAGTGTGATCGAAAATGTGACATTGGCTAAAAAAGTGATGGTTTTGCTCTATTTGGATTTCAGTCGTTCTCTGAGCGAGCAAGATGGTGCTCTGGTCAGACAAGTGATCACAGATGGCACCAATACCCTATTTGGGATTGACCCAGGCAGTACCAATATCTCACTGATGGCTCACAAAAATGGCCATACCACCCGCGCTAGAGTGACGTTTTTTATCTTGGGATCCTCTCAGAACTCCATCCAACTCCGCAAGCGATTATTGGAGCTGGCCAACGAAAAAATCTCCACCAAACTCAACACCTATGGCATCTCTTTTATGATTGAGGATCCCACCATTTATGTGGAGTCACCCGTTACGATCTAGGGATGTTTCAACACCTGGGATCCTTTGTGTTCTTTGACCCAGTTGGCTAAGTGAGCCAAGTTCGCTAACGGGCTAGGGCTAAGTCTTGCATCAACCGGATATTGATCGCTTGATTGGGATCAATAATCGATACCCGCGGAGCAGTGGCGTTGCCAATGGTGGCCCCAGCCACCCCGGCTGCCAAAACCTCCTCGGTGGCAATGGCTCGATCTCCTGTTACCAGACCCAAAATGGCCCCAGCCGCTGCTCCAATGGCGGCATCCTGTGCCACCTGTCCGGTGTTGATCTGACGTGGATCCTTGACATCGGCAATCACGTCCGATTGGGCCACTAAGGAGAAGACCTGATTGTCGATGATGACGGTATCGGCCACGAATCGGCTGCCCCCTACCGCTGGCTCAAACCGCCCATCCACACGGGATCCAAAGGGTACGACGATATCCCCACGGCTATTGCGAATCGGGTTTTGGACGATCATGGACACTGGCCGGGTCTCATTGGGGGCAATCAGCAGCCGATCAGGAGCGGTACTGACCACCGGGATCAAGGTTCCTGCTGCCACCGTTGAGACCTGCACCTCAAAAGTTGGATTGCTGGGAGCCGCCTGACCGATGGATCCCAAATTGCCCCGCTGGGCCATGGCTTGATAGGTAAAGGCCGCCACCTCTGCCCGAGTTGCCGCTCGATTGGGTTCCAGCAACATCGGATCCGGGTAATTGACCATCAGCCCCGCTTGGCTCGCTAAGGCCAGACTGGGGGCGGCCCATCCAGGGATGGCAGCAGCATCTCGGTAGCGATCAAACAGATCCTGGGTATTGCCAGCCTGCTGAAAGCCCAATCCGCCGGATCCCAGACCATTCACCAGCACCACCCAGGTCTCGGTGCGAGTCACCGGCTGTTCAGGTCGGTAGCTGCCATCCGGAAAACCGGCCACCAGATTATGGGCCGCCGCCGTCGAGATCGCCCGCGCCGCCCAGTGGGACGGGGGCACATCCCAAAAGCTGGTCATACCCGCGTTACTTGACAACTGAAAGCCACCATTAACAATCGTGGCAAACTGCGCCCGCGTCACCGGTTGATTGGGCCGAAAGGTACCGTCTGGGAAACCATTGATCACCCCCGCCCCCGCCAGAGCATCGATATAGGCCGAGGCCCAGTGGCCCCTGGTGTCATAGAACCGCTGCGCCTGGGCCAGATCCGCCACAGCCGCCAACCCAGACATCGAAACCACTGTCGTCAAGGATCCGACTTTGATCCCATTTTTGATCCCAACTAGGATCCCATTTGGCACATAACTAATCATGGCAAAACCCCTCAGATAGCCCAGAATAAAACTCGTTTTAGAAACTCTCAAAGGCTATGCTTATTCTGTCGCTTATCTCTAAAAAGACAAGAGCTAGAACCCTGATTCTGCCGAGTTTTAGACCTTCTCCCCCCCAAGTTTGCAACCAGAGGATGATAGACTTTTCTCTTAGGGCTGAACCCAGGGATCCCTTAAGAGCAAGCCCACTTGCGTCCATGAGGATCCGGTCGCTAAATACTAAGCTAAGGACTAAGATGTAGACAGACCCCTAGCTGCAAATCACATGGCTATTCCCCAGTCACGGACTCCTGCCCCCCTACAATTGGCCAACTGGATCCTGCGGCCCCTCGACTATATGGAGACACTTTTTCGTCGCTATGGGGATCTATTTTTAGCCCGCTGGGGCGTTTTTGAGTGGGTGTTTGTCTGCCACCCCGATGCCCTCAAACAGGTGCTCACCCAAGATAGTGGCGAGACCATCACGGCTCCAGGGGAGATCAACAAAGTCTTGTCACCTCTACTGGGTCAGAACTCAGTGATCATGCTGGATGGATCCGCCCACAGACAACGTCGCAAGCTGATCATGCCCCCTTTTCACGGGGATCGCCTCAAGGTTTATGCCCACCTGATCCGGGATATTACCCACAGTGTTATGGCGGAGATGACCCAAGGCCAGCGTTTTCGCGCTCGTGATGTCATGCAAAAGATCACCATGCGGGTGATCCTAGAGGCGGTGTTTGGGCTGCATGAGGGGGAGCGATATCGCCGCTTAGAAACACTTCTGGCCCAGCGATTAAATATGCTCAGCAGCCCCGTGGCTTCCACCCTGATATTTTTCCCGATTTTGCAGACCGATCTGGGATCCTGGAGTCCAGGGGCCAAGATGGCCAAAATGTCCCAAGAGATTGATCAGCTGATCTACGCCGAGATTCAGGAGCGGCGGCAGAGCCAAGATTTTGAGCGAGATGATTTGCAAGATGATATTTTGTCGCTGCTGTTGCTGGCCCATGACGAGCAAGGACAGGGCCTCAGTGATCAAGAGCTGCGAGATGAGCTGATGACCCTTTTGGTGGCTGGGCACGAAACCACCGCCACCGCCTTGGCCTGGAGCCTCTACTGGTCTCATCACCAACCCGATATCAAAACCCGGATCCAAGCCGAAATCCAGCAGTACAACCTCAGCCAGGATCCTGTGGCCCTGACCAAGCTCCCCTACCTGAATGCGGTCTGCCAAGAAACCCTGCGGATCTACCCGGTGGCGATGTTGACCTTTAGTCGGCAGTTGCAGCAGCCCCTTGAGCTGATGGGCCACCTACTGCCCGCCCAAACCAACCTGGTCGGCTCGATTTACCTACTGCATCACCGGGAAGACCTCTACCCGGATCCCAAACAATTTCGGCCAGAGCGGTTTCTGGAACGTCAATACTCCCCGTTCGAGTTCATGCCCTTCGGATCCGGTGCCCGTCGCTGTGTGGGAGCAGCCCTTGCCCTCTACGAACTGAAAATTGTTTTGGGCACACTGCTAACCGAGTACGACCTGGCCCTTGCCAACCCGCAGCCGGTGCAGCCCCAACGCCGAGGGATTACTTTGGGCATGAAAGGTGGAGTGGAGATGGCCTATCGGGGTAAGCAAGCGCTGGCAGCCATGGCCTTGGCCTAGCCTTCTCACTCAAACATTGCCCGCTCAAATATGCAAATATGCCTCACCTAACCCACTCATGGATGTATGGTTCTAATTTGTTCTAGTTTTAATTTAAGGTTCTGTTGACTCTTGCTGGGCATCCCACAACACATAGAGACCAATTCCCACAAAGCTGATGCCGGCGATCAATTGCAGCAGATCGCGGGGGATCACCTGAGCCAGTCCCTCTCCCAGCAATACGCTCAACAAGCTGGCCACCACCAACGCCCCCGCCGATCCCAAAAAGATGCCCCACGGTGATGGCGACTGGGCACTCATCAGTAGGGTGGCCAACTGGGTTTTGTCTCCCATCTCCGCCACAAAAACTGTGCTAAAGATCAGGATCCAACGCTGCCCCCACTCCAGATCAACCCGATCAATCGGTGGATCAATGGGTTGGGATCCGGCCAGCGGGGCCTGAGGGCTGACGGGTCTGAACGGCTCAACCTGAGGAGCGGCAAAACCCCCCGGATCCAGATCCCAACCCTGCTGGTAGAGGATCCCCAGTCCCAACAATGCCAGAGTCAGGGTCACCGCCACCGCAGCGGATCCCAGTGCCCAGGCGATCTCTTGTTGTTTAATTTGTTTAGTCACCCCTCTGTTCACGCATCGCCTGTGTAGCGCAGTAGGGTGCCCCGCTGCCCTAAGACAAAGCCCCGCTGCGGATCCGGGAACTTAATCGTGTAAAAGTTTGCGGGAGTATTGCTGACTTTGTTGGCTTTTTCCCAAGTTTTGCCAGCATCGGGGCTGTGGATCAAGAGCGCACTGCCCCCTACGATCCAAAAGTCGTGATCATTCTGGAAGGCCGCCCCCAGATAGCCAAAACTCAGAGCCAACCCAGGCCGGATCGGCTTGTCCCACGCTCCATCTAGATAGTCTTGAGTGAAGGCAACCTCGGCCCCTTGATTGAGCTTCCAAGCCAACCCATTCGGCCCAAAGCCCATATTTTGTAACCGGCGGGAGGAATCACGGGGAAAAGGCTTCCAGGTGCCGGCTTCGGGGGTATAAAGGTAATAAAAGCTACCCCGCGATGACACCGCCAAGTAGGATCCGTCTTCGGGATTGCGGTTGATATTTTTGACCGCACCGATAGCATCATCCACCCCCGCTTGCCAGGTGCGTCCGCCATCCTGGGTGCGGTAGATGGCCCCCACATTGGTCACCAACTCCGCCTGCTGGGATCCCAATGCGGTCACCATCATCGGTGCCCCAGGGAGCTTGTTACTCAGCACAATCTGATCCCAATTGGATCCCCCATCCAGGGTGTGCAACATCACCCGTGGTTCGCCCACCACCCAACCCTCATCCCCCTCAAAATCAACGGAGCTGAGGTAGTAGTCCTCATTGCCAGATTGATTGTCAGAATTAGATTGATCGTCAGGGGCCAGAGGACGTAACTGCCAATTGATGCCGCCATCGCGGGATTCCAGCATGGTGCCTTTGTCCCCTACCGCCCAGCCATGATTGGGATCCGTGTCGGTGAAAGCAATATCGAGCAGGGTGCTCTCGGTGGGCATATCCACCACCTGCCAGGGCACCGCCCGCATCGCCGGCATCCGCGCCGCCATCAACAACACCGACACCAAAACCAGCAAAACCCGCATCATAACCCCAGATCCCAACAAACGATGGCCGCCATTACCCCAGTCAAAACCGGTTCTGTCAAAACAAGCCCTGTC
>CAZODP010000036.1:23258-27026 GCA_964578595.1 uncultured bacterium
ACAAGCCCTGTCAATACAAGTTCAATCACAGCAAGTCTAAAACCTAACCTGATAACGCTGTTTACCCCTACTCCACAAAGTAAAAGCTCATCAAAAATAAAAAGCCCACCATGAGAGCCGCAAAAATTAGGATGTTCTTTTGCCCTGGCGTCATCACGTTGACCCCTAGGCCGTAGCCAAGATTTTCCTTAAATCCAGAGGGCTTGCCCTTGACCCCCACCGGCTCAAATTGCTTGGCCGAGGCCGAACACACCGGACACTTCCAACCATCCGGCAGCTCCTCAAACGGGATCCCGGCGGCAATGCCCCCCTGCTGATCCCCCTTGGTTGGCTCATAGGAGTAGCCACAGGAGCGGCACTCATACCGCTGCATCCGCGTCGGATCCTCCAGTTCGGCATCGAGGGCGTCTGCTGCCAATTCGATGATGGCTGGCTCCTGCACCGGGAGGGCGGATCCAGAGGATGGAGATGTAGCCTGGGACTCTTCGGCCATAGTACTTGTCCACAAAACCCTACTGGGGTCTATTATCGGTGGCTTTGTTGCAAAAATCCACCAGCCCTAGCGCAAGCTGTTGACAATGGCCTCGGCTGTGGCCAAATTAGTTGCTAATGCTACATTGCGCAGATTGCAAATGCGCTGCAGAGCTTGGATATCTGGCTCGTGGGGCTGGGCATAGAGGGGATCCGTTAAAAAAAACACCCCCATCACATGGCCCTCCACCACCTGAGCGGCAATTTGGGCATCCCCTCCCAAGGGGCCGGAGAGCATACATTCAATCTCAAGTCCGGTTTCGGCCTGGATCCGACTGCCGGTGGTGCCGGTGGCGATCAGGTGATAGCGAGACAAAATATCGAGATTGTCTTTGACAAAGGCGATCAGATCGTCTTTTTTGCGGTCGTGGGCGATCAGGGCCAGGGTGGGTTTCATGCTTTTCACCGCAAGGACTAAACAGAGGATTAAACAGAAGAGTAGGGATCCAAGGCGCAAAGATAGCCGAGATCAGACCGATGTGAGAAGACCCGTCAGGTGAGACCCAAGCAGCCATCAGCAGCTATCAAACCCTGTCAGCCGGAGGGGGTAATCTGAATCCTCTATCCCGTGTAGCATAGACTGTGACACTGACCCTGCTGCATTGATGTCCGCAAACCTCGATCTTGATACAATCATTCGCACCCTCAGGCGTGGCTCTGCTTTGCGGGATGGCAGCATTGGCCCCAGCTCCGCCAAGGATCCCTCCTCTTCTCCAGCTCTCCAATTCAGTTCAATGCCCAATGTCGCTATGACTCGCTCCGATATTCTTGCGGTGGGCGGAGCCGAGGATAAGGAAAACGAAAAGCAGATTCTCCGGGAGTTTTTTCATCGGGCCGGTGGACCCAGTGCCAGGATTGTGATCATTCCGTCGGCATCGGGGATCCCGGACGTGCTGGGGGCGCAGTACCGCGATATTTTTGTGGATATGGGGGTGACCCGTGAACGGGTGATCATTTTGGATATCCGTAACCCCATCGATGCCCGCCAACAAGAGGCTCTGGCCCAAGTGCAAGAGGCAACGGCGGTTTATTTTACGGGGGGCGACCAAGAGCGATTGTCTGAAGTGTTGGCGGATACCGAGCTGATGGAGGCGATGCGGCTGCGCTGCCGATCGGGATCCCTGGTGATTGGGGGCACCAGTGCGGGAGCTTCGGCCCTGGGGCACCACATGATCTCGCGGGGATACAGTGGTGAATCCCCCACCCCAGCCATTGTCACCGTCAAAACGGGACTGGGGCTATTGCCAGATGTAATTGTGGATCAGCATTTTCATCAGCGTAATCGTCTGGTGCGGCTGATCACGGCGGTGGCCTACCATCCCCATTGCTTGGGCATTGGCATTGATGAAAATACAGCGGCCATTATCCAGGCTGACCAAACCCTGACGGTGATCGGGGCAGGCTGTGTGACGCTGGTGGACGGATCCCAGCTTTCTTCCACCGTGGTGGAGACCCACGAAGATGCTCTCTACAATCTCAGCGATGCCCGGATCCATTTTTTGGCCTCCGGATCCCGCTTTGATCTGGCGGCCAAAAAGCGGCTCTAAATCCTAGTTTTAGCAGTCTTTTGAACAGCTTGGCTCCCCTCGCCTTTAACAACCCTAACGTCTGACTTTCCTGACTCTATTGAGGATCCGATCCGATGTCTTTGATTCGCGCCCATCATCAGCAGTTGGTGACCCAAGAGCGATCTGCCGTGGAGATTGCCCAAGCCTATCTGGAGCGGTTGGAGGCCCTGGAGCCGCAGTTGCACAGTTTTTTGACCATCACTCGTGACAAAGCTCTGGCCCAAGCGGCAGCCGTCGATCAGCGCATTGCCGCCGGCGAAAGCCTGCCTCCGCTGGCCGGGATCCCGATTGCCATCAAAGACAACCTCTGCACCCAAGGGATCCCCACCACCTGTGCCTCCCGGATCCTGGCGGGCTACATTCCCCCCTACGAATCGACCGTCACCCGCAAGCTGGCAGAGCTGGGCATGGTGATGGTGGGCAAGACCAATCTGGATGAGTTTGCCATGGGATCCTCCACCGAAAATTCTGCCTTTCAGATCACCGCCAACCCTTGGGATCTGACCCGTGTGCCGGGGGGATCCTCGGGTGGATCGGCAGCGGCGGTGGCCGCCGGTCAAGCGGTGGTGTCGCTGGGATCGGATACCGGCGGATCCATTCGTCAGCCAGCGGCTTTTTGTGGGGTGGTGGGGATGAAGCCCACCTATGGCTTGGTGTCGCGGTTTGGGTTGGTGGCTTTTGCCTCCAGTCTCGATCAGATCGGCCCCTTTGGGCAGACGGTGGAGGATGTGGCCCTGCTCTTGCAGGGGATCGCTGGCTATGATCCGATGGATTCCACCAGCCTTAAGGTGCAGATCCCTGACTACTCCGCAGCCTTGATCCCAGATCTGAAGGGGATGAAAGTTGGGGTGATTGCGGATCTACTGGGGGATGGCTGTGGAGACGAAACCCGTGCCGCTGTCGAAACCGCCATCACACAGTTTCAGTCTTTGGGGGCCGAGATTATCGAAGTGAGCTGCCCCACGTTTAAGTACGGACTCGCCACCTATTACATCATCGCCCCCTCAGAAGCCTCCGCCAATTTGGCCCGCTATGATGGCGTCAAATATGGCCTGCGAGAACCCGCTTCATCCCTGATCCCGATGGTCTCCAAAACCCGCGATCAGGGCTTTGGATCCGAGGTCAAGCGACGGATCATGATTGGCACCTACGCCCTTTCCTCCGGCTACTACGATGCCTACTATCTCAAGGCTCAAAAAGCCAGAACCCTGATCCGGCAGGACTTTGCCAGAGCTTTTGAGCAGGTGGATGTCTTGATCAGCCCCACCACCCCCACCCCTGCCTTCAAAGCCGGGGATCGCGAGGATCCCTTGAGTATGTATCTCTGCGATCTGATGACGATCCCGGTGAATCTGGCGGGCTTGCCGGGGTTGAGCTTGCCCTGCGGCTTTGGGGATGGATTGCCCATTGGGCTACAAATTGTTGGGGATGTATTGCAGGAGAGCAAGGTGCTGCGAGCCGCCTATGCCTACGAGCAGGCCACTGAGTGGCATACCCGCCACCCCCTGCTCCAAACTGCCCAGGGATCAAAAGCTGACATCTGAACTGAAAAATCCGGATCCGGATTCTTGTCAGGGGTGCAACGGGTGGCTTATGATCAGGAACGCGCTATCAATCCTCGGTAGCTCAGCGGTAGAGCGGTCGACTGTTAATCGATTGGTCGCAAGTT
>CAZODP010000037.1:0-3919 GCA_964578595.1 uncultured bacterium
CTGAATCCTGTGAACCGAAAAGTTAACCTAAGACCTTGAATTAGCCATTTTTAATATCATGCTCCAACACGACATCATCATTATCGGCGGTGGCTTGGCGGGTTGTCGGGCGGCGCTCGAAGCCCTCAGACAGGATCCCTCTTTGGATGTGGCTCTGGTGGCCAAAACCCATCCGATTCGGAGCCATTCGGTGGCCGCTCAAGGGGGGATCGCAGCGGCCCTAAAAAACGTAGATCCCGATGATACCTGGGAGGCCCATGCTTTTGATACGGTCAAGGGATCCGATTATCTAGCCGATCAAGATGCCGTTGAGATCCTCACCCGCGAGGCAGCGGAGGTAATTATCGATCTGGAGCGGCTGGGGGTATTGTTTTCGCGGCTGCCGGATGGACGGATCGCTCAGCGGGCCTTCGGGGGGCACAGCCACCGCCGCACCTGTTATGCCGCCGACAAGACCGGCCATGCGATTTTGCACGAGCTGGTCAATAATCTCCGTCATCTGGGGGTCACCCTCTACTCTGAGTGGTATGTGATGGAGCTGATCTTGGAGGATGCGGCTGCTAAAGGGGTGGTGATGTTGGAGCTGGCCACCGGGCGGCTAGAGGTGATGCGGGCCAAAGGGATTTTGTTGGCGACGGGGGGGTACGGACGGGTTTACAACACCACCTCTAATGATTATTCCTGTACGGGGGATGGGCTGGCCATGGCGGCCAAGGCCGGGATCCCGCTCCAGGATATGGAGTTTGTGCAATTTCATCCGACGGGGTTATTTCCAGTCGGGGTGTTGATCTCAGAGGCGGTGCGGGGGGAAGGAGCCTATCTGCTCAATCACCAAGGGGAGCGGTTTATGGCGACCTATGCCCCCAGCCGGATGGAACTGGCTCCACGGGATATCACTTCGCGGGCCATTGTCACCGAAGTGCGGGCCGGACGCGGCATTGGTCAGCAGAACTTTGTCCATCTGGATCTGCGCCACCTGGGGGCCGAGACCATTCACCGCCGGATCCCCTTTTGTTGGGAAGAGGCCCATCGCCATCTGGGGATCGATGCCACCCTAGAGCCGATTCCGGTGCGGCCCACCATCCACTACTGCATGGGCGGGATCCCGGTAACGGTGGATGGCCAGGTGTTGCAGGATCCGCAGACGCGGGTGACAGGACTGTTTGCCGCCGGAGAGACCGCCTGTGTGTCGGTGCATGGGGCCAATCGGCTGGGTAGCAACTCCCTGTTGGAGTGCATTGTCTACGGACGGCGGGCCGGGATCAGCCTCAGCCAAGCTGCCCAAACGGGCCAGTTTTCAACCTTGAATGAGTCCCGCCATCTAACCCAGGCTCAGGGCCGGATCCAAGCCCTCCTGGAGCAAAATAGGGATCAGAGCCTACAGGGATCCGAGCGGATCGACCGGATTCGCCGCGATTTTCAAGACATCATGACCGAGCAGTGCGGGGTCTATCGAGATCAAGACTCATTGCAAGCGGGCCTAGATCAATTGCAGACCATTCGGGAGCGGTATGTCCAGCGGATGCGCCTGGATGATCAAAGCCATATTTGGAATACCGAGTTGACCGAAGCCCTAGAATTGGACAATCTGATCACCGTCGGATCCCTGATCATCCACAGTGCCCTCAGCCGCCAAGAAAGCCGAGGATCCCACTCGCGTCAAGACTTTCCCGCCCGCAATGACCAAACCTATCTGAAGCACACCCTGGCCCGCCTGGATCCAGAACACCACACCGTCCAGATCGCCTCTCGCCCGGTGGTGATCGATCGCTTTCAACCCCAAGAACGGAAATACTAGGCAAAAGACTAACCCTCAACAATGATCCCGATGGTGAGCCATCTGCTAATTCAAAGCACAGATCCAGAGCCTTCCACTGGTACAAACACCACTGATACAACGGCAAGCCCACTGGGATCCTTGGTCACCAGTCGGGCCTGGGTGGAGGTGAGCCAGTCTGCCCTGCACCACAACATCGCTCTCTGCCGCCAGCACCTTTCCCCCCATGCCGCCATCTGGGCCGTGGTCAAAGCCAATGGCTACGGCCATGGATCCCGGCTGGTTTGTGCGCTACTGGCTCAAGCAGGGGTGGAAGGCTTTTGTGTGGCCACCCTCAGCGAAGGGATCGATCTGCGACTGGGGGGCATCACCGCTCCTATCTTGATCTTGGGTGCTCTGTTGACCCCGGCTGAGTGGGCCATGGCGGTGGAGCACCATCTGGAACCCACCCTGACCCATACCTGCCAGATCCCGATGGCCATTCAGGTGGGATCCCCTCAGCCCACGCCGATCCATCTCAATGTGGACACCGGCATGACCCGACTGGGGATCCCTTGGAGTCAGGCGGCCCAGGTCTGGATCCAGCTCTGCCAACACCCCAGCCTCGACTGCCGCAGCCTGTATTCTCACCTGGCCACTGCCGATGAATTGGATCCCCAGTTGATGCACACCCAGCGGGATCGCTTGAGACAGGTGATCCGCGAGATTGAATCCCAAGGGCAGCGGATCCCAGCTCTGCATCTGGACAATTCTGCCGGACTGCTGAGTTTGCCAGAGGCACACTTTCAGCGGGTGCGGCTGGGGCTGATCCTGTATGGAATCTTACCTGCTGACCATCTGCGCCAGTGGTTTGTCCCCCAAGCCCTGCGCCCTGCCCTCAGCATCAAGGCCCGGATCACCCATCTGCAATGGGCCGCCCCCGGTACTGGCATCAGCTACGGTCACCGCCATGTCTGTGATCAGCCCACGCACGTGGCCACGGTGGGTATTGGCTATGCCGACGGGATCCCTCGCCGACTGTCAGGCTGGATCCTGGGATCGGTGCGGGGCCACATCATTCGCCAAATCGGCACCATCACCATGGATCAGTGCATGTGGGATGTTACAAATGTGGATCCCGTCCAGATTGGGGATCCAGTGGAATTACTGATCTCAGAGCAGGGGGCCGAGGCATGGGCCGAGCAATTGGGCACGATTCCCTACGAGATCCTATGCGGACTATCGGCCCGGCTGCCCCGCCTGCGGGTGGATTGACCTGAGTGGATTGATCGCTAGATGGCTGATCGAACTTGCCCCGGCATCGGCGACATGGGTGACAATAACCCCCAAAGGAGGCTGGCTCTACTATAATCATGGCAATCAGATTCGGGTCATTGGTACGCATGTTCACAGTCCAGATGTCTTGCCGAACTGGGATCTTCTTTACTGACCTACCATTCGGAGACATGAGATCATGACAATTTTTGTGGGCAATCTGTCCTTCAAGGCTGACGAAGAAGCGATCAAAGAGCATTTTTCGCAGTACGGATCCATCAAGCAGGTCAAGTTGCCTCTCGATATGGAAACCGGTCGGAAGCGGGGCTTTGCCTTTGTGGAGTTTGAAGACGAGTCTCAAGAGCAAGTGGCGATTGACAAGCTCGATGGCACCAGTTGGATGGGGCGGGATCTGCGGGTCAACAAAGCCGAACCCCGTGGCAGCCGTCCCCCGGCCGGTCGTCGGGATCGCTACTGAGTTGGTTCCAGCCTAGTTGCCCTATCCCCCTTTATTCTTTTTATGCCTTACCACGTTACCGTCCATTTTCAAGGGCAGACCTACCGGTTTGAGGCGACTGAAAGCCAGACGGTCTTGGAGGCTGCCGATCAGGCTGAAGTGGATCTCGATCTGCCCTCCTCCTGTCGAGCCGGGGTCTGTACCACCTGTGCGGCTCGGCTGATCTCCGGATCCGTTGATCAAACAGAGGCTCTAGGGGTGGCTCCAGACCTGAAAGCTCAGGGCTATACGCTGTTGTGTGTGGCTCGTGCTCTATCGGATCTAGAAGTGGAGGCGGACAAAGAGGATGAGGTCTATGCTCTGCAATTTGGCACGGGATCCTAGAATAGGGCTGAGGTTGGTGAAAAGATGGATGCAGATTGAATAGATGC
>CAZODP010000037.1:4019-12736 GCA_964578595.1 uncultured bacterium
GATGCAGATTGAATAGATGCGCATTGATCTGATCAACCTGAGCCTGCCGCTCTCCTGGCCGTTGCACCACCTAGAAAGCCAGCTCAAAGCCACACTTCAGCAGCAGGATCCCTCCTGTGAGCTACTCCGGTGGGCTATCGTGCGAGTGGATGCCTCTATGTTCGGGTCTAAACTAGGGCGCATGGCTCAGATCGAAGCTGTGGTCACTCGATCCATCGGTGCGTAGTGATTGTGTAGCGCAAGCCGCAAATAATGAGGATAATTCTTTTGTCAGCTCACTCATTGATGTCTCAGTATGAGTGATCAGCAGCCTGATGTTGTGGTGATTGGGGCGGGCATGACGGGACTAGCCTGTGCTCGTCAGTTGACGCGGGCTGGTTTGACAGTGTTGGTGCTCGAAAAATCTCGTGGACTGGGGGGACGCCTGGCCACTCGCCGGGTTGCGGATCCCCACGGGCAAGTGTGGGTACTGGATCACGGAGTTCAGTATTTTTCGGCGGATACCGACAGCTTTCATCGCCTGCTCAAGGAACCGCTCGAACTGGGCATTGTGACAGAGTGGACCCGCTGGCTGCACACCCTCACCCCGGCTGGACTCCAAGATCCCAGTCCTGACCAAGATCCCCGCTATGTCTGTCCCGATGGCATGACGGCCCTGGCCAAATATCTGGCCCAATCTCTTCCCATCCGCACCCAAGCCCGCGTCACTCGGATCCAGCCCCAAAGTCAGGGTTGGCATCTGGTCTGCGAAGACGGTTATGCCGTGACCACTCCGGCGTTGGTGGTGGCTCTGCCTGCCCCTCAGGTGGTGCCCCTGTTGGCGGGGATTTTGCCTGTCTCTTCTCCCTTGCCGCCTCTGTTGTCTTCGGCTCTCTATCATCCCTGTCTGGCGGTGTTGGCCGGTTATGCCGATACCACCCCAGCCCCCGACTGGAAAGGGATCCGCTGCCACGAGGACAAGATCCTGAGCTGGATCAGTCTTGACAGCAGCAAGCGACCCCATCCCGTTGGCCCAGCCTTGGTGATTCATACTACCCCAGAGTATTCGAGAACCCATCTGGAGACGGATGCTGACGGGCTGGAGCGGCTGGGGCGAGAGGTTTTGTTTCATGCGGCCTATCGCCTGGGGGCCAGTTGGATTGCGGATCCCCTTTGGCTCCAGGTGCATCGCTGGCGGTACTCGCTGCCGGTGGAGACCTTGGGGATGGCCAGTGTGGGGGCACGGATCCCAGTTTCACCCGATCTGGGGTTGCCGCTGGTGTGTGCCGGAGATTGGTGCGGCGGGGCACGGATCGAAGGGGCATGGGTGTCGGGCCAGGACGCTGCCGAACGGCTCCTAGAATTGTTGGGATCCACCAGTTTGCCCTCCCGATTTGCACCCTTGCTGGGATCTGATTGAGGATTTCTGGCCCCTGGACTTTAGGATCAGGATGGCTCATTGACAAGATCGCTCATTGACAAGATGGCTCAATCAACCGCTCAGCAGGGCTAAACTGACAGGCGGTATCAATCTGCCAGATCAAGGCATAAACGCATTTAGACACACTAGGGCATTGAGAACATGAGTCAAATCCTCACCTTTTTGGGCAAAGGGGGCACAGGTCGCTCCACATTGGCGGTGGCGGCTGCTCGGATGGCGGCCCAGCAAGGGCGACGGGTGTTGCTGGTGGGGGATCCCAGTGGCCATAGCTTAGACACACTACTAGAGGTTGCGTTGGGGCCGGATCCCACTGTGGTGGCGGCCAATCTCAGCGCGGTGCAATTGCGCTCAACAGTCCTCCTCGAACGCAGTTGGGCACAGGCCAAAGAATTGGAGGCCCAATATCTGCGCAATGCGTTTTTTAAGGATATTTACCCCCAGGAGTTGGCGGTATTGCCAGGGATGGATCAGGCGTTGGCTCTGGATGCCCTGCGTCGCTTTGATGCCAGCAACGACTACGACTGTATTATTTACGATGGATCCGGCAATCTGGATGTGCTGCGCAGTCTGGGGATCCCGGAGGTGGCCAGTTGGTATTGGCGACGCGGATCCAAGGCATTTTTGGATTCTGATTTGGCCAAAAGTTTGCGCCCGTTTGCCGAACCCCTGTTGCGGGCGGTTTCGACGGTGGAGGTGCCCTCTCTGGATCAGTTGCCCAATCAACTGGCGGGAGAACGCAACTTTTTGGCGGAAGGGCGGGAGGCTCTGGCGGATCCGTTGCGGGTATTGGCTCATGTGGTGACGACGCCGGATCCGTTGGCGATCAAAACCGCTAAGTTTCTGTGGGGCAGTGCCCAGATGATCGGGCTGACGGTGGGCAGTGTTTTGGTTACCCCTCTGGCGGATGGCTCAGTGGATCCCAGTGTCTTTGCCCCGTTATCGCTGCGACAGATCCCCAGACTAGATGGCGATCTAGCTGCCCTAGAACCGGCTTTGAGTGGGTTATTTGCCAAGCCAGAGGTACCGAAACCGGTGGAGGTGGACGAGGGATCCCGCACCGTCAAGCTGTTTATTCCGGGCTTTAGTAAACAGCAGATCGAGCTGAGTCAATCGGGGCCAGAACTGACCATCACCGCAGGGGATCAACGGCGTAATCTCTCTTTGCCCTCTAGTCTGGCCGGACGCCAAGTATCCGGGGCCAAGTTTCAGGAACCCTTTTTGGTGATCTCATTTGCGTGAAAAAGAATTTGAGGGGATGGCACTGGTCTGAGAGGATCCTCAGGCTAAAAAATCCCCTTGCCGATCAGGGACGAGGGGAAATTTTTAGGAACGACTGGAAATCGACTCAAAAGCTCAGAACCCGTAAGTCGAATCAACCCAGGCCGCACAGCCGGCTGAATGGGAGCAGTTGTGCATGATCACCCGGATCCTGAAGTCCCCTGTGTAGGGAGCCGTAACAATAGGAATCGAATCGGTCAGGCGATCTTCAGAAACCACCCGTCCTGAGGTATCCAATAAAACTAGATCCAGGTCATAGCAGTCCTGATCGCACCAGCCCTCAATCACTTCACCCGCCAAAAAGTAGCCACTGATGGTTTCAACATTACCGTTGTAAAGCCACAGGCTACGGCTCTGGGCCAAGACGGAGGTGGATCCGATTGTGGACATCGGCAACGCCACAGCCATGGCAGCCACCCCTTGAGCCAACCAATTACGCATATCGATAATCCTCTGAGAGAAAAGATGAACGAATCTGGAAAACTTGACACGGTCATTAGACTGTCAAATCAAGATCTCAGGTGTGATTAAAATCATCACAGAATCCTGATCTGGATCCACTCCCTCATCACTTACCCCCTCATCCTTTGCCTAGATCCTTTGCCCAGGTTTTATGGGTCTAGCCTTTTGATGTTCACCACTTTGATGTTCACCGCTCTGCTGCTTAACGAGGTACTCTCGGAATGAGCCGGGTAAGACTAGACATTTGAGTTGGCAATGCTACTCAACACACTCACATCATACCCAGGATCCATGAGCCGAAATCACAGTGTCCATCTCCAGGCCGAGGGGGAGTCTGATACCTTGGGTGGGGATCCTAGTGGTGTTTTGGGGGGATGACGATGGACTCGAAGCAACTGGCTTTGCTGGTACCGGATATTGTGAGGCTGTCCCACCAAGCGGGGGAAGCAATTCTGACGGTCTATCGACGGGAGGATTTGGGTACCCGCGCCAAGGCTGACAGTTCTCCCCTCACCGATGCGGATATGGCAGCTCACGACTGTATTTTGCAGGGGCTGAAGCAGCTCACCCCTGATATTGCCATCTTGTCCGAAGAGTCTGCCGCCAGCGAGATCGCCACCCGCCTCAGTTGGCAGCGATTTTGGCTGGTGGATCCGCTGGATGGCACCAAGGAGTTTGTCAATCGCAATGATCAATTTACGGTCAATATCGCCCTTGTGGACAATGGGATCCCGGTTTTGGGGGTGATTCATGCTCCGGCTCTGGGGCTGACCTACAGTGCCGCCCGCAAGTTGGGGGCTTTTAAGCAGGATTTGGGCCAATCAGGATCCCGGAGTGATCAATCCCGCAATGATGAGGCTAAGCCTGTGCGGATCCGGGTGCAAGCTCAGATCAAAGAACCGCTCCATGTGGCGGCCAGTCGCTCCCATACCAACGCCCAAACCGCCCAGTTTTTTGAGCAGTTAGGAGAAGCGTGGGAAGAGATCAAAGTGTTCCCGGTGGGGAGTGCCCTCAAGTTTGGACTGGTGGCGGAAGGAATAGCTCATCTCTACCCCCGCTTTGGACCAACGATGGAGTGGGATACCGCCGCTGCTCAGTGCATTGTGGAGGAGGCCGGTGGGGTGGTGCTGACCTGGACAGGGGATCGGCTGCGCTACAACAAGCCGGAGTTGCTCAATCCCTACTTCTTTGCTGCTTGCAGGCCCCTATCGGCTTTTCGGGTCGCTGTGCCGACTCAAGACTCAACACCCGATCTCAACGCTTGAAGCCACCGAGGAGCGTGAGAGTGCTGGATCCCGTTGGCCTCAGCCCTAAACCCATTGGCCTTAAACGACAGAACCCGCGTGTTCTCAAGGTCGGGCTTGTTTTAGTTCTGGCCGGGATCCTGATGTGGCTGCGATCGGGCGGTTCCTGGGCCTTGTCTACCCCTGGTTTGGCTGATTTGGATCCTTGCGCAGTCGAGATCCAAGCCTGGGGGGAGGCTTTGACCGCTCAATTACCGTTGTTTGCCAATCTGGAGCGAGCACGGCTGCAAACCGCTTTTCGGGTGGTACTGGTGGGGATCCCAGAGTGGGAGGTGCTGGATTCAGATCAAAAACTACTGCTGGGGGCCGCTGCGGAGGATCAGGTGGTACGGCTCTACTTCAGCACTCTGGAACGGCAGATCAGCATGGGATCCCCTCAGGCTGGAGATCCCAACTTATTAGCCGGACGACGCAGCGATCAATTGCGGCTGGCCTACCGAGCCTATGTGGTTCGCCGGTCAGATGCGGATCCGTGGCGGCTGTTCAGTCTCGAAATCCTGGCCCCTGGGATCCCGGTGCGAGATATCAGCGAGGGGGGCATGGCCCAGGCTATTCGCCGCTGGCAACAGACGGGATGCCCCAGTTGAGAGCTGGTTTACTTTTTCTTTTTGGATCCTTTTTTGGCCGGTTTTTCGGGAGTAGCTTCGGATGGGGCAGTCTCCGGCTCAGCGGATCCGGGGCTGGATGCTGTTGCGGCGGGTGCGGCCCCAGGTTCAGAGGTAGGCTCAGCCACAGATTCAGGCGGGGTCTCGGTTTTGACAGGAGCGGCGGCACCGCTGGCGGCTGCCACTTCTGCGGCAAAATCAGTCTCTTCTTTTTCAATCCCCTCGCCCAGTACAAAGCGAGAGAACCGCCGCACCTGGATGTTTTCTCCCAACAGGGCAATGCTCTGCTTGATCAGCTCATCCACAGAGAGAGATTGATCCCGGATGTAGGGCTGATCCATCAGAGAAAGTTCCCGCAGGCGTTTGTCAATCCGGCCTTGGACGATCTTTTCGCGGACCGCTTCGGGCTTACTGCCCAGATCGTCTTTGCCCATCTCAACGGCTTTTTCCCGCTCTACCACATCAGCCGGGATGGCGGCAATGCTGACATATTCGACATTTTGGCAGGCGGCAATCTGCATGGCGATATTGCGGGCCAGCTCCTTGAACTCGTCACGGCGGGCCACAAAGTCGGTTTCACAATTGACCTCTACCATCACTCCGATCTGGCCACCGGTGTGGATATAACTCTCCACCAAGCCTTGGGCTGCCACTCGACCCGCCTTTTTGGCAGCACCCGCCAAGCCTTTTTGTCGGAGCCAGGTTTTGGCAGCTTCGATGTCCCCATCGCTTTCAGTCAGGGCTTTTTTGCAATCCATCATGCCTGCGCCGGTTTCATCACGCAGTTTTTTGACCAATTTGGGAGCTATGTCTGCCATAAGGGGATCCTGGGTCGCTTAAAGATGCTAGATCAAGCCTACCGTAGCCCGCGTCTCTTGGCGCAGAGGGAAGGGGGTGTGGATTTCTTGTCTTTGAGGCCAGCTTCCCTGACTCAGGCTCAAAAACCCATCAGATGCTGACTTCTGTGTAGTCTAAGATACTCTTTACTCGGGTGGTTTTGCTCGGGTGCCTGAGGTGTTTCGCAAATCTGCTTGACTGAAAAGAACCATCCTAATTAGGCCCTGTGTACCTTGCCCTCCAGCCAGACGGCCACTTGGTCTGCCAAAGGGATCCCTTGGAGCTGGCTGATCTCCTGGAGCATTGTGGGGCTGGTGACGTTGATCTCGGTCAGCTTTTCGCCGATCACATCGATGCCGACAAAATAGAGTTTTTCGGCTCGCAAGACCGGGGCCAAATCAGCACAGAGGGCTTTTTCTTGCTCAGTTATGGTGGTTTTTTGGACACTGCCCCCGGCGGCGATATTACCTCGAAAATCCCCTTGTCCTGGCACTCGATTCACCGCCCCAATCGGATCCCCATCCAAGAGCAAAATCCGTTTGTCTCCGGCTTGAGCTTGGGGTAGATACTCCTGGATCATCACCGGGATCCGGCCCGATTGAGTGCTGATTTCTATCAACGAATTGAGATTGGGATCCCCTGTGTTGAGGATCAAGATCCCTTCTCCCCCTTTGCCTCCGAGGGGTTTGAGGACTGCTTTTTGCTCGGTTGCCAAAAATTGCTTCAGCACAGCAGCCTGACTGCTGACCACGGTGCGGGGGGTCCAGGTTTTGAATTGCAGGGCGTAGATTTTTTCGTTGGCAGAGCGCAACCCAGCCGGGTGATTGAGCACAAGGGTTCGAGTCGGATCCACCAAATCCAAGATGTGAGTGGCATAGAGATAGGCAGTATCCACCGGCGGATCCTTGCGCATCCAGACCGCATCCAAATCACTGAGGCTAGTGGAGACCTCCGCCACCACTCGAAACCAAGGCTCGGTGCTCAGATCTAGCTCCAACTGCCGTAATTGCCCCTGCGCTTGCCCTGCCTGGATCCAGAGGTCAGCTATTTCCATCCCAAAGATGGTGTGGCCCCGCTGCTGGAGCGCCATCATCAGGGCAACGCTGGTATCATGATGAACCTGCAATGAGGGCAGAGGATCCAGGATAAAAGCAATCTGCATAACCACCTTAACGAAGGGTTAACCACACTCAAGAGCTAAATCGTTACCTTAGAGGGGAGTAACGGGTCTCTTAAATCATTCTTTAGCTCTAAACAGTATCCTCAAATCCAGGATCGGTTTTAGGGCAACCTCACAAAAGGACGCCAAAAGGATTAAACTCAAGGCACTTGGATCTGGCCAATTAAGATTGGGACATTCGCTCCAGTGTTGGTAGAGTCTTTGATTCATCTCTGTTCATCGTGCTTGATTCATCGTACGGTTCTTCATGGTAATGGCGCCTGATCCCACCACCACATCTCAGCCTTTGCCCTCAGGAGTTCGGATCCAGACCACTCGTGAGCTGCTGGAGGCCATGCGCTTGGGAACCAATCTGTTGGCAGCTAACCTGCAGGAGGCAACCCTGGCACGCGGCTTGTTTGATGGAGCCAAGCTACCCAAAGCCTCTCTTTACAAGGCCAATCTGCGCTCGGTCAGTCTGCGGGAGGCGGATCTGCGCATGGCCAATCTGCGGCGGGCAGATATTGAGCGGGCCATGTTTGTGCGGGCGGATTTGCGCGGATCCAATCTGTCATTGGTGGTGGGGGACTATGCCACCTTTACCCAGGCCAAGCTGGACAAGGCTAACCTGCAAGAAAGTCGCTTCAATGGGTCGACGTTTGACCAAGCATCGATGATTGCGGCCAAGCTGACAGAGTGCAACTTTTTTGAGTCCTCCTTCAAGGGGGCCAATCTCCAGCGAGCCAACCTGACCCAATCCTCGTTTGTCAGTGTGAACCTGAGTGGATCCGATCTTCGGCAGGCCAATCTGACAGAGGCGGACTTATCGGGGGCAGATCTGAGTGGGATCCTGATTGAAGGGGCGGACTTCACCCAAACCCGAATGAGCGAACAGCAGCGATTTTTCTTGATCGATTGCGCTTCAGGGATCAACGAAGCCACCGGCAACGCCACCATCGAGACCCTGCGGGAGGCCGGATCCAGTCGCCCCCGCAAACTATTTGGCTTGATCTAGCCTCAATCTACTCTCTGGGTCTATTTTTCTTAGGCTATTGGACTGAGCTAGCAGGTCTTCTACAGCACCTTTTTCATAGCACCTTGTGGGTGTGGCCATGCTGCTTGACATTATCGGCATCTGAGACGTCTGCAGGGGCATTGATGATCCGGCGGGGTTCGGGGTTGTAATTGAGCCGAAAGACCCCCTGCTCAGGGGTACAGGTGCTGTGTAAAGGAAGATGGCGAAACTCTGGTTTGGTGCGGTAGGTCCGGGTCGCCGCTTGGACACGCCGGACAAAATTCTCGCCTGGGATCACATCGGCTGGAAAGATATCAGTTGGCAAATGGGGCTGATGGTCATGGATGACCTCGGCATAGGTGGCAGCATAGAGCAGGCTGTAGGAGGTGGTGCGGACTTCGCGAGCCAGACAATCGAGATCGGCGGCAGGAATCGGCTCAGCCACTCTGACCTCTGTCAGCCGACCTTCATCATCCCGCTGGTAGCAGGTGGCCACCCCCAGCACAATATATTCCAATCCCTGGACATCGTTGGCCTGCAAATCAGGATTGGCAAAGGTTTCTGCTTCCATCGGATCCGGCTCCCTCAAAAGACTGCATCAAATCACTGCGCAGGGTTCACCCTAGCAAAAAGCCCT
>CAZODP010000037.1:12836-15656 GCA_964578595.1 uncultured bacterium
CCAGTGGTCTATAATCGCGTCCAGCCCACGTTTTGCTTTGCCTCATGGTTGAAATGCCAGGATCCCTGAATGGACACGGTTTAGTTCCTGTGGAGCAACCGCTGCTGGCGGTGGAGCATTTGCAGATTGCCTTTGGATCCCAGGTGGTGGTGGAGGATCTGTCGTTTCAGCTTCGGGCCGGTGAAACCTTGGGGATCGTGGGGGAGTCCGGATCCGGCAAAACCTTGACGGCTCGTGCCCTGCTGGGATTGGTGCCTGCGCAAGCCCAGATCCGAGGGCAGGCTTGGTTACAGCAAAAGTCGGGATCCCAATCTCGGCTTAATCTACTGGGATTGAGGCCAGACCAAATGCGGCAGATCCGGGGACGCAGGATTGGCATGGTGTTTCAGGAGCCGGCCAGTGCCCTCACCCCTGTGTTTAGTTGTGGGGATCAACTGCGGGAGACGTTACGGGCCAATCTGAAGCTGACCCGGTCTCAACTGGAAGCCCGCTGTCGGCAGCTTTTTGCTGAGGTGCAATTGGATCCGGCTCTTTTGGAGCGGTATCCCCATCAGTTGTCGGGGGGGCAGTTGCAACGGGTGGGGATCGCGCTGGCGATGGCGGGGGATCCGGAGATTTTGATTGCGGATGAGCCGACCACGGCCTTGGATGTGACGATTCAGGCGGAAATTTTGGCCCTGATGCGACAGCTACAGGCCCAGCGACAGGTGGCCTTGATCTTTATCTCCCACGATTTGGGGGTGATCTCGGCGGTGGCCGATCGGGGGATGGTGCTCTATCGGGGCCGAGTGATGGAGTCAGGCCCGATCAAGGTTCTGTTTCAAAATCCTGTTAGCCCTTATACCCAAAGTTTGGTGGCCTGTCGCCCTCGGCTGGGGGATCAGGTCAACGGCAACGGATCCCATCTGTTGCGGCGGCTGCCCACCACAGAGGACTTGATGCAGGTGGTGACCCAACCGGATGGATCCTGGACGGTCCAGCCCAAAAGTCTGGGATCTGTGGATCAACTGTTGCGGCTGCAAGCCATCACCCCTGCTGAGGTCTCAGAGCAATTACAAAAACTTCAACAGCGGGATCCTTTGCTCAAGGTGGTTCAACTCAAGACCTACTTTCCGATCCGGCGGGGCTGGCAGCAGGGGGTGGTCAAAGCCGTGGATGGGGTGACGTTTGACATCTATCCCGGAGAGACGCTGGGCTTGGTAGGCGAGTCTGGCTGTGGCAAAAGCACCTTGGGACGGACGCTATTGCGGCTGATTCGGGCCAGCGGCGGCCAGATTATTTATGATGGCGATGATCTCTTGGCCTTGCCGACCCAGCGGCTGCGGCGACTGCGGCGGCAGTTGCAACTGGTGTTTCAGGATCCCTTTGCGGCTCTGGATCCTCGGCTCAGTGTTGGGGACTCGATCATGGAGCCGATGCGGGTTCATCACATTGGCCGGGATCCGCAGCAGCGTCAGCAACGAGCGCAGCAGCTTTTGATCCAGGTGGGGCTGGATCCAGAGGTGCTGGATCGGCAACCCCATGAGTTTTCGGGGGGGCAGCGGCAGCGGATTTGTATCGCCCGTGCCCTGGCGTCGGAGCCACGGCTGATCATCTGTGATGAGGCGGTCTCATCGCTGGATGTATCGGTGCAGGCGCAAGTGTTGAACCTGCTGAAACAATTGCAGCGGGATCTGGGGCTGACCTATTTGTTTATTTCTCATGATCTGGCGGTGGTGGCCTTTATGAGCGACCGGATCATGGTGATGAATCGCGGGCAGATCGAAGAGATCGGCCCCACTCAGCAGATCTATCAGGATCCACAGCGGCAGTACACCCGGCGTTTGATCGCGGCGATCCCGGCCTAGGGTGGCTCTAGCTGCGCAATTGCACCTGGAAGGTTTGTTCGAGGTGAGCGCGGACCTGCTGCTGAGCGGCTTCCACTTCGGCCTCGGTCAGGGTGCGATCCTGGGCCCGATAGATCATCCGAAAGGCTAGACTACGCTGGCCCTCCGGCACCCCTTGACCCCGGTACTCGTCAAATAGCTCCACCGATTCCAGCAGGGATCCGCCAGCCTCTCGAATGGCGGCTTCCAACGCGGCCACCGAGGTGGATAAGGGGGAAAACAAGGCCAAATCCCGATCGGAAGCGGGAAAAGGCGAGAAGGGCTGGTAGCGCACTAGGGATCCCGTTGCCAGAGTCTCGATGATGGGTTCAGCCTCCAGCTCAAACACATAGACCGGATCGGGCAGGCCCAAGGCTTGCCGGGTCTGGGGATGCACCTGAGCAAAATAGCCCAGCTCCTGCTCCCCCATCCACAGGCTGGCGGTTCGGCCCGGATGCAGCTCCGGCAGGATCCGCTCAGGAACCTTGACCACCACCGGGATCCCCAATCGTTCCAGCACCGCCATCAGGATCCCTTTGGCCTCATACCAGTCCAGCTCGGTGTGCTTGTGCTGCCAGAGGTTGCGGGTGGGGTTGCCCCCCAGGATCCCCCCCAGGTGATCGGCTTCGTGGTAGCCCTCCCCCTGTCGGCCAAAGACTCGCCCCACCTCAAAGCCACAGAGGGAGCCGCTATTGCGATCCCAGTTGTACTGAAAAGCCTGCAATAACCCCGGTAGCAGGGATCCGCGCAGTGCCGAAAACTCCGGCGACATCGGATTGCTGATCGCCACCTCAACCCCGCTATCGGCGGCACAAAGGGAGGGGTGGATCAACTCGGTCAAACCCACCCCTCGACAGGCCTCCCGGATCCGGCGCAGAGCAGCTTCACGAGCAGATAGGGATCCCACCGCCGTTTCGGGGGGCAGGGTCTCGCTAAAGCGGTCGTAGCCATAGAG
>CAZODP010000037.1:15756-20017 GCA_964578595.1 uncultured bacterium
CTCAAAGCCCAATGCCGGTAAGATCTCTTCCACATCGGCGGCCTGGATGTCATCCCCCATCACATCGATCAACCGCGACAGCCGTAACTCCACGGTTCGTTCGGTGGAGGGCCGCTGATCCGCCACCGTTTGTCCCACCACGGATCCGCCCGCCAGCTCCAGGATCAAAGCCACCGCCCGATCCCGCGCCATCAAGAGAGCCGACGCATCCACCCCCCGCTCATAGCGAGCCGAGGCCTCGGTGCGGAGTCCCTGAGCACGGGCCGACCGCCGAATCGCCACCGGATCAAACAGGGCTGATTCCAAGAAAATATCAACGGTCTGGGCACTCACCTCCGTGGCTTCACCCCCCATCACCCCCGCCAAGGCCACCGGCTGATCGGCAGCGGTGATCAGCAGATTGTGGGGGGTCAGGTTGCGCTCGCTCCCATCTAGGGTTTTGAGGATTTCCCCCGCTCGGGCCAGCCGTACCCCGATCTGATCAGATCCCGGTTTCAGGATCTGTTGGAGTTTGTGCCAGTCGAAAGCATGGAGAGGCTGCCCCCACTCCAGCAACACCAGATTGGTGATATCCACCACATTGTTGATGGAGCGGGATCCCATCGCCTCTAGGCGTTTTTGGAGCCAGTCGGGGGAAGGGGCAATTTGCACACCGCGAATCAGGGTGCCACTGTAGGCAGGGCAGACTTTGGGATCCTCAATGGCAAGAGCCAGATCAGCTATGGGATCCGCCTCAATCGGGGGCACCTCTGGCAGACAAACGGCATTGCGGGTCAGGGCCGCCACCTCACGGGCGATCCCCACCATGCTGAGGGCATCGGCTCGGTTGGCGGTCGAGGTCAGATCCAAAATCACATCATCCAACCCCAGCAGAGGTCGCACATCGGATCCGGGGGGATAGGCGTGCTCAAACTCATGGATCCCGGCGGATTCTTTTTCGAGGCCCAATTCTTTGAGGGAGCAGATCATGCCCTCGGAGGGCACCCCCCGTAACTTGGTTTTTTTGAGCTTGAGGTCGATGGCGGGCAGATAGACCCCCGGCACCGCCACCGCCACCGTCAGCCCCGCTCGCGCATTGGCCGCCCCACAGACAATGGTGCTGGGATCCGCTGGGCCAATCTCCACCCGACAGACCTGCAAACGGTCGGCATTGGGATGGGGATCCGCCTGCACAATCTTGCCCACCACCACCCCATCAGCCCAGGCGGTGCGATCCTCAATGTCTTCCACCTCGAAGCCCACCAGGGTCAGAGCCTCCCCCAAAGCCATCGGGGTCAACTCAAAATCCACCAGCTCCCGCAGCCATTTCAACGAAATTCGCATAGCCTTTGCAACATCTGGGTTTCAACCTCCTATTATCCCCCACAGTTATCCCCCAAAGGGGGTCGCTCCACAAACCAGGAGCAAAGCAGCCCTAAGAGCTACAACCTGTTCAGTCCCAATCCAGTACAGCCCCCCACCCATACAGCTAGCTCTGCTCCCAGGCCCTCTGGGGGAACGGAGCGGGGGGACGAAGGGGATGTCACGGTAGGTTTCTAGCGTCTTGGGGGTTGCCATTGGCGGAGGCGAAGGGCATTGGTGACCACTGACACAGAGCTGAAGGCCATCGCTGCCCCTGCCACAATCGGGTTGAGTAACCAGCCGGTGAAAGGGTAGAGGATGCCAGCGGCAATCGGGATGCCAAGGATGTTGTAGATAAAAGCAAAAAAGAGATTTTGACGAATGTTGTGCAGGGTGGCGCGGCTGAGCTGAATGGCGGTTATGACCCCTGACAGGTCTCCAGAAATCAGGGTGACATCACTGGCGGCAATGGCCACATCGGTGCCGGTACCGATGGCGATCCCCACATCAGCGGCAGCCAAAGCCGGGGCGTCATTGATACCATCCCCCACCATGCCCACAATCCGACCTTGCCGTTGAAGATCTTGGATCGCTTGAGCTTTTTGGTGGGGTTTGACTTGGGCCATCACCTGTCGGATCCCCAGTTGCTGGGCGATGGCTTGGGCGGTGCGGGGGTTATCGCCGGTCAGCATCACGATCTCTAGTCCCATGGCCTGGAGCTGCTTGACAGCTTGGCCAGAGCTGGGTTTGAGGGTGTCGGCGATGGCGATCAGTCCCACCAGGGATCCCTCGATGGCCACCCCGACCACGGTTTTGCCGGCTGTCTCCCATCGGGCGACCAACTCTGGTGTCGGGATCCCTTGCGATTCCAGCCAGGGGGGACTGCCGATTTGGATCCGGGATCCGGAGACAATTCCCTCAACGCCACCGCCGGTGATGGATTGAAACTGGCTGGCACTGGGGATCCCAGGGTGCTGGGGGTGGGCCTGAACCGTTTGGACAATGGCAGCGGCTAAGGGATGCTCGGAATACTGCTCGACGGCGGCGGCCAGTTGCAGGAGGGGTAGGGTTTCTGACTTGGGGCTGGAATTATGGCTCAGATGGGCTGTCCCGACCAGATCGGTAACCCGTTTAGGATCCAGTAGATCTACATCGGTGACAATCGGTTTGCCCTGGGTCAAGGTTCCGGTTTTATCCAAAACCAGGGTTTGGATCCGGTGGGCCAATTCCAGACTTTCGCCCCCTTTAATCAAGATTCCGTGTTCGGCGCCTTTGCCGGTGCCCACCCTGATCGAGGTGGGGGTGGCCAAGCCCAAAGCGCAGGGGCAGGCGATGATCAGCACCGCTACGGTATTGATCAGGGCCAGGGTGAGATTGGCCGCTAGGGTCAACCACAGCACAAAGGTCAGCAGGGCAATCCCCAGCACCGCAGGCACAAACCAACCGGTTACCTGATCCGCCACCTGCTGGATCGGAGCCTTGGATCCTTGGGCCTGTTGAACCAGCTTGATGATCTGGGCCAGGAGGGTTGATCGCCCCACCTGTGTTGCCCGCATCACAAAGGTACCGGTCTGATTGAGGGTGGCCCCGATCATCTGGGATCCTGCGGATTTGAGGACTGGGAAGCTCTCCCCGGTGACCATGGCCTCATCGACGGTTGAGGATCCCTCGGTGATCACGCCATCGGTGGGTATGGTCTCACCGGGACGAACCCGGAGGAGATCTCCCACCTGAACCTCAGCTAGGGGGATTTCAGTGGTTTGACCGTCTCTGAGCACCCGAGCGGTTTTGGCTTGCAAGCCCAGCAGTGACCGGATCGCATCCGAGGTTTCGCCTTTAGCCCGACTTTCCAGCAGCCGCCCCAGCAACACGAGGGTGATCACAATCACAGATACCTCGTAATAGACATCTGGCGACAGCCCCTGATCCAAGAACCATTGGGGCCACAGGGTGGGGATGAGGGAATAGCCAAAGGCTGCGGTTGTGCCCAGTACCACCAGGGTATTCATGTCCGTTTGACCCCGTTTGAGGGCGATCCAAGCGGACTGATAAAACGACCGCCCCACCCAAAATTGCACCGGGATCGTCAACAGCAGTTGCAGCCAGGGATGGTGCAGCCAGTGGGGAAAGTGAGGGATCTCTAGGCCGGTCATCATCGGCAAGCCCCCGATCATGAGCACAGTTGAGATCGCCACCCCCACCCTGACTTTGCGTCGCAAGGTTTTGAGATGGGCTTGGCGGGCGATCCGTTCGGCTTCGTCAGCCACGAAGGGATCCTCTGAGAGGGGATAGGCTTGATAGCCGGCTGCTGCCACCACCTGCTGTAACTGCTCCACCGATACCCCATCGGTCAGCACGGTGGCCTGTTCGCTGGCAAAGTTGACCGAGACGGATTGAACCCCAGCTACGGATCCCAGTGCTCTTTCGATCGATTGGGCGCAGGCGGCACAGCTCATGCCCTCAAGTCCGAGTATCACAGGATCTTTAGGGGGCACCACAGGATTCTGATGGGGATTGGTGGGCGGCGGTGAGCTGGGTGAAGGTGAGATTGAGGATCCCGAAATTGACATAAGACTGACTCCTGAGGACCTAGACCATCAGCATCTGGAAGCATCTGGCTCGGCAAAGGGTTCGGCAAAATCTACTGGGGTGGGTATCCAGCTTGGGTCAGGGCCGCTCGGATCTGGGCTTCAGGCGCGGTTGAGGTGATCACCACAGCCTTGGTGGCCGGATCCGCTTGAACTTGGGCGGCCTGATCGAGGGTTTGGACGGCTTGGGTGACGGTTGCAACACAGGCTTCACAGGCCAGCTTGGGAATAACGAGAGTGAGGGGGGGCATGATGACAGAGGTTTTGGGCACAACACTTGGATCTTAAAGTCTCCATCCCACTGGAGGGTCAAGGCTCACTGGAGGGTCAAG
>CAZODP010000037.1:20117-26942 GCA_964578595.1 uncultured bacterium
GATAGGCCATCGGAGATTCAACTGGGGATCGGTCGCCGGGTGCGGCGGGCCTATGGATTGGATGAGATTGCCCTTTGTCCGGGGGCACGAACGGTGGATCCTGCTCTGGTCAATACCGCTTGGCGGGTGGGATCCATTAGCCGCGAGATTCCGATTATTGCCAGCGCGATGGATGGGGTTGTGGATGTGCGGATGGCGGTGTTGCTGTCTGAGCTGGGGGCGTTTGGGGTGCTGAATCTGGAGGGGATCCAGACCCGATATGAGGATCCCGATCTGATCTTGGACAAGATCGCCAATGTGGGCAAAGAAGCATTTGTGCCGCTGATGCAGGAACTTTACACTGAGCCGGTCAAGCCAGCGTTGATCCGGGAGCGGATCCGGGAGATCAAGATCCAAGGGGGAATCGCTGCGGCCAGTGCCACCCCAGCCCGGGCGGCGGACTATGGAGCTTGGGTGGCGGAGGCAGGAGGAGATCTATTTTTGGTGCAGGGGACGGTGGTGTCTCTGCATCATCAGGCTCCGGCGGGGATCCAGCCTTTGGATTTGGCTCGCCTTTGTCAAGAGCTGCCGATCCCGGTGGCGGTGGGCAATTGTGTGACCTATGACGTGGCTTTAGAGCTGATGCGCTCTGGGGTGGTGATGGTGTTGGTGGGGATCGGCCCCGGTGCGGCTTGCACCTCGCGGGGGGTGTTGGGGGTGGGGGTGCCCCAGGCCACAGCGGTGGCGGATTGTGCGGCGGCCCGGGATCGCTTTGCCCAAGAGACCGGATCCTATGTGCCGATTGTGGCGGATGGGGGCCTGGTGACGGGGGGGGATATTTGCAAAGCCATTGCCTGTGGGGCGGATGCGGTCATGATCGGATCCCCGATTGCGCGGGCGGCGGAGGCTCCGGGGCGGGGCTACCACTGGGGGATGGCCACCCCGAGTCCGGTTTTGCCCAGAGGGACGCGGATCCGGGTGGGATCCACCGGCAGTTTGCGGGAGATTTTGCGGGGGCCAGCTCGTCTGGACGATGGGACTCACAATTTGTTGGGGGCCTTGCAGACCAGCATGAGCACCCTAGGGGCAGCCACGATCCCAGAGATGCAACAGGTGGAGGTGGTGGTGGCTCCATCTCTACTGACGGAGGGCAAGGTTTACCAAAAGGCTCAACAGTTGGGCATGGGCCGCTAAGGGCAGGGATCTATACTGGATCTAAACTCAGGCCTGTCAAGACCTGTCAAATTAGTCCCACTCGCCCCATTTGGATCCGGATCCCTGATGATCTCGTTTGGTATTTTGCTGCCGTTAATCCCACTCTCTGTATTGCTCTCCACCAAAGGGCTGATGTTTTTGCTGCTGTCGGCCTATGGCGGGGCGATGTGGACTTTTTTGAGTGGGGCACCTAGAGTCCATACGGTGATTGTGTCGGATCTGGATCGGGCTAAGCAGTTCTATGAGGGGATCTTACGGCTGCCGGAGGCGGAGCTGCCGCTGCAGTATTACTATGGCGGCGAAGGTAGTTTGATGGGGGCTGGGTTGGATATGCCCTATTTTGCGGGGGATATTGTCAATCCACGTCGCTTTGACCCACCGGGATCCCCACCCCTGACGGATATTCCAGGTTTGTGGTATCAGCTTTCGGACAATGTCCAGCTTCATGTGGTGCCGGGAAGTACGGAGACGGTCAATCCTACCGGTTACTCCCCGGCTTATTCCGCAGCCAGTTATGGGGCAAGTTCCTATGGATCCGGTGGATCTAGCCAGTACAGGCCGCCTCAGTCTGGATCTCGCCCTGCTGCCGCTTCGCCCTCGGGTCGCTATCGCCACACCAGCTATGACCGAGATACGGTGCGGGCACTGCTCAAGACGGTGGTAAAAAAGCGAGTCTCTCACAGTGTCCGATCCCAGAAACCTCTGGCCTTTTGGGTGCGGGATGCCCAAGGGCAGATTGTGGAAATTACAGAGGTGATGGCTTAGAAGGACTTGATCTGAGGGCTATCTTAAAGAGGCAGAGTCTTAAGTCTAACCTAATGCGTTCTCCTTATACTCAGTATGGATCCTGGCTGCGATGGCTTAGGAAGCTCCCCTTACCCAGCAAACTAACGATGTTGTTAGTGACGGTTCAGGGGCTGGCTCTGACGGTGGGGGGGGTGGCCATTTTGCTGATTCGGACCAATTTGGTGCATCAGTTGGGGCAGCAATCGCTGTCTGAGTTGGCTGTTTTGGATCTGATCTATCGGCAGCAACAGCAGCAGACGGCATTGGGCTTTCGAGGGCTGGCAGACAACCCAGCGGTGATTGCGGCAGCGGTCAGTCGCCAACGGGATCCTGAGGTCTGGATGAGCTTTTGGCATGAATTGTGGACACGGGATTTGGAGCTGGTCAGCCTGGTGGATCTGGAGGGGATCCATCTGATCAGTCCCTACTATGGGCGCGATGGATCCCCAATGGATCTGGGGATTGAGGCTCTGCTCAAACAAGCCCTGAGCACTGGGGGACAGGTGGTTTCGAGTGAACTGACCTCTTATGCACAGCTTGCCACCGAGAGTCGCCGGGTGGCCCGATTGCGAGCGGCTGAGATAGGAATTGGCCCTCAAGATAGCTTTTTGGTGCAGTACACCGTTACCCCTGTGCGGGCAGAAAATAGTGTGATCATGGGGTTTTTGATCTCTGGAGATGTGATTCGTACAGATTTGGTCAATCAAATTGAGACGGGAGAGGGTTTTTCTGCTGTTTATTGGCAGGATCAGTGGTTCACCAACTTAGAGGATCCGGCCCCTAGTAATATCTTTGTCAATCGGTTGGTGAAGACTGCTTTTGAGACGCAAGAGGACACCGTCAGGCCAATTTTTTTTCAAAGTAGAGCCTATACGGCATCGGCAAAACCCATCTTAAACCTAAATCATCAATCCATCGCGGTGCTTTTGCAGGCGACATCTCATGCCGATATCAATCGTCTTGTGGTTTGGGCTGGAATTGTGCCGATCACAGCGGTGGGGGGACTCATTTTTGGGATCACGCTGTCATTGGGACGGTTTTTTAGTCAATGGGTGATCAGACCACTGCGATTGTTGGGATTAGCGGCTCAATCCTTTGCGGCGGGGGATCTTTCTGCACGGGCGCCGGTGGTGACTGATGATGAATTGGGGGTGGTGGCACAGGTTTTTAATGAGATGGCAGATCAGGTGCAGACCCGGACTGAATTGCTTCAGGCGGAACTCAATGTGGCGCGTAAGTTACAGCAGATGATTTTACCTCGAGGCCAAGAGCTGGAGGCGGTCAATCCTTTTGATATCGCTGTTTTTATGGAAGCTGCTACCGAGGTGGGGGGAGATTATTATGATGTGCTGACTTATCAAGATGCTCTGATTATTGGCATTGGGGATGTAACAGGTCACGGCCTCGAAAGTGGGGTTTTGATGATTATGGTGCAGATGGCGATTCGCACACTATTGACGTCCGAAGAACTCAATTTGAATACGCTTCGGATCCTGCAGATTTTGAATCAATCCGTCTATGACAATCTGCAACGGATGGGATCCGATCGCAATCTGACCCTGAGTTTACTGAAGTATGAAAAAGGTGAGTTAACCATTGCGGGGCAGCATGAGCAGGTCTTATGGCTGCGGGCAGGGCAGGAACTCGAACGGATCGACACTTGGCCCTTGGGGATGTTTATTGGCCTTGAGCCGGATATTGATGCTTTTTTGGGCGAGCATAAATTGAAAGTGGGTTCTCAAGATATTGTGGTGCTTTACACCGATGGGGTGACAGAAGCGGAAAATCCTGAGGGGGTTTGTTTTGGTCTGGATCGTTTGACCGAACGGGTTCAAGCTCTGGCCCATTGTTCAGCCCAGGATATTTGTGATGGCATCATCAGCCAACTCAAGACCCACATCGGCACCCAAACCGTTTTTGATGATATTACTTTGATGGTTTTGAAACATCGCTAGAGATCTATTGAGCCGTCCTCCAGAAGATTTGGATCCCAGTGCTGGGTTTTTTGGGTGTGCTGACGACGGGACGCACGGCGATAGCGTGGATCCAAACGGGGGATCCCAGATGGGGCTGGATCCACTGTTGGGATCCCTTTTGGATTGGCTCTGACTGGCGCGTTGGGGGGAGCAGCCATAGAGGACGCTGACATTGACTGGGTTTGTTCTCTCTCCAAAATCTCCGCCAAAAAAGCCAGATACAGGTCATAGCGTTCCCAATTAAGATCCCGGATGGCGCAGCCCGGTTCATCCTGATGGAGGCAATCTCGAAATTGACAGGATCCCAGATGCCCCCGCACTTCTGGAAAGGCTTGGATCAGCGTCTGGGCGGTACAGAGGTTGAGATCAGGGCGATTAAAGCCAGGAGAATCAGCAATCCAGCCGGATCCGGTGGAAAACAACTCCACATGGCGGGTGGTGTGGCGACCGTGTTGTAGCCGACCTGAGACAGCTTGGGTGGCTAGCTCCAATTCAGGCTGGAGGGCATTGAGCAGGCTGGACTTGCCCACCCCTGAAAATCCGGTCAGCACCGAAATTCGCCCTGTGCAGAGGGATTTTAGTTGGTCTAAGCCCGCGCCGGTTTTGGCACTCAACATCAGCGGCTCGTAGCCCCAGTCTTGGGCACGGGATCCCCATTCTGCTTGGACGGAGGCGGGTACCGTATCCAACTTGTTAAAGCAGAGGCGCACCGTCAGTCCACTGGCTTCTGCTTGGATCAAAAAGCGGCTGATGCCCCACGGATCGGGATCCGGCTCGGAGAGGGCCATCACAATCAGGGCTTGATCGGCATTGGCAATGGCAGGGCGAGGCAGTTGTCTCTGGCGCGGGCGCACCACTTCAACCACACCACGAGCAGTATGGGAAGATAACTGGGCTGCTGGGGGCAAGCTCACCTCCACCACATCTCCAACGAGGATGGATTGGCCCAATTTTTTGAGTAAGGAGCGGCGGGTACAGAGGATTTCAGGCTGTCCAGCTTGAATGAGTCCGGATTGAATCAAGTGAACGCGATAGAAATTGGCTTGAGCCGCTCGCACTACCCCCAGGTAATGATTTGGATCCAAGCAGGCTGAAGGATCCACAGTCTCGGCTGTGCCCAATAGGAGCTGATCCAGCAACGGAATCTGTGGTGATGGCAGGCTCAAGACTGAGCAGCCTCAATCCAACCCCGCTCCACCCGCAGGAGCACATGGCCCTCCGGCTGCGGATCCAAAGCTAGGATCTGATGGCCTGCCAAGCGCAGGCTGTCGGGCACCCGTTCCACCGGCTCTCCGGGATCCAACCAGACCTCCAGTTGAGCACCCAGGGCCAATCGTTCTAGCTTGAGCTTGGTGCGCACATAGTTGAGGGGGCACGAAACCCCTCTCAGATCCATGATCTCTGGGATCTCTGGGATCTCTGGATGACTCTCAGGATTTTCCGGGATCCCTGAACCGCCAGAGGAGCTGATCGGACTGATAGGAGAGGATCCCATGGTCAGTCCTCCTTGCGATGGGCAAAGCCAAACAGTCCCCGCAGCCACTCGCGGCCACCTCCGCCAATTTTTTCCCCATGCAGCTCCGCCAATCGCTCCAATAACTCCCGCTCTTCACCATTGATGCGGGTGGGGATCTCCACGATCAGGTTCAGCCGATGATCTCCCCGCGCCACCGAATTGCCAATTTTGGGCACCCCTTTGTCTTCTAGCACTAGCCCTGTTCCAGGCTGGGATCCGGGGGGCACATCAATCTCAGACTCAGCTTCCAGCCCCGCTTCAGAATCCAATGTGGGTACTTTGATGCGGGATCCTAAGATCGCCTGCAAATAGCTGATCTTGACCTCCGAGATCACATCCTGGCCATCTCTCTGAAACTGAGGATGGGGCTTAACAAACAAATAGACATACAGATCCCCAGGAGGGCCAGCCCGGCGTCCGATATCTCCTTCACCGGACACCCGCAGCCGAGTGCCACTATCCACCCCAGCCGGTACTGTGATCCGCAGCTTTTTGCTGGCCTGGAGAACCCCATCACCGCCGCAATTGCTGCAAGCATCCTCCACCACCTTGCCTTCACCATTACAGGTGGGACAGACCGAGACCTGCGTAAAGTTGCCAAAAGGAGTACGGGTGGCGCGCCGCACCTGACCGACACCGCCACAGGTGGGACAGGTTTTCACATCCGTACCGGGCTTGGCCCCACTGCCATTACAAACCTCACACAGCTCCAGATGGCTGATGTGGATCTGTTTTTCGCCCCCAAAGACCGCTTCCAAAAACTCCAACCGCAGATCAAAGCGGAGATCATCCCCCCGCAGGGGCCCCTGGCGGGTGCGTCCACCCCCATAACCCGGCGGCCCGCCCCCAAAGTTGGTGAAGAAGCTCTCAAAAATATCTGCAAAACCGCCCACGCCACCCATGTCTTGGTAGCCTGAGCCAGCCGCTCCCCCCAAGCCCATTTCTCCAAACCGGTCATAGCGGCTTTTGGTTTCTGGATCCGAGAGCACCTCATAGGCGCGGTTAATCTCTTTGAAGGTGTCTTCGGCCCCAGGATCTTTGTTGACATCCGGGTGATACTTGCGAGCCAGCCGCCGATAAGCCCGTTTGATCTCCTCCTTTGAGGTATCACGGCTAACACCCAAAATCTCGTAATAGTCGCGCGCCATGAGTGATCCAATGTCTAGCTAGCAATGAGTTTTCAACCAATTGAGCCGAGTCGATTCCCTGAGGCGTTTTGGGAGCCGTTTTGGAATCACCTTGGCTAATTATCCATTGTACTGAATTGCCTGATCATGCCAAAGCGGATCCTGTCCTCTTAGCTTGCCCTGTTAGCTTGAGAAGCCAAGACAAGGATCCCTATAGTCCAGATAA
>CAZODP010000038.1:0-3299 GCA_964578595.1 uncultured bacterium
GGTGCTAGCGGCAGTCCAGGCTGATGAGAGCTGAATGATTGAATGAATGAGAATAAATGATCCACGAATAATCGAGTAATCCACTCAATATCTGATCAAAAAGGCCCGATCAAAACGCCTAATCAAGACATAGGCTTAGGATCCTCAGAGGATTGCACTGTGGGGGCAGGTTGAAACTGCCAGTAATCCACCCAATCTCGGCCCACTCGGACGGTGATATCGGATTCGAGCGCACCCGTGGATTCGACTTTGATCTCCCCAAACCCCAGTAATACCTGCATCTCTTGAGCACTCTCACTGTTGCCATGCTGCGCAATGATCTGGGTGGTGGACAAGACGCGGGGATCATCAATGATCGGAAAGACAAAGCCAAAGCCGCGACCCACCAAAGTCTGGCTGAAGCGACGGGCCATCCCCGCTTCTCCCGTAGCATTTTGCACTGCAATTCGCAGCCGTTGAGGAGGAGGAGATTCCAGGATCCCTTGGGTGGGGGGTGCCCCAAAGTGGTTGACTGCCACCTGATAGGTGCCCTGCGGATCCGGCAACCAATAGCTGGTGGCAAACTCCTGAGGTTGGCTAAACCGCCCCGGCAGCAGCACCATATTGAGCTGATCGGATCCAGATCCCAATACAAACTTGGCCAGTGAGAGCAGTTCTTCCCAGGTGAGATTGGTGTCGAGATTGTCACGAATGGCCGACAAAATAGCTGGGATCCGAGTCCAGGTGCCGGGTCGCAAAAACTCTCGCCCCAGAGCACGCACCAAGGTTTGTTGTCGTTGGACTCGGCCAATATCGCCTAACTCATCCTGCCGATAACGGGCAAAATGATGGGCCTGCTGGCCATTTAGCCGCTGTAACCCCTCTGTTAAGTTGATCTCTAGCCCCTGCGTTTCATCTCGGTAGGTCATGGCCTGGGGCACATAGACTTCTACCCCCCCCATCGCATCCACCAGAGCTTCCAGCCCCTCCAGGTTGAGGCGCACATAGCGATCAATGGGCACGCCCCCCAGCAGATCGCTCACCACCCTGGCGGTCAGCACTGGCCCCCCCACCTGATTGGTGGCATTGATTTTGGCCGGCCCCTGCCCTGGGATCATCACCCGTGTATCGCGAGGAACCGAGAGTAGCGTGACTTGGCTCGACTCTGGATCAAAACGAGCCAGCATCACCGTGTCGGTGCGGGTATGCAGTTGGTGATTAGGACTATCCGGCGGCTCCAGGGTGGGATCAAAATCATCCGCCCCCAAGACCAGGATATGCAACACCCGCGTCAAATTAGCCGCTTGATTGGCCCGAAAAAAATCATCCTCCGCCACCGATGGATCCGTCATCAAAATCGGCTGGGGCAACAGATAGGCCAGCAAGGCCCCTGCCGCACCGGCGGTCACTGCCGTAAAGCCCAGCATCATCCACAGGATCCAGGCGGATCCGACCTTAAACCGGTGGGGATTCAAGTCTGGGGATTGCGGCGAAGATGGGGCCATAGGGCAAGAGGCAGTCAGCGTTTTCAACGACTCTTGTGATTAAGATTATCCTAAGTAGGCTATGAACCGTAAAAAGACCCCTGCCAGGGTGATGCCGCCACTGGATCCTGACGGGTCAGATTTGATCAGACTTGAGCCGCAATCTTGGAGGCCCAATGGTCTGGATCCCGCTGAGATATCTCGCAAACAGAATATCTCGCAAACCGAACAGAAGCCGCTACCATAATCGTTGGTTGTGTTGGAGTGAACGCTGTTGCCTACCTTGAAGCCTGCCCAGTCTGGGATCCCGCTGCGTCCCCGTGTTTTGCGCCCGCTGGATCGAGACTCCCAAAGCCGTGCCCCGTTTTTTGAGGCGATGCGCCGCTACTGCACCCTCGATAAGGCTCCTTTTCATACTCCCGGCCACAAGCAGGGGCGAGGGATCCCCTCAGAGCTTAGAGATCTATTGGGGGAGATGGTCTTTCGGGCGGATCTGACCGAGTTGCCGGAGGTGGATAACCTGCATGATCCGGATGGGGTGCTGCTGGAGGCCCAAAAACTGGCGGCAGAAGCATACGGGGCCGATCGCAGTTGGTTTTTAGTCAATGGCTCCACCTGTGGGGTCGAAACCCTGGTGATGTCGGTCTGCGATCCGGGGGACAAGATTTTATTGCCCCGCAACTGTCACAAGTCCGCCATTGCTGGGGTGATCCTGTCGGGGGCGATCCCGGTGTATGTGGAGCCGGATTACGACCCGGATCTGGGCATTGCTCACGGGGTGACGGCAGCAGGGATCCAGACAACCTTGGCCCAGCATCCCCATGCCAAAGGGGTGTTGATGGTCAACCCCACCTACTATGGGGTCTGTGGTGATATCCGGGCCATAGCGGAGCTGGTGCATGCTCATGGCTTGCCCCTGTTGGTGGATGAAGCCCATGGGCCCCATTTTCCCTTTCATGGGGATCTGCCTCTGTCTGCCCTCGAAGCGGGAGCCGATCTGGTGGTGCAGTCCACCCACAAGGTGATCTCTGGCATGACCCAAGCCTCGCTGTTACATTTGCAAGGATCCCGGCTCGATGCCAACCGGGTGCGTAATATCTTGCAATTGCTGCAATCCACTAGCCCCAGCTATGTGCTGATGATGTCGCTGGATATGGCCCGTCGGCAGATGGCTTTGGAGGGGGAAACCCTGTTGGGGGAAACCCTAGAACTGGCGGATCAGGCCCGCGAGCGGTTGAACCGGATCCCTGGCATCACCTGCTTTGGGGCCGAGCGGGTGGGATCCACCCCTGGTTTTTTTGACTTTGACCAGACACGGCTGACGGTCACCACCACCGGGCTAGGGCACTTTGGCTTTGAGGCCCACGATTGGGTCAATGACCGCTTTGACGTACAACCTGAGATGTCCACCCTGCACAATGTGGTGTTTATCCTCAGCATCGGTAATACGCAGCGGGATATCGACCGTCTGGTGGAAAGTTTTGAGGTATTGGCAGCAGCACAGGATCCCCAAAGCCATCCGGATCTGCTCTCCATCAAACTGACCAAACTGGCCCAGTTTCAACTGCCGCCGATGCCGCCGCAGCGGATCTCCCCTCGGGATGCCTTTTTTGGTCAGATTGGCCGAGTGCCGTTTCAGCAGGCGGTGGGACAGGTTTGTGCTGAAATTATCTCTCCCTATCCGCCTGGGATCCCGATTTTGGTGCCGGGCGAGGAGATCACCCAAGCGGCGATAGACTACTTGTTGCTGGTGCATGAAGCTGGAGGCTTTATCAATGGCCCCGAAGATGTGCGCTTGCAAACCATCAAAGTGGTGCAAGGGGTTTGAATCCTGAA
>CAZODP010000038.1:3399-16644 GCA_964578595.1 uncultured bacterium
AACCATCAAAGTGGTGCAAGGGGTTTGAATCCTGAATCGCTTGCATCCTGAATCGCTTGCATCCTGAATTGGGGGATCCCAGGTCTCTTACAGTCCCCTGGCCCAATCCCCAGATTAAATCCCTATCAAATCGCTGTATCAAACAGATCCGCAATGATGGTATTGGAAAACAGCCATCCCTGCGGAGGGATCAAGCGCAGCCGAGTTTGGGTTTCATCCCAACTGACCCAGCCTTTGGCCTGATAGGGTTCTAGGACTCGCAAAGCGGCCTCAACCCAGCGTTTGGGAAACCGGGATCCCAGCTCCCGCAGATCCAGCCCCTCCCGCAGTCGCAAGCCCAGCATCAACGTATCCTGCCACTGTTCCGCCAGAGGGGTGGGATCCGCCTGGGGCTGTCGATGGTGGGCCACCTGGTCAAAATACTGGTGCAGTTTGCGGGGTTGGTGTAGCCGCCGCTGGCCCAAATACCCCACCGCCCCCATGCCAAAGCCGTAGTAACTCTGATTGTGCCAATAGACGCGATTGTGCCGACACTGGGATCCGGGCTTGGCAAAGTTGGAGATTTCGTAATGCTCAAAGCCCGCTGCCGTCAGGGTTTGAATCGCCATCAAGTACATCTCAACCGTTTGCTCATCGCTGGGCAGAGGGGTATCCCCCGGTTGATACAGTCGCCCAAAGCGGGTCTGAGGCTCAAGGGTCAAATCGTAGAGGGAGACATGAGTGGGATCCAGCTCCAGAACTTTTTCTAATGAGTCTTGCCAGTCCGACAAGGTTTGATGGGGCAGCCCAAAGATCAGATCCAGATTGAAATTATCAATCCCCGCCCCACGGATCGCCTGCACCGCCTCATAAACCTCTGCCACCCCATGCGACCGCCCACAGGCTGCTAGCAGGTGAGGCTGAAAGGCTTGGATCCCCAGGCTGACCCGATTGATCCCCGCCGCCCGATAGCCTACCATCTGTCCTGACTCCAATGTGCCGGGATTGGCCTCCATCGAAATCTCCGCCCCAACCTCAAAGCCAAGCACCTGCGCCAAGGTCTCCAGGATCCGAGCCAATTGTTCCACCCTGAGCAGCGATGGCGTCCCCCCCCCAAAAAAGACCGTACTCAAAGCTGGGGATCCAGGATCCATAGGCCATTGAGTTATCTCAGCACACAGGGTCTGGACATAGGTTTCGATCAGCTCAGCCGTGCCCAATCCGGTGGCAAAGTCGCAGTAGTAGCACCGCCGCCGACAAAAGGGAATGTGAAGATAGGCCGCCCGGGCCGGATCCGGTGCCCAAGATCCCAAAGCAGATACGTCCGAGTCCGGGATCTGGGCAGCAAGGGTTGGCATGGGGGAAACAGGAGTGACCATAAAGAAGTAGATCGGGATCTGGCTATCGCCGCCGGGATCCTTTACTGTTGATCATAGTCTCTTAACTTTACGGAGTGGGGACAGTAGGTTCAGCATCTCGGTAGCCTGACCAGCGGCTTAGCCCAGCGGTCTAGCTCTGTCCGATGCCAGAACACCGTCGGAAGTGGGGGATCCCCACTTTTTTGCTTTTTTGGGGTGGATCTGCCCCCAGAAAACCCTTGATCTGGTTCTGTTTGTTTTGTCTATGGTGCATCCTCTCGTTCCTCAAGTGGAATCGCTGGCCGCTCCGGTGGCCACAAAGCTGGGTTTTGAGGTGGTGAATGTTATTTTTCATACTAACCACAACCCGCCGGTGCTGAGAGTGGATATCCGGCCTCAGGATCCTGCCCTCGAAACCGCGCTCGAGCACTGCGAAATCATGAGTCTTGCCTTGGAAGAATGCCTGGATGCCGCCGATCTGGTCACGGGCAACTATGTCTTGGAGGTGTCTAGCCCTGGGATCGCCGATGTGTTGGCCAGCGATCGCGATTTTGAAGTGTTCAAGGGCTTTCCGGTGGAGGTCGCGCTGGATCCGGCTTACAAGGGCAAGACCCACTGGCTGGGAACCCTGGTGGAACGCCAATCAGAGGTGATCATCATTGCCCAAAAAGGTCGCCGCATCAAGCTGCCCCGCCAGACTGTGCAATCGGTCACCCTGCGAGATGGGATCCCGGACTAGCTGTCTTGAAGCCTGTTTTGGTTTGAGTGTGATTTGAGTTTGTTTGATTCGAGTGTTCTATCTTTCAGCCTGACTAAGGAGAATTGACCATGACGATGGTGCCCCTCAAGGGACTGGGCGAGATGATCGAGGTGATCAGTCGGGAGCGCAATCTCCCCCGCCATTCCGTAACCGATGCCATCAAAGAAGCTCTGCTCAAGGGCTATGAACGTTATCGCAAAACCCTGAGTGGCCCCAACACCACCTTTGAAGAAGAGTATTTTGACAATTTTGATGTGGAGCTGGATCTGGAGGCGGGGGGCTTTCGGGTGCTGGCCACCAAGGTGATTGTGGAAGAAGTGGAGTCTCCCGATCAGCAGATTGCTCTGTTTGACGTGCAGCAGGACTATCCCGAAGCGGAGGTGGGCTGGGAGGTGATGGATGATGTCACCCCTGAGCAGGCAGAGTTTGGCCGCATGGCGGCAATCCAAACCAAGCAGGTGCTCTCCCAAAAGCTACGGGATCAGCAGCGGCGCATCATCGAAGAGGAATTCCGGGATCTGGAGGGGACGGTGTTGCAGGCGCGGGTGACCCGGCTGGAGCGACAGTCCATCATTGTGGCGGTGTCCAGCAGCTATGGCCAGCCTGAGGTGGAAGCCGAGATCCTGAAGCGGGATCAACTGGCCAGTGACCGCTATACCCCCGGCACCACCCTGCGGGTCTATCTCAAAGAGGTGACCGATGGTGCCCGCCGTGGCCCGCAGCTCAAGGTCTCGCGCGCCGATGCTGGGTTGGTGGTCTATCTGTTTGCCAATGAGGTGCCCGAAATCGAAGACGAGGTGGTGCGGATCGTGGCGGTGGCCCGCGAAGCCAATCCCCCCTCCCGCACTGTTGGCCCCCGCACCAAGATTGCCGTCGATACCCTAGAGCGGGATGTGGATCCAGTGGGAGCCTGTATCGGATCCAGAGGATCCCGGATCCAAGCGGTGGTGCAAGAATTGCGCAACGAAAAAATTGACGTGATCCGCTGGTCTCCGGATCCGTCTACTTACATTGCCAACGCCCTCAGTCCGGCTCGGATTGTGGAGGTGCGGCTGGTGGATCCCGAAATCCAGCAGGCCCATGTGTTGGTGCCCTCCGATCAGCTCAGCCTCGCCATCGGCAAAGAGGGCCAAAACGTGCGGCTAGCGGCCAAACTCACCGGCTGGAAAATCGACATCAAAGAAGTAGAAGCCTACCGTCAGGCCCTAGCCGAAGCCGAAACCACCGGCGTGATCTCCCCGCTACTGCAATCCCCGCCCCCCAAATATCCCAGCCGTGATGAGTCTCCCCAAACCCGCGCCCAAGCCCTGGAAGCCGCCTACGAAGCTGATCTCGAAGAGCTTGAAGACCTCTCTGACGAGTTCGACGACTGGGATCAGGGGGATGATGACGATTTTGACTACGATGCTGGCTTTGACATTGCCGATCCAGAGGCAAGAGTGGGGAGCCATCTATAAAAAGACGGCTGAAACGGCTCAAGCAATCTCAAGCAATCTGAGAGGCTAAAAGCTCATGTTGAGACAACAAAAAATCGCTGAAGGCCTTGGCCACCAGAGACACCCGTTTTTGCCGCAAATGCACCAGATACCAGGATCCTTGGATCGGAAACTCTTCCACATCCAGAATCGATAAATGATGCTCCCAGCCCCCCAAGGCTAAGACATGGCGAGACAAAACGGAGATCCCTAAGCCTCCCACAATCGCTTGGCGAATCGCTTCGCTGCTGCCCAACTCCATCCGAATGGTCAGGTGCAGCCCATGCTTTTCAAATAACCGCTGTACCGCCATCCGGGTGCCGGATCCTGGCTCGCGGGCCAAAAAAGGTTCCTCCGCAATCCGGCTCAGGGGGATCCGTTTTTCTTGGGCCAACGGATGATGAATAGATGCCATCACCACCAGCGGATTTTCCAAAAAAGGTTCGGCGATGACATCGAGTTCGGCTGGGGGTAATCCCATCACATAGAGATCATCTTTGTTTTGGCTCATGCGCTCGATCACCTGTTGACGGTTCATCACATGCAGGGCCACATCAATGCCGGGATAGAGTTGGCAAAAGGGTCCCAATAAACGGGGAATAAAATACTTGGCCGTGGTTACAACCGCTAAGCTGAGCCGCCCCTGCCTCAGTCCCCTCAGATCCGCCACCGTGGTCTCAAAATCCTGAAGATGAGCGAATATCTGGCCACAGGTTTGGTGAAGAGCTTGGCCTGCCTCAGTCAGATAGATCCGCTTGCCCACCTGCTCAAATAACGGTAGCCCAATCGCTTGGCTCAGTTGCTTGATCTGCATTGAGACCGTGGGTTGGGTCAGATACAGCTCCTCAGCCGCCCGCGTAAAACTGAGATGGCGGGCCACCACCTCAAAAATCTGGAGTTGATGTAATGTAATTGACTTCATTGCGCACACTCAACGTTTTGATCAGCCTGTATCAGGCGTTTGGGAGGATCCTTGCCTTTACAGATAGATTTTAGTCTATGAGTTAAATCAGCAGAATTGATTTTTAATTATTTATTTTCCCTTTAGGATGATTTTTAATCAAGGTTGCAAAGTGTTGCAAAGCTGAGACGGATCCTTGTAATCCTGAGGGAGACAGGCGGATGGATGCACAGAGTTTGGTGGCCAGTGTTTGGCTGATTCCGGTCTATGCGGCGGTGGCTTGGGGGGGTGCCCTGCTGTGGTCACCAGGGATCACCACTCGAACCGGGCCACGTCCGGCGGGCTATCTGAATGGGTTGCTGACTTTGGTGGCCTTTGCCCACAGTCTGTTGGCCTGGGTGGCGGTGTGGGATCAACCGGCGCAAGTGCTGCGGATCCCGTGGGTACAGGTGGGGGATCTGGTGCTGGATCTGCCGCTGCAAGTATCAACTTTGACATTGGGGACTTGTGTTCTGATCTCAGGGATGAATCTGGTGGCTCAGGTGTATGGCTTTGGCTACATGGAGATGGACTGGGGCTGGGCCAGATTTTTCTCGCTGTTAGGGCTGTTTGAGGGGGGGATGTGCGCCTTGGTGCTGTGTGATTCGCTCTTTTTTAGCTACATATTTTTGGAGATTTTGACCCTGGGAACCTACCTGTTGGTGGGGTTGTGGTTTAACCAGCCGCTGGTGATCACCGGGGCACGGGATGCTTTTTTAACCAAACGGGTGGGGGATCTGCTGCTGTTGATGGCGGTGATCGCGGTCTACCCTCTGACGGGATCCTGGGATTTTGAGGAGTTGACGGCTTGGGCGGATGGGGTGCGAACCGGGGCATTGGCGGTGGATCCCACCCTGATCACCCTGGTGGGGCTGGGGTTATTGGCGGGATCCGTGGGCAAATGTGCTCAGTTTCCGCTGCATCTGTGGCTGGATGAGGCGATGGAGGGGCCGCTGCCTGCAACGATATTGCGGAATGCTGTGGTGGTCAGTGTGGGGGCATGGGTGATGTTGCGTCTGCAACCCCTGTTATCTTTGTCCCCTGTGGTGACTGGCACGATGCTCACCATTGGGGGCCTGACGGCGGTGGGGGGATCTTTGGTGGCCTTGGCCCAGATCGATGCCAAGCGAGCACTGTCTTATTTGGTCAGTGCCTACATGGGCATTGTCTTTGTGGCGGTGGCCTGCGGTCATACCCAGCAAGCCTATTTGCTACTGCTGATCTATGCCCCGGCGATGGCGGTGTTGGTGATGGCTTCAGGCACCGTGATCTGGAATAGCATCTCTCAGGATCTGCGCTATCTGGGGGGACTGTGGGGGCGACGGCCTGTGTCGGGCCTGAGTTTTTTGGTGGGGGCTGTGGGCTTGATTGGGCTGCCCCCGCTGGGATCCTTTTGGGTCTTGGCGGATCTGGCCCAGCAGTTTTGGCTCTCTGCGCAATGGTTGGGGTTAGGGATCCTGATGGTGACCAATGGGGTGACAGCGTTGGGACTGATGCGGGTGTTTGGCCTGATCTGGGCCGGTCGGCCCCAACAGATGACAGAGCGATCGCCGGAGGTGCATTGGCCGATGATCTTGCCCATGACCGTGACAGCGGGGGTGACACTGCATCTGCCGATCATCCTGGCGGCTTTGGGCTGGCTGCCCCAACTGGGGGGGATCCCCGTGGGCTTGATGGTGGCATCCTCCGGGCTAGGACTGGGGCTAGGGATCTGGCTCTATGTGCGCCGGGATCCGCAGCCGGTGGACTGGAGCTTTTTGGCCGATTGGCAGGATCTGCTGGCCAATGATTTTTATACACCGCGGCTGTATCGGGCCAGTGTGGTGTTTGTGGTGCGGGTGGTCTCCGAGGTCACAGCCCTCTTGGATCGCTACATCCTGGATGGCTTGGTCAACTTGACGGGTTTGGTGGTGATGGCCGGGGGTGAGGCTCTAAAGTATGCCAATTCGGGCCAGCTTCAGGTCTATGTGCTGACCATTGTGGTGGGAATTGCAATCCTCAGTTGGATGGCTATGGGTTGAGGGATGTAATCATTGACTGCCAAAGGGTTTTAGGACTCACACTTGCTTTGTTATTCAATAGGATTTAAGTGATGCTGAGCTTTTTGATCGCTGTGCCATTGCTAGGTTCTCTAGCTCTGTTTTTGGGATTAGGATCCCGACGTTTGGCTTTAGGACTGGCGGGGATCCCACTGGTTATGGTGTTTTGGATTGCCTCACAATTGGATCCTCAATGCTCAGGGATCCAATATGCCGTTGAGATCACATGGATCCCTCCAATTGGCCTCAATTACTCCTTAGGATTGGATGGCTTATCTCTACTGATGGTGAGCCTCAATGCTCTTTTGACCTTTGTGGGGATCCTGTCGGCGGAGGATACGATCAAACGACCCTCCCTTTTGTATGGCCTGATCCTATTGACGAGCGGGGCAGTCCATGGGGCTTTTACCTCACAAAACCTGTTGCTCTTTTTTGTCTTTTATGAGCTGGTGTTGATCCCGATGTATCTGTTGATCTCCATCTGGGGCAGCGCCAAACGAGAGTATGCGGGAACTAAGTTTTTGCTTTATACAGCCCTGTCAGCCGTCCTGGTATTGGGATCCTTTTTGGCCATCGGATGGCTGGCGGATCCCCACTCATTTGAGCTGAGCCAGTTAAGTCATTTGGCCCTTAATGCTCAAACTCAAACCCTCCTTTTGATCCCACTTGTGATTGGATTTGGCATTAAGATGCCCCTGATTCCACTGCATACTTGGCTGCCTGATGCCTACGGGGAGTCCTCTGCACCGGTGGCGATTATTTTGGGGGGGATCCTGTCCAAGTTGGGCATCTATGGTCTGTTTCGGTTTGGGTTGGAACTGTTGCCGCAGGGCTGGGCTAGCGTGTCGGGGGGCTTGGCCTGGTGGGGGGCCGCTTGTGTTTTAGCCGGATCCTTGGCTGCTATCGCCCAGACAGACATCAAGCGGATGGTGGCCTATAGTTCGATTGGGCACATGGGCTATATCCTGCTGGGGATGGCGGCAGCCACACCGATCAGTTTGACGGGGGTGATGGTTCAAATGGTCAGCCACGGTTTGATCCTGGCTCTCTTGTTTGATCTGGTGGGCTTAGTGGAACGTAAGGTCGGCACTCGCGATCTCAACGTGTTGAATGGCCTGCTCAACCCGATTCGAGGTCTACCGGCCATCAGTGCCATGTTGATTTTGGCGGGAATGGCCAGTGCCGGGATCCCTGGTTTGGTGGGATTTGTGGCGGAGTTTCTGATCTTTCAGGGCAGCTACAGCACGTTTCCGCTGCCAACCCTGATTGCCATTTTGGGGACTGGATTGACAGCAGTATATTTTGTCATCTTGCTCAACCGCACCTGCTTTGGAAAACTCGATAATCGCACCGCTTACTATCCCCTGATTCAGCGGTGGGAACGGATCCCCGGTTTGATTTTGGCCGGCTTAATTGTTTGGTTTGGGATCCAGCCCATGGGTTTAATTCAATGGCCTCAATCTTTGGCTTTTGGTATTGCTCAACAGGTCGCTCAAATTGATCCAGAGTACTTAGCCATCGCTGAAATGGCCAAGCCTGCGGCTGCTTTCTCTGACATTAAAGACCCGATTCAATGAAATAAATGATAGAGGACTTTCTGATGCCAACTCTGACTGCAACGACACTTTCCCCTTCAACTCACCCCTTTGCGCAGGTGATCCATCGACTAGAAGCGGGGGGATCCATGCTGCCCGACACACCTGAGAATCTGATGCAAATTATTGGCCTCTACAAAGCCTACGCGGTGCCAATGGATTTTTATTGGCGGGATCTGCTCTATATCGGCGAACAGGTGTTTGTGGATCCTTTGCCCTTTTTTAAGTTTGTTATTCCTCAGGAATATCTCGATCTGGCCAACCACTACGCTGGGGAGGGTGCTGACCTACAGGTTTGGCGGGGACAGGCTTCGGCTCATCCTGAACTCTTAGAGTTTATGGAAAAAGGTGAACTCAGGCGCAAGATGCCGCGCATTTTTCATCATCTCTATCACGACCGCATCAATATGGAATTTGCCGAAGAGTGTATGCGGGCCATGTTGTGGCATCGGGATATGGGGGGCCTCTTGGATCCCTATCTTGACTCAGATGAGTATCGGCAGAATGCCCATCGAGCGATTCAGGCCTATTGTCAGGGCAAACCCTTGATGCAGGGACTTTACAAACTTTTCCCTGAAATGTTCATGGAATTATGCCGACAGGCCACCATGTATGCGCTTTTGGGGCTGTTTTGGGAGGTGATGGCGCCGGTCTTTTTTGAGATGAGCGATCTCTACGACGAGGGCAAGATGACCACAGTACCGGAAGCAATGGACTTTTTGGTCAATGGCATCTTTGCGATTGCGGGGCGGCCCATTTATCATCGGGTGCGGATCCGGGGGGAATGGTATGACATCGTGCCCAAATCAAAGGGATTTACTTGGCTATACGAAGCAGCTTTTCCGTATGTAGAAGCGATCTTTTATCGCACCTCTCCGTTTCGGGGTACCAAGTCCTACAATGCTCAGGCCCATCAGATTCCGGTCAATCAATTGGATTACCACTACGGGGTCCTCTATGCCGATAAGTTCCCGGTGGGGACAGCCGGGATCCCGCCCACACTTTTACATCAGGATATGTATCACTTTTTGCCACAATACCTGCTGGATTATTACAGCCAATACTGTCGCGGCCATCAAGATATGCTGATCCAGTTGGCGATCAGTTTTCAGCGGTCAATGTACAATGTGACATCAGCGGTGATCCAGGCAGGGCGGGCCGCTTTTCTCTATCCCCTTGATGATCCCAACCCTCGACATTTGGAAATGAATCGTCGCTACTTTGAGGGCCAGCTCAGCCGCTTCTGTCGGTCAGATTATGGGATCCGAGAAGCCGCTCGCCTACCGCTCATTCAAGATCAAAACTATCGCTAGATCATTTTAGTAATCTCCCAAAATATCCAGATTTAGTGCCCGGAGGATCCCGATGCCTGATATTGTTGACATTGCTGTTTCTGCTCCAGGATTTTCCACCCTAGTGACCGCAGTCAAAGCGGCTGATTTGGTGGAAACTCTCAAAAGCCCTGGCCCCTTCACGGTCTTTGCCCCCACCGATGATGCCTTTGCCAAATTGCCCGCCGGAACCATCACCACCTTGGTACAAAATATCCCCCAACTGACCCGGATCCTCTGCTATCACGTTGTACCCCGCCGCTTAAAAAAACAGGATCTGATCGGTTATCCAAGTGTTGAATCAGTGGAAGGATCCTCGCTTGATCTGGCCATTACGGATGATTACTTTGAAGTGAATAATGCCACCGTGATCCAGGCGGATATTGAAGCTGATAACGGGATCATTCATGTGATCGATACCGTGGTCTTGATGCGACCCCACTGGTTTTGGCCGATCATGGAGTCAGAGGCGAGTTGAGGGATCCCCTATTTGGCAATTGTGATAGCCGCTCCGGCCAGTGGATCCGGCAAAACCACCCTGACCTTGGCCCTCTTAGCAGCGTTGCGGCGGCGGGGGCTGGCCATTCAGAGCTTCAAGGTTGGGCCGGACTACATCGACCCAATGTTTCATACGGCCATAACCGGGATCCCCTGTCGCAATTTGGATCCGGTGTTGACCTCTGAGGTCTATGCCCAGCAGTGCTTTGCCACCCATGTCCAAGCCTGTGATGGGGCGATTGTGGAAGGGGTGATGGGACTCTTTGATGGCAGGGCCGGATCCGACGATTGGGGCAGCTCCGCTCACCTGGCTCGATTGCTGGGGATCCCAATTGTTTTGGTGATTGATGTCTCCGGCATGGGACAGACGGTGGCGGCGGTGGTCTATGGCTTGGTTCACCTCGATCCCAGACTGACCATCGCTGGGGTCATCCTCAATCGGGTGGGATCCGAACGCCATGCCCAGATCGTCCGGCAGGCGGTGGTCTCGATTGGGATCCCGATCCTGGGGGTCGTCCCCCGCCAAGAGGGGATATCACTGCCCAGTCGACATTTGGGGCTGGTGCCCGTGGGGGAATTGCCAGCGTTTGAGGCCTTGACCGCTCGACTGGCAGAGCTGGGGGAGACCTATTTGGATTGGGAGCCATTGCTGCCGCTGATCCAAGCCCCGATCCCCAAATCTGCTCCCTTGGCCAATGCCTGGGGTGAGCCGGATCCGTTTCGGGGCCTAAAAATCGGTATTGCCTATGACCAGGCCTTTAATTTCTATTATGCCGATACCTTTGATTTATTGAGGCATCTGGGGTCAGAGCTGATTTTTGTCTCGCCATTGGCAGAGGATTTGCACCGATTGCAGGTGGATGGTCTGATTTTGGGGGGTGGCTTTCCAGAAGTGTTTGCGGCTGAACTCAGCCAGCGTTTGTCTCGAACCCAGTTAACCATGCCCCTCTATGCCGAATGTGGCGGGCTGATGGTGTTGGGTACTGATCTCCAAGACCTAGGGGGTCAGCGTCACCCGATGCTAGGGATCCTGCCCTACGCGACCCAGATGGGATCCCGGCTGATCTTGGGCTACCGGCAGGCGACTGCCCAGCGATCCACCCCAGCGGTAAAAAAAGGCCAAACCTACTGGGGGCATGAGTTTCATCACTCCCATGTGCGAGCCTGCCAGTCTCCAGCCCCAATTTTGGGCCCAATTTTTGCCTGGGAAAATGCTGGCCTTCAGGCTGGGCCAGATCAGGGTTGGTCACATGAGGGCTGGGCCACCAACCGGATCCATGCCTCTTACCTGCACCTGCATTGGGGAGGACACCCCCAGATTGCCCGCCGCTTTTTGGCCACCTGTCAGACAACTGCAACAGAACTTAGTTTGAGATTTTAGTTTTAGGGGACACGGATCCGCCCCAAGGACTAGCCTGAGGACAGGGTGGCAATGGCCTTCTGCCAGCTAGGATAGATGAGGGCCATCTGGATCCCTCGACACAAGTCTACAGTTGGCAGATTTTTAAGGAGAATGCTGTTTGTCTAAGCAAGATGCTATCGAGATGGAAGGGGTGGTCACCGAATCACTGCCCAATGCTATGTTCCGGGTGGATCTCGACAATGGGTTCAATGTATTGGCCCATATCTCTGGCAAGATTCGCCGCAACTACATCAAGATCCTGCCAGGAGATCGGGTCAAGGTGGAACTCACCCCCTACGATCTGACCAAAGGCCGAATCACCTATCGCCTGCGCAACACCAAAAAGTAAGTTTCTCCACAATACTTCCACAATAATTATCCCTGATGCACCCTGAGGCCACCCTCCAACAATTGCGCTCGCAGCTGCCCCCCGAGATAACCCAGTATGGGGTCTATCTCAAAAATACGTTGGTGGCCCTCTGCCACGCCCTCGAAGACCATATCCTCAACACCTCAGGGGATGCTTTGGTCTTGGTGACCTTTCAGGAGGGCAAGTGGTATCTGCAGGAAGCCGATCGCTATGGTCAGATTGCCGATTGTGCCCGCCGGATCGGGGTGGCGGCGGTGTCTGACAGTGGCTTTGCCCAGCATCCCACCGGCTCCCGGCCCAATGTGGATTTGGTGTCCATTCCCAGCGGGGATCCGTTATCGCGGGAGTGGAACCTGATCATCTTGGACCGAGACTATACAGCGATGGTGCTCTGCTACGAGCTAGAGGATGCCGACTATGGGATCGCAGGCAAACCCCAGCGGGATCTGGAGCGCAAGTTTTATGGATTTTGGACCTTTGATGCCCATCAGGTGACCCTGGCTGCTCGGATCCTGGCCCAACGGTGGCAGCCTTATGCCCCAGAGCTAGCCCAAAGCTACTTGGAGCAGATTGACAGTTATCACGGGTATCATGATCACGGGTATCAAAGGCCGGATCCCGCCTCTGCTCTGGCCGCTCCGAGCACTCAGTCTCAAAACCTTGCGGATGTGGTGGCTCGGATTGTGGAGTATTTGCAGTCCAGCCAGCAGCAATTGGTGACTCTACAACAGCAGACCCGCGATTTTTGGACGCTCGAAAGTCAGGCTCTGCGGCTCAGTCGCAACCTCAATGCCAATAAATTGCAGGCTTTTTTGCGGATGGCTCAGCAGGTGGACAGCCAGGATCCCGATAACCCGGTGGCCTCATTGCAGGTATCGGCTTTGTCAGAGACCTTGGGGCAACTTTTGGATCTGCCCACACTGCGCTTGCGGCGGTTGCGCTTGGCAGGGCTGCTATTTCGGATAGGGTTGGCCCATGCCCGCTCCGATCAAGATCCTTTGGGTTGGCCCGATAGTGCGGTGTTAGGGGGATCCCTGCTGGCGGCCATGCCAGAGTTTGCCCCTGTGGCCGAGATTGTATCCACCCACCGCGAGCACTGGGATGGCAGCGGCTATCCGGAAGGGCTGAAGGGAGAAAGCATCCCCCTAGAGGCCCGGATCCTGGGGTTGGTGGCTTATTTCCAAGCCTTGACGCAGCCCCACAGCACCCGCCGGGCGGCTCTTTCCCCTACAGAGGCTCTGGCCCACTGCCAACAGGATCAAGGTCACCGCTTTGACCCGGCTCTGGTGGAGCAATTGGCCACCGTGATGCGCCTGGTGGAGATGGGCCTGATGACCCTGCCCCAACGCCCGCGCCATCTGCCTCATCTGTGGCTAGAGGATCCGGCGGCATCCCCCCCTACCGAATTTAAATCCACGGCCTCTCAATCCACTGAACCAAAGCCTGAACCAAAGCCCCCTGAATGGCCTAGCTATCTCCAAACCTGACCTGCACCTGA
>CAZODP010000038.1:16744-26447 GCA_964578595.1 uncultured bacterium
CTGAACCAAAGCCCCCTGAATGGCCTAGCTATCTCCAAACCTGACCTGCACCTGACAACCTGATACTTGACCTGACGGCAACCCTGACAGTAACCCCTGATAGTAACAATGTCTTCTGAACTCGCCACCGATCATCCTATCCATGCTGTTCACGACCATCCTACTCATCTGGCTCCTGGGGCGGATCTGAGTGGATCCGATCTGCGGGGGGCCAATCTGCGCGGATCCCTGCGGGGGGCCGATCTCTCTGGGGCGGATCTGCGGGGGGCGGATGCTCGCAATGCTGACTTGCGGGGGGCCGATCTGCGAGATGCCCAGACTGGCGGGATCAGCTTGGCGGGAGCTTTTTTGGCGGGGGCCTGCCTGGAGCGGCTGGATTTGGCGGGGGCGGATCTGCGTGGATCCGATCTGCGGGGGGCCAGTTTGAGGGGATCGATTTTGATGGGGGCAGATTTATCGGGAGCGAACCTGGCCGGGGCCGACTGCTCCCAAGCCGATTTGGAAGAGGCTGATCTGTCGGGGACTGTTTTGCATGGCACCCAATTTGCCGGGGCCAATTTGCTCTGCGCCCAGTTGGAGGGATCCCAGCATCAAGGGGCGATCTGGACAGGGGCTTGTCTGGAGGGAACCCTTCTGGCTCCGCAGATCCCAGCAGACTAATCTCAGTACCTGGCCCCTTCCTCAAGGGATTCTTATCCGGCTATCGAGCCGCCGCGAGCTGCTGGGGTTGGGCCTGAAGGGACTGGGCCGCCCGCACCAACTGCGGGATCTCCAGCAAAAAAACCAACATCTCCCCCAACGGATCCTGAAGCTCAGGGGTGGGCAGATCATCTGCGCGCAGGGCCTGACGATACTGGTGGGGCAAAACCGCCATATACCGAGCCAATCGCAATGGATCCAGATGTCGATAGGCCATCGGCAACGGGCGCAGGGTATCGGGGGGCAGCGTCAGCAACCCCGGCGGATCCGGAATCGGGATCCCGTAATAATCCAGACGGTTGGATCCTTTGGCCTGACTGCGGATCAGCAGCATAAATCGGGGCTGGGGCGGATCCAGCGGTTGCAGCAGCCGATGCAGGTGTAGCACCAATAGATCTCGCTGATCCCAATGCAGAAGCTGATAGGGGCCAGGGCCAGAGCTATCGATCTCAGGCGTCATCACCACCCGCTCCACCACCGGATAGGGGCAATCCAGCCGATCCGCCAAAGGCAAAGCAAACACCCGCCCACACAGCTCAAACCCCATCACCCTCAGGTCAGAGGCTTGAGAACCGGTTGGGTTGGGTGCTGAAGAAGATAGAGACATGGGATTGGGAGGGGGGTGAGAAGAGATCCAGCAACCTTAGTGATGACCAACCCAGCCCCGTTTTAACAGCCTGCTTAACAGTTTGGATCCTAATGACCAGAAAATGACCCGAAAAAGAGGCTTAGGAACCATGACCAGAGACCCTTTCAGGAAACATGAGCCAGGATCCGAGACGTTACAGGCCACAAGTGATACCATCGTGCCGATGTGAGCGTGAGCCAGGATCCGATGGAACTTTCTGAAGTTAAAGCAATCGTGGATAAGGCGATGGCCGATGGTAAACTGTCTAGCCAAGAAATCGACAGTATCATGGCCGCGATCATGGCCGATGGCAAAGTCTCCATTGATGAGATGGAGTTGCTAGACATGATTGAAACCAAGATTCTCAACCAAGAGGTGGATCTGCACTAACTGGTGCTTTTTGGGTTGTGCTTTTTGAGCTACTTTAGGTGCCTGTGCTTGCTCTCTGCTGAGGATCCCAAATACCCATACTGGCTGATCTGTTCTAGCGGCAGCCAGGAATTTGATATCGACCAGTAGAGGTGACAGTAAAGGTGAAAAACTCGGATCCCATGATCGAAGCGGTGTAACCTGAAATACGGTTTGCAGTTGCAGCGCAAATACTAGACACACAAAGACAGATCCAGACAAGTAAGGATAAGCCATGAGCCGGGGAACCCTCTACGACAAAGTTTGGGATGCTCACACCGTTGGGATCCTGCCATCGGGCCAGACACAGCTTTTGATCGGGCTACACCTGATCCACGAAGTCACCAGTCCCCAGGCTTTTGCCATGCTGCGGGAGCGGGGCCTGACGGTGATGTACCCGGAGCGAACGGTGGCCACGGTGGATCACATTATTCCCACCCAGTCCCAAGCCCGTCCCCTGGCCGATCAGATGGCCGAAGAGATGTTGCAGGCCCTCGAACGCAATACCCAGGAGTTTGGGATCCGGTTTTATCATCCCCAATCCGGTCATCAAGGCATTGTCCATGTGATTGGGCCAGAGTTGGGGCTAACCCAGCCGGGGATGACCATTGCCTGCGGAGACAGCCACACCTCCACCCATGGGGCATTTGGGGCCATCGCCTTTGGGATTGGCACCAGTCAGGTGCGGGATGTCTTGGCCAGCCAAACCCTGTCCCTCTCGCGGCTGAAGGTGCGGCGGATCGAGGTGAATGGATCCCTGGCTCCGGGGGTTTATGCCAAAGATGTGATCCTGCACATCATCCGCACCTTGGGGGTGAAGGGTGGGGTGGGCTACGCCTATGAATATGCCGGATCCACTTTTGCGGCCATGAGCATGGAGGAGCGGATGACCGTCTGCAATATGTCCATCGAAGGGGGTGCCCGCTGTGGCTATGTCAACCCCGATTCAACCACCTACGAGTATTTACGGGGTCGAGCGTTTGCCCCCAGCGGATCCGATTGGGATCAAGCGGTGGGGTGGTGGGAGAGCCTGCGCAGCGATGCGGATGCTGAGTATGACGATGTGGTTACGTTTGAGGCCAGTCAGATCCCGCCGACAGTCACTTGGGGGATCACCCCCGGCCAAGGGATCGCCATTACTGAATTGATTCCCACCCCATCCCAGATGCCTGATAGCGAGCGCCCTCTGGCGGACGAAGCCTATCGCTATATGGAGCTGGATCCCGGATCCCCCATTGCCGGGGTCAAAGTCGATGTCTGTTTTATCGGCAGTTGCACCAATGGTCGGATCAGTGATCTGCGGGAAGCCGCCAAAGTCGCCCAAGGCCGCAAAGTGGCCCCAGGGGTCAAAGCCTTTGTGGTGCCCGGATCCGAGCAGGTCAAAAAACAAGCCGAAGCCGAGGGCCTAGACCAGGTTTTCTTGGCGGCGGGCTTTGAGTGGCGGGAGCCAGGCTGCTCGATGTGTCTGGCCATGAACCCCGACAAACTGCAGGGCAACCAGGTCAGTGCCTCCTCCTCCAACCGCAACTTTAAGGGCCGGCAAGGATCCCCCCAGGGCCGCACCTTGCTGATGAGTCCGGCGATGGTGGCGGCGGCTGCCATTAATGGCATGATTACAGATGTGCGAGAGCTGGCCCCGGTTTAGACCGTTCGGTTTAGACAAGATTGGATCCTGACTCTGGTTATAGTAAAAATCTCGTTCACCTCATTCACCTAATGTCACACTCATGACTGGTCATCTGGCTGGGTTGATACCACGAGTGGCCCGGATCCTGGTCTGCCTGGGGATCCTATGTTTTGCTTTGGGCTGGGGGCTGCCGACCGCCTCAGCTCAACCCCCTGATCTCTCACGGCAAAGCCCGATTCTCAAGGTGGTGAATCTGGGGACTGAAGACGGCCAGTTGGTGTTTGATCCCGACAAGATCATCTTTCGCAGCGGCACTCTCTACACCCTCAAACTGGTCAATCCCAGCCCCCTCAAACACTACTTCACCGCCAAAGATTTTGCCGATGCCATCTGGACCCAAAAAGTTGAGGTGGCAGGAGCCGAGATCAAGGGGCACATCAATAACGTCGAGCTGAAATCAGGATCCAGCTTGGAATGGACTTTTGTGCCGATTCGCAGCGGCAGCTATGACTTGATTTGCACCGTGGTGGGCCACAAAGATGCCGGCATGGTGGGCCAGATTGTGATCAGCTCATGATTAGCGGCTCATGATTAGCGGCTAGAGCTGCGGGTGGATCGCTCCAGGATCCGCACCCCTAAGGACAACACCAAAGTCATGCTCAGGTAGAGCAGAGCCGCCATCGTCCAGCCCCCAAAGGTGTCAAACGTGCGGGAGACATAAAATCGGGTCTGCTGAGTCAGCTCCGGCACCCCGATCACGGTGGCCAGGGAAGAATCCTTGAGCAGGGCAATAAAGTCGTTGCCCAACGGCGGCAAGATGATCCGAAAAGCCTGGGGCAAAATCACCTGGATCAGGGTCTGTTGAGGATTTAAACCCAGGGCGCGAGCCGCCTCCCATTGTCCCGGTGGGATCGCCTCAATACCGGCCCGGTAGACTTCTGCCAGGTAGGCCCCATAGCTGAGGGCCAAGGCAAAAATCGCCCGCACCAGATTGGATCGCACCCCCACCATCGGACTGATCACAAAAGCCACATACAAAATAATCACCAAGATCGGGATCCCTCTCATGATCTCCACGTAGAGGGTGGCCAGGGCGTGCAGAATCGGCTGCTTAGAGACTCGCCCCAGTCCCACCATCAGCCCCACCACCAGAGCCAGCCCATAGGCCGCCAAGGAGATTTGCAGCGTCAACAGCCACCCCCGCGACAGGATAGTCAGGGTGGCCTGAGAGGTGGGAGAAACCGCCACATAGACCAATGCCGCTACCGTCAGCCCCACCAGCAGCCACAGCCAGAGTGGGATCCGACCCAAAAGCCCCCAAGACGGACGAGTTGCGGATGAACTAGGCATCGGGATCCCCCAAAACAACAAAACCTGAACAGGAAATGTTTCGATAGTACCCTCCTGTGAAGATGCCGATGGTGTTCTCGCCGATACGGTTCCCTCCAATGGCTAGCCCCCCGGGTTCAAACCCAGTTCGTGTGATCTGAAACACCCACTCCACAGAAGGGGGATCCGCTACTTGGGACTATACTGCCTGTAGCGTTAGCCTCAAACTCCGCGCTAAAGTCATCAAGGTTAAGTTCATCTTTTGCACCCTCAAGGTGGGATCCGTTTCATGGTTCAAAATCTCATGCGCACCAGCGGCGACTCGTCCCCAACCCCCCCTGGCCCAATGGCTGCTGGGGAGCCTGTAGCCTCAGATCCCATTCACGATCCCACCAACGGAGATGGGTTCCACTTCCCCGCATCAGCTCCCACCGCTTTGCCGGTTTTTTATCGCACCTACAGTCGTCGTCAAGCGGATCTGAGCCGTGAAACCTGGGATCAAGTCTGCGATCGCACCGTCACAGATGTAGCAGAGTTGGGCCAGTTTACCGAGGCAGAACGGGCCTTGGTGGATCGGATGCAGCGGCAGCTCAAGGCTCTGGTTTCAGGGCGTGCCCTCTGGGTGATGGGCACCGACTGGATCCATAAACCCGAGAACTTTTCGGGCAGTTACAACTGCACCAGCACCACTGTGGTGGATTGGGATGCCTTTGGGCTGATGATGGATCTGGCCATGATGGGCTGCGGCACCGGCGCGGTACTAGAACCCAAGTACATCAATCGCCTGCCAGTGATCTGCAATCGCCTTGAGATTTGTACTGTCGGGAAGGTGGGGACAACCGATCCGGCTGACCGCATTGAGTCCACCGTGGTGCAGATCAACGGCCATGAGGCCCATGTCAAAGTGGGGGATAGCCGCCGAGGTTGGGTGGACTCCTACCAAGCCCTGATGGAATTGGCCTCGGATCCTCAGTTTGGGGGTGTGGTGGAGGTCACCATCGATCTGAACGATGTCCGCCCTGCCGGAGAAAAGCTGAAGGGCTTTGGCGGCGTGGCCAATCCGATTAAGCTGGGATCCCTGTATGGCCGCTGTGGGGCGATTTTGAACCGGGCTACAGGCCGTCAGCTCAACTCAGTGGAGTGTTGCCTGCTGATCGACGAAGCCGCCTCCTGTATCGTGGCCGGTAACATCCGGCGCTGCCTGCCTGAGGATGCGCTTGTACACACCGATCAGGGCCTGGTACCCATCAAGGATGTGCAGGTGGGAGATCAAGTCCAGACTCCCCTGGGTTTCCGTTCAGTGGTCAATAAGTTTGACCAAGGGGTTCAGGATGTCTACGAAGTGGAGACCAATGGCCCTTTGCCCAGAGCAACCCTGAATCATCGCATCGCTGTACTGGCCAATGGGAAAGGAGATATCACCTGGAAGCGAGTAAATGATCTGGAGGCTGGCGATCGCCTCATGCACAGCAATCAGATCCTCCCTGGTATGACCACGGCCCTTCCTGCTGACTGTACCGCCCCTCGACCTGACCACAGCCATACCGCCAAAGCCCTGACCATTCCTGTTCTCAGCGCAGATATTGCTTGGCTGATTGGGTACACCCACGGTGACGGTTATATTGCTCTAGGTTGCAATAAGCACAACAAGCCCTACGGTCGGCTGGAGTGGGCGATGAATGGCCCTGATCCAGTCACCCCTCGCCTACAACAAAAGATCGACCGGGCACTGGCCCACTTTGGCCTGACTGCGACCCACGGCACCGTTGCTGGGGAGAACACAGCCCAATCCATTTGCTCGTCCATTTGTTTGGCCGAATACTTTCATCGCCACATTAAGCAGCCCACCCAGCCCCTCACGGTGCCTGACTTTATTTTGCGGGGATCCATTGAGGTGCGAGCCGCCTATCTGGCCGGTTTGATGGATAGCAATGGTGCCCTCAACAATCGTCCCCCCCATCTGCTCACCACGGTCTATCCCACCTTTGCCCGACAGGTGACAGCGGTGCTATCTAGCCTGGGCATTGCTGGCCGATTGACCCTAGTACAGCCCCAACCTCAAAATGAGGGCTGGCAGATCAAGTACAACCTGACCCTTCCAGCCTTGAAGGGGGAGTACAACCGTCTGATCGCCCCCCACTCTGTCCAAGGATCGCTCCGCCAGGGCCTGAAAATGTACGGGTTTACAATCCCCGGTTCATTGATGCGCCAGGTCTACACCTACAGCGAAATGCGCGATATGGGGTTTGAGGGATCCCGCCAAACAGACGCCAACTACGAGCAATATCGAGCTGAAGCGGATATCAGCCTGGATATTCCACTAGATATTCCAATTACTGTCAAAGGCATTGGCAGCGTCAACTCGATCCAGACCTATGACATTGAGGTCGAAGAAGCTCATTGCTTTTACTGTGATGGCTACCTCACCCACAACAGCGCCGGTATGCGGCAATTTGACAGCGAGGATACCCTGGGATCCACCGCCAAGGACAACCTCTGGCAGCAGGATGCCGAGGGCAACTGGCGCATCGATCCGGAGCGGGATGCCCTGCGGATGGCCAATCACACCCGCGTCTTTCACCGCAAGCCCACCTTGCAAGAGTGTACCGAGGCGGTGCGCAAGCAGTTCTACTCTGGGGAAGGGGCGATCCAATGGGCCGGAGAAGCGGTGGCCCGGGCCAATCGAGATTTGATCAAAGATGAGACCTCTAAGCGAGAATTTTTAGAGTCTTATGTAAATGGATCTGCGAAAGAATGGCTGCAAAAACGGGATCATAAGCTAAGTGATGAAGAATTAGAAGATCGTATTTCTCGATATGGTCTGAACCCATGTGGTGAAATAATTGGGACAAATTATCATTGTGTTTCGGGAAATACTTACCTGATCACAGAAGAAGGAATGAGTCCTATTCAGTCTCTAGAGGGGAAACTTGTTCAAGTTTGGAATGGGTGTCGTTGGAGTGCAGTCACCCCAATCAAAACAGGTCAGAATCGTCAGCTCTATCGAGTCTCTTTCAACGATGGATCTTATTTAGATGTCACCGAAGGACACCGCTTTTTTGTCAGACATCGCTTTCAAAGAATTTATCAAGAGATGACTACAGCGGAGCTGATCCAAGAGGTTCCAAATTTCAAATATGCTTTGCATACTGAGGCTTTCCAAATCAAGTATGAAGGTGGAACGTTTGTAGATCCCATCTATGCCTATACCCTAGGGCAACTGGTGGGAGACGGATCCGCCTCTGAGGTTGGGGGCCGATCCCAGCTTTATCTCAAGCTATGTGGAGAAAAAAATCAGCAAATTACTGTTTTGGGCAATACGTCTGACAAGTTGCGTCATTATGTTGGCGGCGGCAATGCTCCCTGTCTGTTACACACAGGGCTAAAACAAGACTTTGATGTGAGTACTGTCCGAGCGTTGAAATACACAGCAGTAGCCTTTGATCCTCTGGCCGCTTGGAATCGTGAGGGGATCCTACACTTTGTGGCAGGGCTGGCAGATGCAGACGGATCTGTGACCGAAGCAGGCGGAATCAGAATTTATATCTCTGATTACGAGCGTGCTTATCGGGTCTATTTATTGTTGCTGAAATGTGGGATCCGTTCCTCAATCAATCTTGTTCAAAGGGCTGGGACTAAAACCAACTATGGCATGCGAAATTATGATCTTTGGTACCTGCAGATTACCGATTGTAGTGCCATCCCCTGTCAACGCTTAGGCAGCCAAAACGGACATCAACCGAAAGCAAAAGGTAAATGGCAGGTGATCCGTTCCATCGAAGCCTTACCGGGATTACATGACACGTACTGCTTCAATGAGCCAGAGTTTCACAAAGGTGTCTTTGGAGGGACGTTGACAGGGCAATGTAATTTGTCTGAGATCCACCTCAACCAATTGGATCCCAACCATCTTCAAGAACAAGAGGATGCCTTCAAATCGGGTGCTTTGGTGGTGGCGGCATTGCTCAATCATCAGTTTCAGGTACCCCGCTACCAGCGATCTCGAGAGTGGGATCCCATTGTGGGGGTCTCGTTCACGGGTCTGTTTGACTTTTTTGTTACAGCCTTTGGGGTGGATTGGCTGCGCTGGTGGCAAGAGGGGCGGCCCAATACAGGGGCAGGGCTGGACTACAAGCAGCAGGAGCAAGCTTACCTGGAGCGATGGCGAGATATCGTCCATAACGCCGTTTGGGAGTACTGCGATCGGCATGGGCTACGTCGACCTAATCGGTGTACGACGGTGCAGCCCTCTGGCACCAAATCTCTGTTGACGGGGGCCTCTCCCGGCTGGCATCCCCCCAAAGCCCAACGGTTTATCCGTCGCATCACCTTTGCCAAAGGGGATCCCGTGGCGATGGCCTGCATCGACTACGGCTACTCAGTGGTGCCCTCCCAGTCCGACAAAGACGATCAGGGCAATCTACTCAACGATCCGTTTGATCCAAGGGTGACGGAATGGCTGGTGGAACTGCCCGTCGAGGTACCCTGGGCCAATCTGCCTGGAGCGGATCAAATTGAAATTGAGCAATTCTCGGCCTTGGCTCAGTTCGACTTTTATATGCAGGTGCAAAAGTATTGGACCACCCACAACACCAGTGCCACCCTGGAGCTGCGGGAGGATGAGGTGGAGCCGCTGGCCCAAACCATCTATGAGGCGATCCAAGCGGATCAGGGCTATATGAGTGCTGCCCTCTTGGCTCGGTTTGATGCGCCATTCCCCCGACTGCCGTTTGAAAAAATTGACCGCCAGACCTACGAAAAACTTTCGGCAGAAGTAAAACAGCGGCGGGTGAGCCATGATTTCTTAGGCTCGGTCATTCGCTACGACCTGGGAGAGATGGCTACCGAAGGGCCAGCCGGATGTGATGCCATGGGCTGCCTGATGCCAGAATCTACCCCTGCTAGCTAGAACCAGGCCCAGGATCCAGTCTTAGCTAATAACTAGAGAGGCGGGAATAGCTGAGGGGGTGACAGAGGAGCTAGAAAGCCTGCCTGATAAGCTCTACAGCCCT
>CAZODP010000039.1:0-2101 GCA_964578595.1 uncultured bacterium
GTTATCGCCCAGTTTTCACCAGGTTTGGTCAATCAGGCTTGACTTAGGCACCAATGATGCCGCCATCTTCGCGGGTAATCACAATGGTCGCAGAACGAGGATAGGTGTCATCACGGAGGTCAGGCCAACGAGAGATGACGTTGCCCGCTGCAAATTCCTCCTCCGAGGTGGGGGATCCAGGATGCTGGATGTTGACGAACATGGTTTTGCGATCAGGGGTCGTAATCACTCCTGTGACTTCGCACCCAGTTGGCCCCACCAAAAAGCGACGAATCTCGCCGGTTTCAGGATCTGCCGCCAACATCTGGTTATTGCAGGCCACAGGCTGGCTACCATCGGTTTGGATCCAGAGGCGACCTTCGGGATCAAACCAGAGTCCATCGGGTGAACCAAAGGCATTCTCATCACCGAGAGCTTGGCCAGATAAGGTTTCGCTGTCCTCAGCGTTGCCCGCCAGCACAAACAGATTCCACTCAAACGCTGTGCTAACGGGATCCCCATTGGCCTCATTCCAGCGGATGATCTGACCATTGACATTTTCGGCACGGGGGTTGGCGGCGTCGATCTGATCCGCTTCCCGCCGAGAGTTGTTGGTCAGGGCAAAGTAGACGGCATTGTTGAGGGGGTTAACCGCACCCCACTCTGGCCGATCCATTTTGGTAGCCCCCACAAAGTCAGCCGAGGTGCGAGTATTGACCAACACATCGGCTTGGCTGACGAATCCATTCTCGGGGGTGAGACCATTTTGGCCAAACACCAGGGGCAACCACTCGCCCGAGCCATCCTCGTTGAACTTGGCCACATAAAGGGTGCCGTTGTCCAACAGATGACCGCCCGCCGTTGCTTGGCTGAAAGGTTGGGCAGAGACATATTTGTAGATGTACTCAAAGCGAGCATCACAGCCCATGTAGGCCACCAACGGCTCACCTTCGACTGCCGGCTGAAAGACCAATCCCTCATGAGCAAAACGGCCCAAGGCAGTCCGCTTTTTGGGCATGCTCTCTGAGTCAAAGGGATCCAGTTCTACCATCCAGCCAGCGGTATTGGCCTCGTTGCGATAGTCATCAACAGGACTCTCACCTTTGGCAGAAATGTCGAAACGGATATATTCATCAGCCCCATTGGCAGCTAGTTCCCAGCCATAACGGGAAGGACGGCCCTTGCGAACCCCAAAGCGAGCTTGCTCACGGGGTTGGCTAGGATCCTCTTCCGCCAGAGCAGCATTGGTGAAATAACCAGCCCAGTTTTCTTCGCTGGTCAAGAATGTATTCCAGGGGGTAACGCCGTGGGCGCACTGGTTGTACATCCCCCGAGTTACGGTGCCATCGGGGCTATATTTTGTTTTGACAAAATCAGTGCCGCGCACGGGGCCATGCAGCTCCATCTCGGTCAGGGCGGTTAGGCGGCGGTTGAGATTATCTCGCACCACACCCCAGGATCCATCCGCTTGCTTTTTGATATGGACAACACTGACTCCGTGGGCGTTGATCTCTTTGAGCACCTGATCGGGATCGCGGCTGCCATCTTCATTGACAGGATAAAAATCATCATCCCCCGTGGCCCCAACAGCGGCAACGTGCATAAAGCGTGGTTCCACATACTCGTGGTTGATCACCAACAAGCCTTCCTCAGAGCTGCCCGCGTAGGGATCCTCCCCCTCAATCGGGAAAAAGTGCATCCCGTCGTGGTGGGATCCCACCTGCATGCCCTGTTCTTCGCCGGTGTTTTCTAGGCTGTATTCGGGATAGCTGCCAGTGATCGGGGTGCCCCAAGGTACAATCACTTCTGCTTTGTAGCCTTCAGCAATCAGAATCTCGTCGGCGGTGCTGATGGGAACGGCTTTGAACCCCAGTTTGCCGCTGGCCTGAGCCTGAGCTGAGCGGGTGGCCACATTGAGGGCAGGAGCGGCTAAAAAGGAAGCCACTGCCGCCGCAATTCCCCCCTGCAACACTTGGCGCCGCTGCACCCGCTGGGCTGCGATATCGCCAAAGTAGGGGTTTTGAGAGGGATTGCAAGTAGGCTCGTCGCCGTGGGGCAACGGCTGATGAGGACGGTTATTCACGCGAGGGTCTCCTGTCAAGTCTGACTGTGTGGGTAAAAT
>CAZODP010000039.1:2201-5063 GCA_964578595.1 uncultured bacterium
AAAATACAAGTGAGCAAAATGCAAAGGGTTTTGACCCACGAGTTGATGAGATTTTGTGGCAAAAAGTGAGCCGAGATTCCAAAATTGGGATCCCCATCAGATGCTACTTCTCAGCCTTTTCTCATCAATGTGGTTCGGGGTAATGCTAGGACACTTAGATTATGGAGAGGTTAACCCCAGTGGATCCCGTCAGTGTTCTAGGTAACGTTGCAGCCAGAGCCGAGCCGAAATAGACAGGCAGATTTTTCTCAAGTCCTGACGCCATCCCCCTCTGCCTAGAATTCATCGAGATCGCTCTCAACCATTAAAAAGTTCTAAGGTTTTTGATTGCTTTACAAAAAATAACTATTTATGTTACTTTTAGTACTCTCAGGATCCTGTATGTCTGAGCTTTTTAATAAAGTTAAGAGATCTAGCTTTTGCCAATAGATCAAGGCATCATCCTCAGGATCCTGGTAATAATGTTTGCGTTTGCCCAAAAGGCTGAACCCACAGGACTCATAGAGAGCTTGAGCGGCAACATTACGGGAGCGCACCTCCAGAGTGGCCCACTCGGATCCTTGCTGCTGGGCGACTGTTAGTAATCTATTGACCAAGCCTTTGCCCAAGCCCCGGCGACGATGATCTGGATGCACCAGCAGTGAGATCAGGTGAGCCTCTTCAAGCACCCGCCACAGGATCCCAAAGGCCACCAACTGGGTTTCTGACACATAGCCCCAGACATCTGAGTTGGGACGCTCTAACTCTGTCAAATAACTTTGGGATCCCCAATATCCCCCCCAGCAGAGGTGATCCAGATTGACCATTTGATCTAGATCAGAGGGATCCAGAGCTTGTAGGTGATACGCTTTCATCGCCCCATTAAATTCATATCCCATTAAAATCTCAATTCCAGCTAGCGTAACTGACAAAACTCAGCCACCAATAACTGTCCCCACGGATCATCATCAGGGGCTGCATAGGGTAGGGCGGCCCGACTCAACAGCAGGATATCCCCCTCTAGGGCGTAATCTTGGCCCTCCACAAACCCATTCTGTTGCAAGTATTCCATGGCCGCTGCCTGGATCCCTTGGCGCAATTGGATCCGAGCCTGATCGGTCATCAAATACCTCACAAACCACTGGGCACTGGCGGGATCCTGGGCTGCCAACCAGGTCAGGGCGGGGGTTAACACCTGAGATCGTTCAGCGGCTGAGAGGGGATTGACCCGTTCCGCCACCTGAGGCACCACCCGCGATTGGATGGCCCGAATCAGGCTCTCAACTTGGGCTTGAGTTGTTGGGCAAAGATGGGATAAATCATCAAATTCTGTCATATCGGTTGAGTTGATAGTGGGTACTCAGCACCATAGATCACCTTAGATCATGGGATCCTGATTTGGAGCTTGATTGTTCCAGCGGTGTCAAGGCTAAATCAGTTGACAGTCCTGTTAAAAGCTAACGGCAGGCCCCAGTCCCAAAGAGCAATCTGAGGTGTATTACGGGCTACTCTTGGCCAATTGACCCGGATCACTGTTGCTCTCAGGAGTGTAAGCAGCCCAAACGGGTTGTTTTAGCAAACCTTGGCAGAAGCAGAAAAAGGATCCCCAAAAAAAGCCAAGATCCCAGCCTGCCCCACAAAAAGTCACCTTCGATTTCAGGGATCCGGCGGCTGAGAAAATCTTTTTTATGAGTGTGTTGCACCGATCTCATTTGGGGTTATTATTTTAAAAGTGACCTACTAATCTTGATATGTCTGACATCCCAGCTCAACCTCTAATCGGCAAAACTCTCCTCCAGAAGGTGGAGTCTTTGCGGCATCTTCCCCGCCGTGAAACGGCCAAGCGATGCGGCTATATCACCCAAACAAAAACTGGCAAGCCCAGGGTCAATTTGACCGATTTTTATGATGCGGTTTTGGCGGCCAAAGGTCTTCCTATGACCCCTGGATCCACTCGCGATCGACGCGGGCGCGAACCGACATTTCGAGTCAGTGTCCACAGAAATGGCCAACTGATCATCGGGGCTGCCTACACTGAAAAAATGAACCTGAAGCCTGGGGATGAATTTGAGATCCAATTGGGCTATAAGCATATTCATCTCAAGCAACTGATGAATGGCTCTGAAGGTGAAGGCGAGGAGTAAAACCTTCAATTCTATGGGTTGGCCCCGTTTTACACGCCTGGTTCTACACTCACGGCTGATCTCTATGTCTCCATTGAATATGTCCATTGAGTGATTAAGCTGAGTGATTAAGCGGCCAGCTTATGAATAGCCAATTAAATGCTCAGCATGATCAGCCTATTGAGTAGCCACTATGGTCAATGGCAGCTAGGAATGGCCCCCTTATCCGACGGTTGTAATGCTTTTGGATAGCAAGGGCCAGTAAAAGCAGCCGAATATGCCGAATATAGGTCAAACGAGGGATCCTGCAGGTGGGATCCTCTTTTTGTGGCTACCTCTGGATCTGGCATCCTGATCAATACAAAACAATGGGCGGGGCTGTCTAGGCTTAACTGAGCTTTCAGTTACCGCTTGTAGTCCTAATGTCTTCACTCCAGATAGGCCCGCCATTCTTCTTCAAGGCTGGGTAGGCTGATTTCACCTTGGTTAAGGTGCTGAAGATCCTGCACTTGAGCCTGTAGGCTGGCGATCCGTTCTTGCAAATAGGCCCGGATCCCGTCCGGCCCCAATCGCACACAATTGTGGCAGGCTTCGCCAAAGACACGTCCTTCCTGGTCGTAAACCACCGCCAGCATCGCCCGTTGGCCACGTGAGGGGGGGGTATGCCGTTGGCCACAGATAACGCAGGGGACAGGGGTTTGCGCACCGTAGATGCAAGGTTCCCAAGCGATCTTCACTCAGCTCCTCCCTTCACTGGCCT
>CAZODP010000039.1:5163-16628 GCA_964578595.1 uncultured bacterium
ACAGGGACGGATCCCCCCTCCGAGTCCAGCTTGGTGCGAAAGGTGAGGCTAGCCGCCACCTCGATAGCTTTGGCAGCATCCCGGAAGTAAAACCCACTTTCTTCGTCAAGGGGGCTAGGATCCGGTTTGTCCAGTTTGGCTTTGGATTGGACATTGCAGTACATGGCCAGTCCCACCAGCACTTCCGATAGACCATGTTGCAACACCAGCCGCTCCACATCGGTGAGCAGATCTTTGATCAGGGCATCGCCAATCGGTTCAGGCAGGGTGCTCAGGTCGTGCATGGGATCCCACTCTTGAGGATAGATAGACTAGGCTGATCTATTGCTAATTTGTTAGTCTACTGTCCACCGTAATAGAGATTGAGGAGCAGATCCAGCCTGGATCCCCTTGAGTCTTACAAAACTGTGAACCCTATTTCTGAGACATGTCTGAGACCTGTTGGCGGCAGCCGGTCTTAGCTTTGACGGGGAGGGATCCCGTTGAGGGCAATAATTTCTTGCAATACAGACCGGACAATCGGGGCCGCCACAGAGGATCCGTAGGCATCGTCCCCTTGGGGTTCATCCACCACCGCCAGGATGACGTAGTCGGGTTCCATCGCTGGAAAATAGGCCACAAAGCTGGTGATCCGCTTGCCCTCTAGGTAACCGCCGCCGCGAGGATTGGCTTTTTGAGCGGTGCCCGTTTTGCCGGCAATCTCGTAGCCTTCGATGTAGGCGTTGTGGCCAGTGCCATAGTCCACCACATCCCGCATCTGTAATCGAACCGCACGGGTGGTGGCCGCAGACAGGATCTGGGGGCGTTCAGGTCGGGAGGGCTGCCAGACCAATTGATCACTATCTCGTTCCACCAAGCCCCGCACCACATAAGGGGTGATCCGGTAGCCCCCATTGGCAATAGTGGCATGGAGGGTAGCCAGCCCCAGCGGCGTCAGCGAAAAACCCTGCCCAAAAGAGGTGGTCGCTCGCTCAATCGCCACCCGCTCAAACTGACCTTGGGACTTGAGCAGACTGCGGGGTTCAAAGGGCAGATCCACCCCTGTCGGGCGACCCAGACCCAAGTTGACCAAACTTTGAAAGTACTGGCGGGGATTGACCTGCTCCATCAGCCGCACCATGCCCACATTGCTGGACTGTTTGATCACATCGGTAACCGACAGCCAGCCCGGTGCCCCGCGCACATTAAAATCATTATTTTGCACCGGCCAGCCGCCGATGGTGATCCGCCCTTCATCGTAGACCGTGGCATCCGCCCGAAAAGCCCCCAGTTCTAGGCCAATGGCAATGTTAATCGGTTTGAAGGTGGATCCAGGCTCATAGAGATCGGCCACGGCCCAGTTCCGAAAGATGCCCGGATCGTAGCCGTCATAGTAGCGATTGGGATCGTAGGTGGGTTCGGTCACCAGGGCCAGGATCTCTCCAGTTCGGGGATTGAGGGCAATGACAGTGCCCCGCTGCGCCCCAAAGCGGGTGAGCTGATCCCGAAGCGCAGTGCGGGCCGCCCGTTGCAAACGCATATCGAGGGTAAGCTGCAATACCGTCTCGCTGGATTGCTGCATCAATGTTTCGGGCACCTCTGCCGCCAACAGTCGCCCAAAGCCATCCTTGGGCACAATCATGGGCTGCAGGGTGCGCTCCAGTAACCCCTGCTGAGAAAACTCCAGTCCCGCTTGGCCGATGTGATCGAGATCCACATAGCCCACCACCTCGGCGGCCATTTCCTTTTGGGGATAGACCCGCTGCCGCTCACTGACCAGCTCCAGGCCATCGATCAAAAGAGCTTGGATCTGATCGGCCACATCCACCGGCACCCAGCGTTCCAGCCTGATCGCCGTCCGGGATCCTGAGGTCAATTGTTGTAGGATGTCGGCCTGATCCCGTTTGAGGATGGGGGCAAGGGCTGCAGCGATCTGATCGGGTGGCCGCTGACCCATCAAAGTCGGATGCGCCCAAAGGGTATAGGCGGGCCGATCCACCGCCAACAATTCCGCCTGTTGGAGAGCCACAGAATGGCGATCCACAATCGAACGTCGGGGGATAAAAGGCCGCAGATGAGCCTGCTGTTGGGCCTGTGCCCGTTGTGCCAACTCGGATCCTTGGGTGATCTGTAAATCCACCATCCGATAGCCCAATCCCATCAGGCAAAACATCAAAAAGCTGCCCATCAGCCAAGTGCGCAGAGCAAGCTGACGACTGGAGGGTGCCCTCTGGCCCAAAATCAGCCGGATCAGGCGTAACCCGGAGGCCAGGATCCGGGGCAGGAGCGGCTGGGGCCGGGAGGGGGACTGGTGATAGGATCCCACTGGTCTGGGAGCAAGGGGTGATGGGAGCAACCGCTGGCGACGCTGCCGACGGCGAGAGGACAGAGATGAGGCTGAGGAGCGAGCCGCCATACGGCTGAAGGTGACTTGCTAAAGGGGACTGGGGGTTGCGCAACCACTACGGCTGGTGGTCAAGCGTGCAGGATTATCGTAACAGGCTCCATCGGATCCCGGTGCTATTGATCTAATCTGGCGATCTGGGGTCTGGCTGCTCTGCCCAGGGATCCCAGGTTTGGCTAAAGGTGCCAGACAAGATCGCCTGTCGCATCAAACGGGTGTAGGTCATCAACTCAGCGATATTGTGGATCGAGAGCAGGGTGTAGCCCAACAATTCTTGGGCACGGATCAGGTGACAGAGATAGGCCCGACTAAAGGTCTGGCAGGTGTAGCAGCCGCAGTCAGGATCAATGGGGCTAAAATCTCGCCGGTGCTGAGTATTTTTGATATTCCACCGCTGCCCTCGACTGATCAGGGTGCCATGACGGGCAAACCGAGTTGGAATCACACAGTCAAATAGATCGATCCCGCCCGCGACGGCAGCTCGCATCTCATTGTGGGTGCCCACCCCCATCAGATAGCGGGGCTTGTGATCCGGCAGCAGCGGGGCGGTGGCTTGGACGATCCCGGCGATTAGATCCACAGGTTCCCCCACACTCACCCCCCCAATGGCATAGCCCGGCAGATCAAATTGGGTGATTTCGAGGGCTGACCGTTGCCGCAGATCGGGGTAGACCCCCCCCTGCACGATCCCAAACAGAGCCTGATCCTTGCGCTCATGAGCAGACACACATCGTCCCAACCAGCGGGTGGTGCGCTCGACCGCTTTTTCGACCGCTTCATAGCTGGCCGGATAGGGCGGACATTCATCAAAGGCCATGATCACATCCGCTCCCAGCGCGTTTTGGATCTGGATCGAACGCTCCGGAGTAAATCGGATCAGATCCCCATTGAGGGGTGACTTGAAGGTGACCCCATCCTCGTCCATCTGGCGCATCTGGCTGAGGCTAAACACCTGAAAGCCCCCCGAATCCGTCAAAATGGGCCCCGGCCAGCCCATAAAGCGGTGTAATCCCCCCGCCGCCTGGATGATGTCCTCCCCCGGCTGCAGGTGCAGGTGATAGGTATTGCTGAGCACTATGTAGGCCCCTGCCGCTTTGACTTGAGCCGGGGTCACCGTTTTGATGGTGGCCAGCGTTCCCACCGGCATAAAACAGGGGGTCGGGATCCGCCCATGCGGGGTATAAAAGGTGCCAGCTCTGGCCTGAGTACGAGGACAGGTGGCCTCCAGTTCAAAATGAAACTCACCCAAGACCTCAGGATCCTGCGTTAATCCGGATACCAATCCCTCTGTCATCACTGGTGTCATCGCTCAATCCTGCCCTGAGTCAAGGCTTCTATCCTATCTGCCTATTGTGAACAAGACTCTTGTGCTCAGGACTCTTTCAAGACTTGAGCCACCTCTTTGGCAAAATAGGTCAAAATTACATCCGCCCCGGCCCGTTTCATGGCCAAGAGCGACTCCATCATCACCTGTTTGCCGTCGATCCAGCCCTGGGCAGCGGCAGCTTTGATCATGGCGTATTCACCACTGACGTTGTAGGCTGCCACCGGCAACTCCGTCTGCTCCCGGATCCGGTAGATGATATCCAGATAGGCCAGGGCGGGCTTGACCATGACCAGATCGGCCCCTTCCATCTCGTCCAGTTCTAACTCACGGATCGCCTCCCGGCTATTGGCCGGATCCATCTGGTAGGTCTTTTTGTCGCCAGCCTTGGGGGCGGATCCCAGCGCATCTCGAAAGGGGCCATAGTAGGCGGATGCGTATTTGGCGGTGTAGGCCAGGATCGACACATCGATGTAGCCGTGTTCATCCAGGGCCTGTCGAATCGCTCCCACTCTGCCGTCCATCATGTCGGAGGGGGCAACCATATCGCTACCGGCTTCCGCCTGTGAAAGCGCCTGCTGCACCAAAACCTCAACCGTCTCATCGTTGAGAATGACCCCGTCCCGGACAATGCCATCGTGTCCATCACTGTTGTAGGGATCCAAAGCCACATCGGTGATCAGCACCAGCTCCGGCATCTCAGCTTTGATCTGGCGTAGGCAGGTTTGGATCAGCCCCTCTGGATTAAAACACTCGGATCCGGTGGGATTTTTTTTGGCCTCAGGGACGGCTGGAAAGAGGGCGACAGCCCCAATCCCAAGCTGGGCGGCAGCCTCAATCTCCCTCAGCAGGCGATCGGGCGTGTAGCGAAAGCACCCCGGCATCGAGACCACTTCCTCTTGGTGATCGGATCCCTCCATCACAAACAGGGGGTAGATCAGATCATTAACTGTTAGATGGGTTTCTTGGACAAGACGGCGCAGGGCAGGGGTACGACGCAACCGCCGGGGACGGTAAAGCAGGTCTTCCAACATCAGGGATCCTGAGAAAAATCATGACAGGCCAGCATTATTGTGCCATTGACTGCTGAGCCTTTTAGATTCGGTTGATCAAGGGTTTACAAGCCGTTACCAGGATCCCCCTACTGGATCTGAGTCCATAGCCCAGAATCAATGCCCAGACCCGTGCCCAGACCCGTGCCCCGACCCGTGATAGATGTGAAATCCCCTTAAAAACTTAAAAACAAAGAAAAGAATCTGCGGTTAACGACCATCTGTGACGTTGGCCCCCTCCAGTATGCTGGCGGGGTTGGCGGTGGAGGAGCAATCATGACATCAAAGCAACTCAAGATCCTGGGGATACTTGTGGTGTCTCAATCGATCATGGCTCCAGTGGGACAGATTCCAACCGGGGCACCGATGGCAAAGGCACAGGGGATCCTAGTCCAAAGGCCAGACGGGCCCCCGGGACAGGCACAACCCCCGGCGGTGGATGTGGCCGTGGCACGGACGGGGACCATAGCCGACAACACCTTGGACTACACCGCCACCACCCAGCCGTTAGAGCAGGCCACTCTCCGCTCCCGCTCGGAGGGATTGGTGCTGGAGTTGAGGGTGGATGTGGGGGATCCGGTTCAAAAGGATCAAGTCATTGGCCGGGTGGATGACCTTTTGCTCCAAGCAGATCTAGCCCAGGCTCAAGCGGAGCTGGCGGCGCGGGAGGCGGATGTTTTGCGTGCCCAGACCCAAATTCTTCAGGCCCAAACCCAGGTGGAACGAGAACGGGTGGCCCTGCAGCAGGCCCAAGCGGATGCCCAGCGATTGACTGGTCTTGCTCAGGAGGGAGCCTTGTCTCAACAGGAGGCCGAGCAGGCCCAAACCACTGCCCGCACTGCCGAACAAGCCTTCCGTTCCGCCGAAAATCAGGTGGATCTGGAAGAGCAGGGCCTAGTGGCCAGCCGAGAACGAGTCCGGATCCAGCAGGCGGTGATCCAGCAGATTCAAGAACGCCAATCCCAGACCCTGCTGCGCTCACCTATGGATGGCATTGTCTTGAGTCGGTTGATCAGCCTGGGGGATCTGGTCCGGCCCGGAGAAGAGGTGTTGACGGTGGGGAATCTCAGCCAGTCTAAGCTGGTGCTGCAACTCTCGGAGCTGGATTTGGGCCGGGTTCAACTTGGCCAGCAGGTTACCGCTCGTCTGGATGCTTTTGGGGATGAGCCGTTCATGGGCCAGATCAGCCGAATTTCACCCGTGGCGGATCCCGCCGCCCGCTTGATCCCAGTCGAAATCTTGATCCCCAACCCCGATGGCCGGATCAGCAGTGGCCTGTTGGCCCGGGTGCAGATCCAGGTGGGGGAGGCCGAACCCAGGGTGGTGGTGCCCGAATCGGCCCTGCAATCGAGCACCGATGGGGATCCGGTGGTCTATGTGGCCGCCCGCACGGGAGAATCTGTTTTGATCGAGGCCCGCTCTGTCGCTGTGGGATCCCGTTCTGATGGACAGGTGGAGATATTGAGTGGCCTAGAGGAAGGAGAACCCTACGTGACCCGCGCCGATGGACAACTGCAAGATGGCCAAACCGTGCGCCTCAGTATTTTATCTGAGTGGCAAAACTAGCCCGCAATCGATTCAATTTGATTCAAGCTAGTTCAAGCGCAGCAGATCCGCTCCTCCTGGCTGGGGTAGACGAATTTCAGGGGACGTGAGGGGATCTGTAGGAATTGATTCGGATCCGGCAGGGGGAATGTAGAGGGTTTGAGGAGTGGGATCCCCCCCCAATGACAGGATCAGAGCATCTACTAAGTCGTAGCGTTGGCGGCGGCTGAGGCTTTGGATCACCCCTTTGTCACCGTTGAGGGGGTTGCGGTCGAGGGTGGTGGCTCCTGGATATTGCTGGGCCAAGATCGGCTCATTGATCTCGAGGTAATCCGCCAGGGTCAACCGCCAATCCAACCGGCTGGTGGCGGGGCGGCCCATGATCTGTATGTGATACTGCATCAGTCGCTGCACCAGTGTGCCCCCGGATCCAACCACAGCACTGGTGGGGGTATAGCCATCCTCGCGGGGAAGCTGAGGTAGCTTTTGGTAGACCTGTTCACTCGCCTCTGGCACCAGCCGCAATTGCCCCCAAGCTGGGATCTCAGTTGAGCAGATCCCCAGACCAGCAAAAAAAAGTACAGCAACAAAAACAATGGGACGAGCTGAGGGTACGAGCATAGCCAAGTGTGAATTCCAGATGTGGACGATCAGATGTGGGCGATCAGATGTGGATGGGCGGCGACGAATCCTCTCAAGTGTAGGACTGGATCCTCATCTCTTGAAAGCATCAGAGAAAACCATCACGAAAAAGCCTCAGAATAGGTTCAGCCTCAGGGTCAAATGAGGCCAGAGCAGGGCTGGAGGCTAGTCCAAAACAGGAGACTATCCTGGGATCCTCTGGGGTAGCTCCGATCTGTCCACTTGGGCATCGTTTTGTGCAACACTCAACAACGGGATCAGCCTAATGAGAGTTTGGGTATGCGGATCGCGCTATTTACAGAGACATTTTTGCCAAAAGTGGACGGGATTGTTACACGACTGTGTCATACCCTGCGCCACCTCAGTAGCCGTGACCAAAACTCTGTGCTGCTGGTTGCCCCTAAGGGTGCCCCTCGGCGGTTTGGCCGTGCCCGTGTCTACGGGATCCCTGGGATGCCACTGCCGCTGTATCCTGAGCTGACGATGGCGGCCCCTGGTCCCGCCATTGGTAAGCTATTGCGTCGTTTTCAGCCCGATCTGATCCATGTGGTTAATCCGGCGGTGTTGGGGTTGGGGGGCCTCTACTACAGCCAGACGATGGGGATCCCGTTGGTGGCCTCCTACCATACCCATCTGCCCAAGTATCTCCAGCACTATGGCTTGGGCTTTTTGGAGGGGGTGTTGTGGAATCTACTTAAAACCGGTCACAATATGGCCCGACTCAATCTGTGTACCTCGACAGCGATGGTACAAGAGCTGGAGCAGCATGGGATTGAGCGGGTGCGCCTCTGGCAGCGGGGGGTAGATACAGACCTGTTTCATCCCAGCCTCAGCTCAGTCGAAATGCGAGCACGTCTCTCGGCAGGACAACCGCAGCGGCCTTTGTTGCTGTACGTCGGCCGCCTTTCCCCCGAAAAAGAAATCGGTCGGATCCGGGTGCTGCTAGAACGGATCCCGTCAGCTCAATTGGCGATTGTGGGGGACGGGCCGGCTCGCTCAGAACTAGAGGCCCACTTTGCGGAGCACGATGTGGTGTTTACGGGCTACTTGCAGGGGCAGAGCTTGGCGGCAGCTTTTGCGTCAGCGGATCTGTTTGTCTTTCCCTCCCGGACTGAAACGTTGGGGTTGGTGCTGCTGGAGGCGATGGCAGCAGGGTGTCCAGTGGTGGCTCCGGCATCGGGAGGGATCACCGATCTGGTGGACAGTGGCCGCAATGGCTTTTTGTTTGAGCCTCACTCCGATGAGGATTTTGTCCGGGCGGCTCAGCAATTGCTGGTGACTGGATCCGAGCGGGAAGTCTTTCGCCGCAATGCCCGCCAAGAGGCCGAACGCTGGGGCTGGGCCGCGGCCACTCAACAATTAGAAAACTATTATCAAGATGTTTTACAAAGAGCTATCCCTTGACATCTGACATTCCCCCTAATCCGCTTGCGCTGTAGGCCAAAGAACGCCTTTTTAAGTGCTGCTCAGCCCTCAACCCAAGGATCCTCGTGGCATGATCAGGGGAATGACTCAGCTGCTCAGCTCTCTACCGTATTGTATGGACTGCCATGGCCCGTCTTAATCCCTACTGCCTTGCGATGGAAATCACCCGGATGTTTCAGCAGGGGAGCGGAATCTTTGCCTTGCCGAAAGTGCAGGCTTGGCTGCAAGCACGGGGGCTTGAGGCCAGTGAGTACGAGATTTTGTTTCACGAAGAAATGGCTCCCCCCTCCAGTCCGGATCCAATGGTGATTCGGATCGAGCTGGTGCGCCGGGATGGACAACCGGTGGATCCCTGGCTGCAAGCAGAAGTCAATGCCCAATCTTAGGCCCTCAAAATCAGGTCTCACTGATCTCTTACTTCCTCATTTGCAGTTTGTTGGCAAGTTATTTGCAAGGGTGGATCCGGGTGAGTTCTTGAGAATCTCTGGGATCCAGATGTTAGGCTGTAAGCCCAATATCTTCATACCTTTGTATCCAATAGCTTTAGTCTTCTGCATAAAAATCTGGATCCTTTATTTTGATGGCACCTGTTTCCCCTTTGCTGAGAGCACCGCTGACTTGGTCTGACTCGCTCGCCTATCCCGCTCTGGAGTTTGGCCCTCTCGAACTGCCGGTGATGGCCGGATCCCTGCCCCCAGGATTATCAGGATCCCTCTATCGCAATGGCCCAGGTCGGCTGGAGCGGGGGGGCCAACGGGTCGGCCATTGGTTTGATGGGGATGGGGCGATTTTGGGGATCCACTTTCGGCCCCGCCAGGATGGACAAACCCAGGCAACGGGTCTCTATCGCTATGTTCAGACCCAGGGTTATCAGGTGGAGTCCCGCCAGGATCGCTATCGCTATGGCGGCTACGGCATGACACCCCCCGGCTGGCAACGGTGGGGGCGACCGGTCAAAAATGCTGCCAATACCTCGGTGCTGGCCTTGCCGGATCAATTGCTGGCCCTCTGGGAAGCGGGATCCCCGCACCAGCTTGATTTGGAGACCTTGGCCACCCTAGGCTGTTCCGACCTGGCCGGCACTCTCCCCCCCGGATCCCCCTACTCCGCCCACCCCAAACGGGATCCAAGCACAGGTGAGATTTTTAACTTTGGGGTCAAGATCGGGCGACGGGCCACCTTGCAGCTCTATGTCAGCGATGCTATGGGCCGGATCCAACGCCGAAACTCGATTGCGTTGTCAGGGATCCCACTGGTGCATGATTGTGGGTTGGCGGCAGGCTATTGGGTCTTTTGTGTGCCACCGGTGCAGCTCAACCCGTGGCCGGTGCTGCTGGGGTGGCGCAGCTACAGCGAGTGTTTGCAGTGGCAGCCGCAGTTGGGTACTGAAATTATCATTGTGGATCGCCAAACCCTAGAGGTGGTGGCCCGCCGCCAGACGGATCCCTGGTTTCAGTGGCATTTTGCCAATGGGTTTGTGGATCAGCACGGAGATATCAACCTCGATCTGGTTAAGTATGCCGATTTCGCCATCAATGACTTTTTGGGCCAAGTTCCCACCGGATCCGTTTCCACCCATGCCCCGGGTTACCTCAATCGACTGCGATTGGATCCCCACACCGCCAAGGTGCTGAGCCTTGACCTTTTGATCCCCCATGCTTGCGAATTTCCCAGCCTGGATCCCAGGCAGGTGGGACAGCCCCACAGATCTCTCTATCTGTTGACCCATCGCCCTGGGGCAGATGGCAGCCGTGATCTGTTTGGGGCCATTGGCAGGCTGGAGGCCACAGGACAATTTGTTTTGCGGGATCTGGGGCCGGATCGCTATCCCAGTGAGCCAATCTTTGCCCCCAATTTACTAGCCCCTGACGTATCAGAGGAGCACGGGGGCTGGATCCTAACGGTGGTCTTTGATGGGCAGCAGCAGACAAGCGAGGTCTGGATTTTTGCCGCCGATCAGCTCCATGAGGATCCGGTTTGTCGTCTGGGGCTGCCCAGCGTGGTGCCCCACAGTTTTCATGGCACGTGGCGAACTCATCCCTAATCTTCTGAATGGGGCCTGAATGGGGTAGTCTGGCTGACATCGGGATCTGGACAACAACGGATGACAGCAACACAGGCAACAACCCAAACCCTAGATCTGGCGGATCAAGCCATTGTGGTGACGGGGGGCAGTGGCTTTTTGGGGCGGCATCTGATGACTGAGTTAGCTGCTCTGGGGATTTCATCCGATCAGGTGCGGATCCCGCGCTCTCGCCAGCAGGATTTGCGGGATCCTGAGGTCTGTCGAGCGGTGGTGGCTGGACAGGATGTGGTGATTCATCTGGCGGCCCATGTGGGGGGAATTGGTCTCAATCAGCAAAAACCGGCCGAACTGTTCTACGACAATCTGGTGATGGGGGCACACCTGATCGATGCCGCTTACCAGGCCGGAGTCAAAAAGTTTGTCTGTGTGGGCACCATCTGTGCTTACCCCAAGTTCACCCCTGTCCCTTTCAGAGAGTCAGACCTCTGGGCCGGCTATCCCGAAGAGACCAACGCCCCCTACGGCATCGCCAAAAAGGCCCTTCTGGTGCAGCTTCAAGCCTATCGCCAGCAGTATGGCTTTGCCGGGATCTATCTATTGCCGGTCAATCTATACGGCCCAGGGGATAACTTTGATCCCGCCAGTTCTCATGTGATCCCGGCCCTGATTCGCAAAGTCCATGAAGCACAAATCCACAACCGCGACCACATCGAGGTCTGGGGGGATGGCAGTCCCACCCGCGAATTTTTTTATGCCAGCGATTGTGCTCGTGGGATCCTGCTGGCCACCCAACACTACGACGAGCCGGATCCGGTTAACTTAGGAACAGGGGAGGAAATCTCGATTCGAGACCTAATCCATCTGATCTGTGACCTGATGGGTTATGACGGTGAGATCCGCTGGCTGACCGATAAGCCCAATGGCCAGCCCCGCCGCTGTTTGGATACCCAGTTGGCCCGCCATAAGTTTGGTTTTGTGGCCCAGGTGAGTTTGCCAGATGGCTTGCAACGCACCATCGACTGGTATCGCCAGGTGGGGGGTTAGTCCCTGCTGGACTGTTCTATATCT
>CAZODP010000039.1:16728-18960 GCA_964578595.1 uncultured bacterium
CTCTAACTTCAAATCTCTTTGGCTGGCTTTCCCATCTGGTTTAACAGCATCTGGTTTTGACAGAACAATAAGGATCCCGTTGCGATCATGAACGAACGCTCACAAGCTGCCCATCGCTCTGATGTAGACCTCTCTCCCCCAGACAGTGACCCCCACAATGGCCGCGGGATCCGAGTTTTAGCCCCAGAGTCAACCGGGATCCTCTACAACGATGCCAAACCTGCGGCGGCACGGGCCAGCCAGCGGATCCAGGCGTGGTTTGAGGCCCGGGGCTGGCGGGTGGTGGCGGCTCCCACCTGGGGGGGATTATTGGGATTTGCCCGTCCCGATAGTCCGGTCTGCCACAGTCCCTTGGAGGGTCTGTTGCCGCCAGGATTTGATCAGCAGATGCGATTTGTGACCGTGCTGGGGGGGGATGGCACGGTGCTGGCGGCGGCGCGGCAGGTGGCCCCGCATGGGATCCCGCTTTTGGCCATCAACACAGGTCATCTGGGCTTTTTGACAGAAACCTATCTGGGCCGTCTCGAAGAAGCCATTGCCGCCATGGTGGCGGGATCCTACACCCTAGACCACCGCAGCATGATGCGGGTGCAGGTGTTTCGGGATCAGGAGCTGCGTTGGGAAGTTTTGGCCCTGAATGAGCTGGTGCTGCATCGGGAACCCCTGACCAGTATGTGTCACTTTGAGGTCACCATCGGATCCCATTCCACCCTCGATATGGCCGCAGATGGGGTGATCTTGGCCACCCCCACAGGATCCACCGCTTACGCCCTCTCGGCGGGGGGGCCGGTGGTTACGCCCCAGGTGCCTGTATTTCAGTTGATCCCGATTTGCCCCCATTCGTTGGCCTCGCGGGCCTTGGTCTTTGCCGATACCGAAGTGGTAGAAGTGGCCCCCGTCGTTCAGCGTCCAGTTGTCCTGGTGGTGGACGGCAATGCCGGCTGTTACATCACCCATCAAGACCGGATCCGAGTGACCCGTTCAGCCTTTCACACCGATCTGGTGCGGCTCCAGCCCCCAGAGTTTTTTAGGATCCTGCGGGAAAAACTGGGTTGGGGCCTGACCCATGTCTCAAAGCCCACATCGGTAGAATTGCCTTAAAAACGAATTGCCCTAAAAACCGGGTGATAGCTTTGGTCGAGCTTCTGAACCTTGTCAACACTAGATGGGTTTGAGTCAGTCAAATGCTTAAACAAATGTTTAAAATGCTGTCATTGCTGTTACTGGTGTCGGGATTGGGGGTGGGTTGCGGATCCTCTGGATCGAGTTCTGTGTCTCTCGATCAAGGATCGGGGATCCCCAGTTTGCCCCCCCCTGAAATCCCTGACACCCCTGAGATCTATGTGGCCTTGGGGGCCAGCGATGCAGTGGGATTTAATGCCAGCGTTTCCTGTGATGGCCCTGCCAATGGCGAAGGTCGTCCCCCGCGCCAATCGGATCCTTTGGATTGTCCTGGCGGTACGGGCTATGTACCTCAGCTTGCTCAGGCGTTGGCGGTCGATCAACTGCTCAATCTGGGGATCAGTGGGGCTGTGGTTGGCCCGCAGATCCGCAGTTTGCCCATTCTGACTGGCCCCCGCCCGCCCGCAGATATCTTGACTGCTCAAGTCCCTCGGATCCCCAACACGGCCACCTTGATCACCCTCTGGACAGGCAGTAACGACACCATTCAGTTGGCGTTGGCCACCGCCTCAGCAGTTTTGCAGGGGCAGGATCCGGGCGGATTTATAGCTGGCCAAGTGGAGTTATTTGGATCTGAGTTGGAGGCGGTTTTGGCAGATATCCGGCAGCAGGCCCCCAACTCGCGATTGGTGGTGGGCAATATCCCCAACTTTGCCTTGACTCCGGTGGGCCAAACTCAGCTCAACAGTGTCCGGATCCTGCTTCAGGAGATTTCGATTGCCATCAATCAACAGGTGTTCAATCCTCTCAGCACTCAAGGGATCCCGGTGGCGGATATCGGTTGTGATCCCCGCAGTTACCAAGACAGCTCCTTTTTCCCGGGGCCGTTGGCAGATGGCTTTCATCCCAATGATGTGGGATACCGTGCCCTAGCGGAGGTTTTTCTGACGGCCATCCAAGCCCCGATGGCTCCAGCCCCCTGCTCATTTCAGGATCCAGGGCGACGGCTGCCAGGATCCCTAGCCGATCTAGATTTGGCAGAGTTAGAGGCCTTTGTGTCCCGTCAGCCGTGAGAGGGGCAGGGATCCCAGGGCTAAAGTTTGCCAGTGC
>CAZODP010000039.1:19060-26081 GCA_964578595.1 uncultured bacterium
CAACAGGCGCAATTTGAGCAAGAACGGGAAGCGGCTCGTCGTCAACTACAACAGGAGCGAGAACGGGCGGAGCAAGAGAGGCAGCGGGCAGAGCGATTGGCAGAACAAATCCGGCAACTGGGCGGATCCCCCGATCTGTAGACGGTTTAGGGGCAAAAGTCAGTCTAGGATCAGAAGTGGTTCTCTACACACTCCTTAGCCCCAGTATCATGAGCGTCACCTCAGCCCTTACCCCTGCCGCCATTTTGGAGGCGTTGCGCCCGGTTCAGGATCCCGAACTGCGCCGCAGCCTAGTGGAACTCAATATGATCCGGGATATTCGCATTGAGGCGGGCAAAGTTGCTTTTACCCTGGTGCTGACCACCCCGGCCTGTCCGCTGCGGGAGATGATCGTAGATGACTGCAAAGCGGCCATTCGTAAGCTGGCCTCAGACCACCAACCTATCACCGCCATTGATGTAACGGTGACGGCAGAAACCTTGCGATCCCCCAGTCTGCCCGATCGTCAATCGGTGCCTCAGATCCGCAACATCATTGCTGTTTCGAGTGGCAAGGGGGGGGTGGGCAAAACCTCGGTAGCGGTGAATATGGCGGCAGCCCTGGCCCAAACCGGAGCCAAAGTCGGGATCCTGGATGCGGATATCTATGGCCCCAATGTGCCGCAAATGCTGGGGTTGCAAGATACGCGGCTGCTGGTACAAAAAGACGCTGACGGCACCGAACACATCCAGCCGCTGCGGGCGCATGGCATTGAGATGATCTCGATGGGTCTTTTGATTGATCGTGATCAGCCGGTGATCTGGCGGGGGCCGATGCTGAATGGGGCGATCCGGCAGTTTCTTTACCAGGTGGAATGGTCAGAGCTGGATTACTTGATCGTGGATATGCCCCCCGGTACTGGCGATGCTCAACTCACCCTGACTCAAGCTGTCCCCATCGCTGGTGTTGTGATTGTCACCACACCCCAAACGGTGGCCCTCCTCGATGCCCGCAAGGGCCTGAATATGTTTCGGCAGTTGGGGGTGCCGGTACTGGGGATCGTGGAAAATATGAGCTACTTTATCCCGCCGGATTTGCCGGAGCGTCAGTACGATATTTTTGGCTCTAGGGGGGGGGAAACTGCCGCCCAAGAATTGCAAGTGCCGCTGTTGGGCCGGATCCCCCTCGAAATTGGCCTACGGGAAGCTGGCGATGAAGGGATCCCGATGGTGATCGCTCATCCTGAGTCCGCCTCGGCTCAAGCCCTGGTCATGGTGGCCAAAGTGGTGGCAGGCCGGGTTTCGACGTTGGCCTATGCAGGTGGATCCTGAAATGGCCCAAGGATCAGACCTAGAGATCAGACTTTCGCTTTGAGGTTCATCCTCCCCATGCTGCGGGTAGGGCTGGGCCAGATCTAACTTGACAGTGGAGGCACGATTACGGGATCCCATTGGAACTAAAAGAGGCTAGCCAAGGGTTGACTATGATGGGGCTGGTGAGATCCTCACTTTTGAGCCAGTGAGTCTTGAGTCCAGCTAGTCTTGAACTTGAGTCTTGAATTGACTGACAGGATTTGTCACTGACAGGATTTATCTATGTTTTATCTGCAGCGATATCTCTTTGGTCAAATGCTGATGCCCGTGATCATGGGGATCGGAGGGGGGACGCTGCTGTTGACGGCGGGTAAGCTATTCACCTTGGCTGACAAGCTGGTGGAGGATCGGGTGCCGCCTTTGGATGTACTGAAATTGCTGGTCCTGGATCTACCTGCAACAGCGGTGTTGGCGATGCCGATTGCGGCTCTGTTTGCCACGATGCTGGTGATGGGTAAGCTCAGCGGCAACAGCGAGTTGACCGCTTTGCGGGCGGCAGGGATCCCGTTTCGGCGGATGTTTGTGCCGATTTTGGTGGTGGGGCTAGTGCTGAGTGGGGTCTCATTTGGCATCAGCAATGGGTTGGTGCCCCCCAGCCGCCGCCAGATCCGAGCCATTGATCAGCAGGCGATTGTGGCCCGCACCCAGCAGGAGCAAAATCAGGATGTTTTTTTTCAAACTGAGGGCAATCTGTGGTTCTTTATTCGTACCGTTAATCCTCGCTTCAATACCATGCAGGATGTCACGATCCTGGAGGTTGAGCCACCCGTAGAGCAGGGATCCTCTTCTCAGATCACCAAAGTGACGATGGCTAACCAGGCGATTTGGAATGGTCAGCAGTGGACGCTGCAAACGGGGGTGGATCACGTCTATGGGCCAGCCGGCAATACCCTTTCAGAACAGCCTTTTGACCAGAAGGTGCTGGAGATATCGGATGACCTGTCTACCCTGATGTTGCCTCCAGTGGCCCCAGAGGAGTTGGGCCTCCAAGACCTACAAAATCGGATCCGCAATCTTTCCCGCTCCAATCTGCGCACACTAGAGCTGATCACCGAATGGCATCTACGTTTTTCGCTGCCTCTGGCCAGTTTTTTCGCTATTTTGATCTCGCTGCCCTTGGCCACCCATACCGCTCGACAGGTGGGCCGCTATGGCGGGGTGGTGCTGGGGATCCTGTTGGTGTTTGTCTACTATGTGGTGCTAAATGTGTCCCGCAGCTTGGGGGAGGCGGGGGCGGTGGAACCATGGTTGGCGGCCTGGAGCCACAATCTTTTGTTTGGGGGCTTGGGTACCCTACTGATGCTGCGCTTTTTGCGTTGAGGTTGCGCTGAGACTAGAGAAGCGGCTGCTCGGGAAACCTCTGTTTGAGGGGCTGGATCCGGCTCAATTCTGCCTGAATCGCCTGGTGCAGATGACCATTGCTGGCCAAGAGCCGACCGGATTCCACATCGACGGGAGAGCCATCGTAAGCACTGACCTGGCCGCCCGCTTCTTGAACCAGTACAATTCCTGCCCCGATATCCCATGGGGATAGCCCCCGCTCCCAGTAACCATCCAGCTTGCCCCAGGCCACATAGGCCAGATCCAGAGCAGCGGATCCCCCTCGGCGCACCCCTTGGGTCAGGTGAGTCAGGTGACAAAACTCGGCATAGTTGTTGTCTGAGGTCTGACGCCGGTCGTAGGCAAACCCTGTCACCAAAAGGCTGTGCCGCAGTTCAGTGGTTTTCGACACCTGGATCGGCTGGCGGTTACAGGTGGCCCCGTGGCCTTGATAGGCCCGAAACAAGTGGTCATGAAAAAAGTCGTAGACCACCCCCAACACCGGCACCCCCTGCCACAGGATCCCAATCGAGACCGCCGCAAAAGGGTAGCCATGGGCAAAATTGGTGGTGCCATCCAGCGGATCCACCACCCACTGCAACTCCGCCAACTCCCCCTGCTGGCCCGATTCTTCTAGCAAAAGACTGGATCCAGGAAAGTGCCGGTTGATCAGCTCAAAGATCAGGTGTTCTGACGCTCGATCCGCTTCCGTCACCAAATCACCGGGACGTTTTTCTTCGATTTCAACCCCGCGCCGCTGGATCCCTTGGATCAATCCCCCGGCGGCCAGGGCGGCTTCGGTGGCCACATCCAGATGGCGACTCAGGTCAGGCAGTGGAGACATGGGGGATCCTGATAAAAGTCATCAACCCCTACTATTGTGGCATTGGATCTGACCCCATCTCCTGGTGTGGCGTTGCTGAACAGTGGCCTGAATTCGGCACCTTTTGCATGAGCCTGCAAGGGGTTACCCGCCCGACCCTATCCAGAATCAGCAATGCCCTCAACTGGATGGAAAACGCTTATGAACCGCCGATTTAGCCTCACCATGCTTCCAGTCAATCTAGCTTTAAGGCTTGTTGATAGTCTGCTCGAGCCATGCCTTTAAACCCTTGACGATGGTAGGCGATCCCCCGCAAAGCATAGTAGGCTGACTGACTTGGATCCTGAGAGATAGCAAAGCTCAAAAATTGGATAGCATCTTTATACTGCCCTCTGGCAATCATTTGTAGAGACTGCTTAAAGCGAGTTTCTCCTGAGTGGGTATCCGGTAGCAGCTCATTCAATAAAGTGATATCAATTTCGGTTGGGGCCAAATTGTAACTGGATAGTGTTGAGTTTGATGCCGCTGAATCTATTGGCCTGATTTGAATAAAAATCTCCTCAAAGTTGACATTGATATCAAAGCCACAACTCATCAGCAAATAGTCTAAGTTAAGATAACTGAGCTGGGTTATAATATCCGTTAAGCCGTCAAAAGAAATATAGAGTGATTCCCTGAGATGCTTGACAGCTTTACTGTAGTTGTAAACCCAATTTGGATCCCGGTCTTGCTGACTTGAGTGTCGCCAGTTCGGCCAGAGTTCTTTAATGGCCTGAGGGTGGATTGTTTGGATCTGTTGCTTTAGTAAAGCATCATATTCAAAACGTTGTTCAGGATCCGTTAGGATAGCATAAGCAGGTTGGATCCAGCTTTTTAAGATTCGGTCGACTTGAAACTGATCGAAAAGATTCTTCTGAGACTGAACTTGCAGCTTTTTAGCTAGATTTGAGTAGGTTGCTCTGATCTCTGCCTCAGGGGCATTGATGGGGATGCCGAGCACTGCGTAGTAATCACTCTCGTAGGCTGCTAGACCCTCCTGGATAGTAGGGAGATCTCTTGGTTTATCCATTGTTTTTTTGAAATGAAGATATCAGTACAATCACAATCAAAGCTGCATAGTTAGTGGCCAGAAATTCGATAAATTAAGCATAAGAGGATCCTGATAAACCAGCCGAAAGAGTTTCTGATAAAAGCTCTCAATTAGTCTGCCGACCTTGACAGCCAACTTAGTACAAAAACAAGTATGGGGAGGCATTACAGCGTTTCCAAGTTTCGTGAGGTATGGATTCTGAGTTGGTTGGCCAGATCTTGAGATATCGCTTCTTGATTGACTCTCATTATACCTGTCTCTCATGATGGATGTCATGTGGATCAACCTCGACATTTTGCCAACCTTTTACAGCCTGTTTAGGAGAAATCTGTACTGTTTAAAACCTGAAACCGCGATAGCCAAACAGGGGTTCCGTCTTTGGGCTGTATCCCTCGATAAAAGAACAAGCTGTCATAGCGTTCTGTCTTCCCTAAGGCTTGAAAATCTGGGTTCTCAGGTTCTGAAATGTCTGCTCATACGGCTCAGCCCAACTGGGATCCGGTTCTATCTGTCGATCGGTCTGGATCATCTGAGTGGCTGCCGACTGCACCGAACAGCCCCAAAAGCCTGCCGCTGCCAGGATGGCGGATCCCACGGCAGGTTGAGGATGGCGACTGAGGGCCAAGGGCCGATTCAGCACACTGGCCCGGATTCTGAGCCAGAGCTGACTACGATTGCCGCCCCCCGTCACCCATACCGGCCCCGACTGATCCACCCCCAGGGCTTCTAACCGCTCCAATCCCAGCCGCTCCACCATCGCCACCCCCTCCAACAAGGCCGAGTAAAAGGCTGGAGATCCTGGTTCAAACGGCGGGTCAATCCCCGCAAAGGCGGGATCCACCAGCGGAAACCGTTCTCCAGCCTGGATCAAGGGATAACAAACCTGGCCTGTGGGCACTAGGGGGGCCGCCCTTTGATCCAGTCGGGCCAAATCAGCCCCAGGAAAATGATGACGCAGGATCCCGCCCCCACAAAACGAAGCCGCCCCCGGCAACCAACAGCTCTGATCCGGATGCAAGTGAGAATACACCCCCCCATCGGCAGTCTGGATCCGGCTTTGGCTCACCCCCTTAAAGATCAACGTTGTTCCTAAACTGGTGCTGATCTGTTCTGGAGCCACGGCCCCCGCCGCCAACTGCCCCGCACAACCATCCGTACACCCCGCCACCAATACAAAACCGGATGAATGGCGACCGATGGGGCAGCCTGGGGCCACCACCTGCGGAAACCGGCTTGAATCCAGCCCGTGTTCTCGCAGCCAGGGATCCGGCCACTGGTAATTCACCAAGTCAAAGCCACTTTTGAGGGCACTGGTATGATCCGTAGTGTGGGGATCCGCCCCCAGATGATGCAGCAAGATATCCGTTGGATGAGCCAACCAGCTCTGTCGATACAGCTCTGGCTCCGTTTGTGCCCACCACAACCAGCGGCATAGCCCCCAACTTTTGGAGATCCCCAGTTGTTGAGCTTGCTCAGTGCCTCGCGGATCATCATAGAGCCAAGCCTCTGCCACAGGATCCATCTGTTGATCCACAGCAATCACGGTGCCCGACGTACCACAGCAGCTCAGAGCCTGGATCTGATGGGTACCTGAGACTTGAGCCAGCAATTGAGCCAAGATCTGATCCAAGGCCTGTACCCAATAACGGGGATCCCGTTCTGCTCCTGGCCAGGTTTGAGCGTGGGATGCCACCAGGTTTCCATGGGATCCCAGCACCACCCCTCGGATGCCTGAGGTGCCCAGATCGATACCCACAAATCCATCTTGCCCAGCCACAGGATCCCTCCCACTTGTGCCTCGATCTCAGCATAGGATCCCCAGAGAGCAGCCAAGCTGTATAACTTGTGCTTACAGTAGCGTTTACAATTGAGAGACAAGATTCATTGGACAAAACTCCAGAGGTGACTCATGGCCCTGTTGACCCCTGAGACCCTGACGCTATTGGCCTACGCTGGCTTGGCTGGCATCTATCTGGTGGTGGTGCCGCTGGTGATATTGATCTATATCAACCGCCGCTGGGAGCCAAGTTCCGCCTGGGAAAAAGTGATCCTGTTTTTTGGAGCCTTCTTCTTCTTTCCAGGGTTACTGCTCTGGGGTGGTTTTTTCACGTTTCGACCCCCCATGCGGGATATCTAGGTGAGCAATGTTGAGGTCAATCCATGAGTCGGCTTAGTATCCTCACCGCCGGGATCCTCCTTTTGATGGCTGGGGGCGGTCTCTATGGTGGCTTGCGGCTGGCAGGGCTGGATCCTCAGATTGCTCAGTCTTCGATCAGCCTGCTACTGATGGTGGGCACCTTGGGCTGGGCCGTGTTCTACTTGGGGCGAGTTGTAACCGGCAAGATGGCCTTTCACACCCAGCGAAAGACCTACCGCCAAGCATTGCTCAAACAAAAGCTAGCCGCCATGAGTGATGAAGAATGGGCCGAACTCCAG
>CAZODP010000040.1:0-9723 GCA_964578595.1 uncultured bacterium
AGATGGAAGCGGTTTCCAATCTCAATAAATCAGACATGGGGCACATCCCGCAGCACAGACCGGCCAACCCACGAAGCCTGGATCCTAAAACACTTGTAATCCGAACCTGTTCGTGATAGGTTTTGATTCAATCAACGGTTGCTCGACTGACATACCGTAAGTTTGATTGATCGACTGTTGATCGACTCAAGACTGATCTCGTCTTCAGAAGGCAGGCATTATGGGCATTATCGTTGAAGGAGTCTCGAAGCGATTTGGGGATTTTCAGGCTCTGCGACCGACGGATCTCACTATCGAAACAGGATCCTTGGTGGCACTCTTAGGCCCATCGGGATCCGGTAAATCCACACTACTGAGGTTGATTGCTGGATTGGAGCTGCCAGATACAGGCCGGATCCTATTGACAGGACGAGATGCCACCTATGCCAGTGTTCAAGATCGCAATATCGGCTTTGTGTTTCAGCACTATGCCCTGTTTAAGCACATGACGGTGCGGCAAAATGTCGCCTTTGGCTTAGAGATTCGCAAGGTGGCACGGGCCGAGATTCGGGCGCGGGTGGATGAACTGCTGGAATTGGTCCAGTTAGCGGGGTTTGGGGATCGCTATCCCTCTCAACTATCGGGGGGACAACGGCAGCGGATTGCTTTGGCGCGTGCTCTGGCTGTGGAACCGCAGGTGTTGCTGCTGGATGAGCCATTTGGGGCGTTGGATGCCAAAGTGCGTAAAGAGCTGCGGAGCTGGCTGCGGCGGCTGCACGATGAAGTTCATGTCACCACGGTTTTTGTGACCCATGACCAAGAGGAAGCCATGGAAGTAGCCGATCAAATTGTGGTCATGAGCCAGGGGCAAATCGAACAGGTGGGATCCCCGGCTGAGATCTATGATCACCCTGCTAGCCCGTTTGTGATCAGCTTTGTGGGGCAGGTGAATGTGTTGCAGCCCGAATCTGCCTTATCCTGCCAGTTGCCGCAGTATCCGGGATCCCAGCCGGTGTTTTTGCGCCCCCATGATGTGCAAATCGACTTGGATCCCCACAGTGGCGGTGTGTCAGCCAAGGTCAAAGACGTCATTCACATGGGGCGAGACATTCAAGCGGAGTTGATTCTCCATGATGGCGGATCCCTGTGGGCGCACCTGAGTCGGGAGCAGTACGGTCAAACCCCCATTCAGAAGGGACAACACATCTATGTGCGCTCCAAGGTGGTGAAGGCGTTTGCAGGGGATCCCACAGCAGTGGCAGGGATCCCGGTGGGTATGGGAGAGCGGCAGTGAGGGCAACCCATCCACAAAACGCAGCAGCCAAACCTAGCTTTAATCCTTTCAAAACCCTCCTCAGCCTCTCTTGGCCCTGGCGCATCACATTGGGCTATCTGTTTTTGATGTTGGTCTTGCCGCTGACGGCGATGATTCTCAAAGCCAGTACGGTGGGGCCAGCGGAGTTTTGGCGCATCGCTACAGACCGAGTGGCGGTTTCCACCTATGAAATTACCTTTGTTACCGCTCTGGCGGCTGCTTTGATCAACGGGATTTTGGGCACCCTCACCGCCTGGGTCTTGGTGCGCTACTCGTTCCCGCTGAAAAAAGGGATCGAGGGGATCCTTGATCTGCCTTTTGCACTCCCAACGGCTGTTGCAGGGTTGACCCTGGCCACGGTCTACAGTAGCAACGGCTGGATCGGATCCCTGCTGGCCCCGATGGGGATCCGGGTTTCTTTCACTCGGTTGGGGGTACTGATTGCCATGCTGTTTATCTCGTTGCCGTTTGTGGTGCGGACGGTACAACCGGTATTGCAGGAGATGGAAACAGAGATCGAAGAAGCGGCTTGGAGTTTGGGGGCCTCTCAGTTTCAAACCTTTCAGCGGGTGCTCTTGCCCCAACTGATGGCAGCGATATTAACGGGGGTGGCCCTGGGCTTTTCCCGTGCGGTGGGGGAATACGGATCCATTGTGATCATTGCCTCCAGCATTCCGTTTCGAGACTTAATAGCTGCTGTGCTGGTGATCCAACGGCTAGAGCAATACGACTATGCGGGAGCAACTGTGATTGGAACAGTTTTACTGTTGATCTCTTTAGTAGCTCTGACTACCATCAATTTTTTGCAATCTTGGGGTCGCCGCCATGAAATCTGAACTTTTAGACACAAGTGGTATTCATCTGGTGCATCCAAAATCGAAGGGATCCTGGGTGCAGTCGGTGTTGATCAGCATTGTGTTGATCTATGTTGCACTGTTACTAGGGATCCCGGCGATCAATGTTTTTTATCAAGCATTTAAAGGCGGCATCAGGCCCTTTTGGGATCACTTAACTCAGCCAGACTTTCTCAGTGCTCTGTGGTTGACAGCGATTACTGCCGTGATTGCTGTGCCCCTGAATACCATCTTTGGAATCTGTGCAGCTTTGGCGATGGCCCGCAAAACGTTTCGCGGTCGGACATTTTTGTTGAGCCTAATTGATTTGCCCTTCTCTATCTCTCCGGTGGTGGCGGGGTTGATGTTTGTCTTGATCTTTGGCCGCCAAGGGTGGCTAGGGGATCTATTGCAAACAGGGAATCTATCAGTGATTTTTGCTTTTCCTGGGATTGTGCTGACCACGGCTTTTATCACTATTCCATTTGTGGCACGAGAAGTATTGCCTGTTTTGGAGGAAGGGGGCATCGATCAAGAAGAAGCTGCCAAAACCTTAGGGGCAAATTCCTGGCAAATCTTTTGGCGGATCACCTTGCCCAATATCCGCTGGGGGCTTTTGTATGGGGTGATCCTCACCAATGCAAGGGCAATGGGGGAATTTGGCGCAGTGGCCGTGGTGTCGGGCAACATTGTCGGCAGAACCCAAACGCTGCCATTGTTTGTGGAGGATGCTTATAAAAGCTATGCCACCCCGTCGGCCTATAGCGCCGCTGTATTGCTTTCCCTCTTAGCCATCGTCACCCTAGTTGCCAAAGAGATTTTGGAAAGACAAATCCGGATCCGCTGATCATTTTGTTGAGGGGAGAGGTGGAAATCAACCTGGGAACCGTTGGCTCAAGTCTAGGCTGAAGCCTGGAAGAACGGGATCCCCGGTCAATGCGACGGGATCCTGGAGGTATTCTGTCGGGGCATCGGGGCGATAGATGAAAACCTGCTGGGTATCGGGGGCGATCAGCCAGCCCAGTTGGGATCCGTTGTCGATGTATTCCTGCATTTTGGCTTGCAGAATGACCAGGGTATCGCTGGGGAAGGCCAGTTCCAGGACAAAGTCGGGGCAGAGGGGGGCGAAACGGCGTTTTTGGACGAGGGTGAGGGCATCCCAGCGGGATTGTGGGATCCAGGCGGCATCGGGAGAGCGGATGGCTCCGTTGGACAGGGTGAATCCAGCGGAGGAATCGAAGACAATGCTCAAGCGGGTTTGTTGATTCCAGATCAGAGTTGGGCGGCCAGGGTGAGGTTAAAGGAGCTGCCTTCGCTGCTGACGGGAGCCATGACAATGAGTGCTCCGGTACTGGTGCGTTCGAGGCAAGACTCTGGGTTTTGTTGGCAGAGCTGCCAAAAGATGTCGTCGCTGAGGGTAAGGAGCGGATCCAGGTGCAGGGGAAGGGTCATGGGGAGATTGGATCGATGGGGAGGTGAGAATGAATGGTTTTAAGATAGCGGCTGAGGTTTGGGGTGGCTCAGATGATAGTTGGAAACTCAACAAATAATAGATGAATAAGAAAGGTTCCTTGAGGTTCAGATTGAACTCTATTCAGTTACAGCCCCTGAAGAGCAGTGTATCAAGTCTAAGCCTCCGACCTCACCCTCAACCGATAGTACCTTCTAGCCTCTCTGTTGCCTTCCCAAATCGATACCAAAGAGTAATATATTAAGTCAGGCCAAGGGGTGATCTATCATCGTGTGGAGAAACAATGGTCATCAGTTCAGACACTTTGAATACGTTATGGATCCTGTTTTGTTCGATTTTGGTAACCACGATGCAGGCGGGGTTTTGTTGCCTGGAGAGCGGTTTGGTCAGGGCCAAAAACAGCATTAACGTCGCAATCAAGAATTTGGTTGACTTTTGTGTGTCTAGCTTCATCTTTTGGGGGATCGGCTTTCAGGGGATGTTTGGGGATTCATGGCTAGGTCTGCTGGGTCGGGGACTGGATTTTTTACCCCCATGGAGCGAACAGACTTATGCGTTCTTTTTCTTTCAGTTGGTGTTTTGTGGCACATCGACCACAATCGTGTCGGGATCTGTGGCCGAGCGAATGACCTTTGTGGGGTATTTTTGGGCCGCCATAATTTTGGCTGGGCTGATCTATCCAGTCACCGGACATTGGATTTGGGGGGGACATTTTGTCGGCACGCAACCAGGCTGGCTGGCACGGTTAGACTTTCATGATTTCGCGGGCGCCACGGTGGTGCATAGCGTGGGGGGATGGATGGCGTTGGCGGCGATTCTTACCATTGGCCCCCGGCTTGGACGATTTCGGATGGAGGATGGATCCCCTGGCAAACCAATTGAGGGCTACAACCTGCCCATTTCGGTGCTGGGGGTCTTTCTGTTGTGGTTTGGTTGGTTTGGCTTTAATGGTGGCAGCACGCTGGGGCTAACAACGGGCGTACCCTTGATCTTGGTCAATACCGCCTTGGGAGGAGCCGTGGGGGGGCTGGCAGCCCTGATCACCACCTGGCTGACCGACAAGCAACCGCGTGTGCAGGTGATCATGAATGGCGTGGTGGGGGGGCTGGTGTCGGTCACGGCGGGCTGTGACCAAATGACGCCAGCAGGGGCGGTGATAGCAGCGGGAATCGGTGGGATCCTCTGTACCTATGCAGATCGATGGCTGGGGCAAGTCGGCATCGATGACGCTATCGGGGCAGTGCCAGCCCATTTGGCCTGTGGAATTTGGGGCACCTTGGCGGCAGCTCTATTGGGTACCCTAGGGCCTTGGGCCACAGAGCATTCGTTGCCATACCGGCTGGGGATCCAACTTTTGGGTGTGACTACCGTAGGCATTTATGCGTTCGGGGTGAGTTGCCTGATGTTGGGGCTGTTGCAGCATTGGATCCGTTTGCGGGTGACACCAGAGCAAGAGCGCATCGGTCTGAATATTGCCGAGCATGGAGCCAGTACCTCCACTCAGGATCTGCTGGCCAGTATGAACGCCCATTCTTTGGCAGGTGATTTTAGTAAGCCGGTTTTAGTGGAGCCAGAGACGGAGGTATCTCCAATTGCAGATCACTACAATCGGGTGCTGAAAAAGGTAAACGAGGTAACTCAAGAATTGGTGGAAAGTCGAGAGCGATTGCTGACCATTCTCAATTCTCAATCTTTTCCAGTGGTGATCAGTGATCCAGAAACCGGTAAGTTAAAGTACCTCAATCAACGGGCAGCACAGCTTTTTGGTTTCACATTACCGGAGGCAGGCCGTTATACAGAGTTGGACTTTTGGGAGCAAGTTTCTATTCGGGGAGATTTTTTACGCACTCTACACCTAGGCCAGCCCGCATTTGATTTTGAAACCCGTCTGCGCAAGGCCAATGGAAAGTATTTTTGGGCGCTGATTTCGGGCACGAAATTGATGTACGACAATGAGCTATCCGTACTGTATTCTTTTAATGATATTTCCAACCGCAAAGTTATGGAGCTGCAACTGAAGCAACTGGCGGAACGGGATCCTTTAACTGGCTGTTTAAATCGCCGCAGCTTTTTTGAGCAATCTGATCTGCTACTGCATCAATGCCGACATAGCAAATCCCCTAGCAGTACTTTGATCGCAGACATCGATCGTTTTAAGTCGATCAACGATGTTTATGGACATCCAGTGGGAGATGAGGTGATTCGAGCAATAGCGCAAGCAGGGATGGGGATGGTGCGAGAAGGAGACCTATGGGCACGGATTGGGGGCGAGGAATTCGCCTGCTATTGTCCAGGACTAGGAATTCGTGAAGCAGAAAAAATAGCAGAACGTCTGAGGCAAAAGATAGAAGAGATGGATATCTCCACCGCCGCTGGGATCCTGAAGGTAACCATCAGTGTTGGGGTGGCAGAGGTAGGTTTAGATCAGACCATTCCCTTGGCTCTCTCATTAGCAGATCAGGGACTGTACAAGGCCAAAAACCAGGGGCGGAATCAGGTTGTCAGTATGATGTACAATTATCAGTATGATAAGCAATTATAAGGTTAACTTTAGCAAAAGCTGAAGGATCAGTCTCAAATCTCAAATTCGTCATTTTCGCAAAGCCGTGTGTGAAAGTCAGTCTGATTATTTTCTATGCCTCAGATTTTTCCGATAGCCATAGTGTCTCACAACTACTTTGGGTTGATGAAGTTTCTTTGATTATGCACTTTACCCTGAAATAGGATTCTGACAAAGTTATTGACCCACTTTTATCTCAGCGTTTCCACCTGAGCTTGCAGCCGGGATCCGATGGCTACTGCCCACCGCTGGCCCAGATAGTCGGGGATTGTGGTGGTTCCGTTGGGGCCAAGGAGATAGCAGATCAGGCGGGTTTGGCCACGCCGCAGTACAGAGGTTACTCCCACCACCGTCAGGTTTTCGCTGCACAGAGCTGAGGCAATTTTGTAGTAAAGGCTGGGTTCAGTCTCCGCCTCAATCAAGAGGGCTGGCAGATGAAAAACCTTATCAAAATAGTAGCGAACAGTGGCCCCATTCAGTTTTTCTTGAAGGTCAAACTCAAGGGATAGAGTTTCTTGGACATTAAAACGTCCCCCCAAACACTCGTGAATGGCCCGTTCTAAATTGAGGCTTGTGCTGAGGGGTAAAGGTTTGCCATCCCGGGAAAGGGTCAGCCGCAAAAATACCAACCGAGGGGCTTCCACTTGCCCATAGAGTTGAATGTTATGGAGACTGACATTGAAGGCGGCCACGGATCCAAAGATATCCCGCAGCACGGCTGGATAATTGTTGTAGGCAAACAGTAGGAGGGTTTTGCTGTGTTCCTCTCGCATTTGCACCACCATCTGGCGGGTCTGGTAGAGGGTATAGGCCAGTTGAAGATTTTGAAGCTGAACCTCACTGCTGGCAAACTGGCTGTAGAAGGGAGGAAATCGTCGATTAAATTGCCTCATCAACACAGAACGGGTGCTGGCTTCGAGGGGGGACAAGGCCAGAGCAGAGGGCCTTTCGCTCCTAAAATTGGCCTCTCCATCTCGGTTTTGCGTGGGGGCTAGCTTGCCAGTGGGGGAGGTGTTCACCGTACTGTTTTGAGAGAGGACCATGGTGAGCGGGTACGGAGAAGGGTTGAATTCTGTTTTGATTCTATTCAACCGCAGATGCTACCCATTACAACCCTAACGCCGGGATCCGTCCACTCTCCATCTGGGGGGGATCAAGAACCTAAGCTGGAACTATGACGCCGGAGGCTGCCCACTGCCGTCAGGCCCTGTTGCTGAACTTTTCCGGATCCCACATGGGCATAGAGGATCCAGTGATCCCCAGCCTCAATCCAGCTCTGCACCCGGCAGACCAAGTGAGCCAGGGCCATCGGCAGCACCCAGCAGCCATTTTCAGCCGGTTGAGGATCCAGGGCTTGCAGATCCTCGGTGGTCAGGATCCCAGCCCGCCCCCATGGACGAGATCCCAGCCGAGGCAGCGGATCCGATTCAGCCAGGATATTGACCACAAACGGGGCATCCGGTTGAGCGAGGCTGGCCAGGGCTGAGGATTTGGGCAGTGACAGGGTGATGCCAGGGGGACTAAAGCTGGCCTGGGAGACCGATTGGGTCAGGATCCCCACCTCCTGGGGGCCACGAGTGATCACACAGACGGATCCAATCACCCGGTCCAGGGCTTGGCCGGTGCGGTCGGTGGGAGCCGCCGTTGCGGTCTGGCGAGAGGCCACTTGCAGATGCTTGGTTTTGAGCTGTTTGCGCAAGCTCTGGGCAAAGCTGGATCCCGCTTGTTCGCACTGCTGCACCCTTTCTGGGGTGGGCTTAAACTTGACCCGCAACGGCTCAAACCCAAAGCTGTGTCCGGCATCCCGCAGTTTGGCCTCGATTTGATCCACCGCCTCCCCACTCCAGCCATAGGATCCAAACACCCCGGCCAGCTTGGTGCTGGGCACCGTCGACAGAATGATACCCAGGGCGGTCTGGATCTGGATGGGGGCATGGCCCGCCAAGGTGGGGGATCCGATGATGACCCCATCCGCTTGGGCCAAGGTTTGGGTGAGGGTTTCGGGGTTGGCCTGTTCGCAGTTGATCAAATCCACCGTGACCCCCGCTTGCTCTAGCCCTCGGCCCAGGGCAACGGCCATCGTGTGGGTATTGCCATAGGCGGAGGCATAGAGGACAGCCACCCGCAGATCCCCCGATTTTTGGGCCTGACACCAGTGCTGATAATCCAGCCGCAGCCGACTGACACTGTGCCGAACCACCGGGCCATGGGCGGGGGCATAGGTGGTGGCGGGCCACGGATCCAGTTTGTGGAGAATACCCTTGACTTGGGATCCTTGGCTGCTGTGCAAACAATCAAAATAGTAGCGGCGATCCTCAGCTAGGCTGCGCCAATGGGCATCCAAGACCGCTTGATCGCAGACATGACAGCCGAATAATTTGTCGCTAAACAAAATCCCTGTGGCCGGATCAAAGGTGCATAGTGCATCGGGATGTCGGGGGGTGGGCACAAAGCGGATATGCAGCTCATGCCCTTCGCCCAGATCGAGATGGGCCTCTTGGCGAATCACCACCAACTGATGGCGCCCGACGGAGCTAGGGATCCCCAATTCGGCGGCATCCTCAGGATGGGCGGAGCGGGGATCCTCGGCCTGATCCAGAGACTCTAGGGCGGCCCGCAACGCAATCGCTGCCGGACGAGAGCAGATCAGCTTGGCATAGGGGGCGGCAGCCAACAACGGCTTCAGGGTGGCCATGCGATTGGGGTTGACATGACTGAGCAGGATCAGATCCAGCCGCTGCAAGTACTGATAATCCGGCAAAGTCTGCAAAAATCGCTCCGTAAATGAGGCCCCCGGCGGATCGATCAACAGACTCTGGCGGGCCTGGATCAGATAAGCATTGGAGGTGGTGCCCTTTTGCCGAGCGTACTCCACCTCAAACTTGAGCCGATCCCAACTGCGGGAGCGCAATACCCATGTGTCGGCCCCAATCGAGGCCACCTGCACATCACGAACGGGATCCTGGTTCATGCTTGTCCGGCTCCTGACCTGCTAATTTTGGGCTGTTTTCAAGCTAGCAGGGTTTCGGATCCCAGCGGATGGGCCGGGAGATGCTGGCACAAGAGTTCGTGGCGAAAGGCGGCAGCCACCTGCTCGTACTCGGCTTTGAGGGCGGCAATGGCCTGGGCAATCTGCTCTGGATCCGGAGTTTGGCAAAGGGTCTGGAGCTGTTGGCAGAGCTGCGCCACCCCTTTGGCCCCCACGGTGCTGCTGCTGCCCTTGAGGTGATGGGCCAGGGGGGGGATCCGATTCCAATCCTGCTGGTGCTGGGCGGACTGAATTTCCCCCAGGGTTTGCTGAGCGGTGCTGATGTAGTCGCGGACAATGTCGGCAAACTGATCCAGTGCATCCAAGCCAATCAGAGCCTTGAGATCCTGAGCCATCTGGTGATGGTGCTCTGGCTGAAGCGGGGTGGCAGGGCTATGCCGTTGCAGGATCGCCACCAGCGACTCCATGGCCAAGGGCTTGATCAAAAAATCATCCATCCCCGCTTCCAGAGCTTCCCGCCGATCTTCTGCAAAAGCATTGGCACTGAGACCCACAATGGTGGGTTGCACTCCACTC
>CAZODP010000040.1:9823-13742 GCA_964578595.1 uncultured bacterium
CCACTCGCTAAGGCTCGGATCCGGCGGGTCGCCGCCAATCCATCCAGCTCTGGCATCTGCACATCCATCAAAATCAGATCATAGGGTTGCTCGGCAGCTTGAACCGCCTGGAGAGCTTCTAGCCCAGTGCTGACCACCTCCACCTCGTAGCCCAGTCGCTCCATCATCCGTCGGATCACCCGCTGATTGACGAGGTTATCTTCGGCCACCAGTAGGCGCATCGGATGGCGCCGGGCAAACTCCGGATCCAAGGTCAGCGGAGCTTGAGCCGCCGGGGCTGGGATCCCAGAAAAAGCCATCTCCCGTACCCGAATCGTGAAGAAAAAGGTGGATCCCTGCCCTGGCCGACTGTTGACCCCAATCTCTCCTCCCATCAGTTCGCACAGCCGTTTGCTGATGGCCAAGCCCAAACCGGTGCCCCCATGCTGCCGACAAGTGGATCCGTCCACCTGACTGAAGGGCTGAAATAGGCGGTGCAGCTTATCGGCTGGGATCCCGATGCCCGTATCGGTGATCTCAAACCTGAGTAGCACTTGAGGCTTTGCTGAGCGGGTGGGTAACTCAATCGGATCTGGAGAGGGATCCGCTTTGACCCGCTCCACCCGCAAATGGACGGATCCTGATGGGGTGAACTTGATGGCGTTGTTGACCAAATTGACCACGATCTGCCGTAATCGCGAGGGATCCCCCACCAGCCTTTCGGGCACCTGCTCAGAGACTTCAAAAGCCAGCTCCAGACCCTTTTGGGTGGCAGGGGTTTGCAGGAGATCCTGGATCCCTTTGAGCAGCTCCCGCAGCCGAAACACCTGGTGATCCAGCTCTAACTTGCCAGATTCGATCTTTGAAAAATCCAAAATGTCATTGATGATGGCCAGCAACATATCCCCACCATTGCGGATGGTCTCCACATACTCCCGCTGCAAGGGGCTGAGATCCGTATTCATCAACAGGCTGGTCATCCCCACCACCGCATTCATGGGGGTGCGGATCTCGTGACTCATGGTGGCCAAAAACTCACTCTTGGCTCGGTTGGCCGCCTCCGCCATTTGCTTGGCCTGGTTGAGCTGTTCTTCCGCCTGCTTGAGCTGAGAGATATCCCGCCCCTCCGGGATCAGGTAGACCACCTGATGGGTCTGGTCATCCAGCAGCGGTCGCAGCGAAAAATCAATCGTGATCCGCTTGCCCTGCTGCCCCTGCACCACCGCCTCATAGCGGATCAGCTCCCCTGCTGCCGCCCGCACAATCGCCTGGTGCAACCGTTCCTGGGTTTCTGGCGAGACCTGCCACCAAGGGGTCTCCCAGTAGGGCCGCCCCACCACCTGCTCCCGTTGGATCCCGGCAAAATCCAGTGACGTTTGATTGGCCTCCAGCAGGATCCCCTCCGGGCTGAGCAGGCCAATAAACTGCACCATCTGGTCAAAAATACCCCGAAATCGCAGCTCACTCTGCCGCAAGGCCAGCTCAGAGCGCACCTGATCTTCGATGTCTTGAAAGGATCCATAAATCCGCCGGGGTCGATCCTGCCCCCATTCCACCTGGCCCAAGGTGCGCACCCAACGCAGATGGCCCTGAGCGGTTTGGATCTGTAGCTTGAGGTCAAAGCCCACCCCCTGCTCAAGCGCCTGGGCAAAAGCGGCCCTGATCCGCTGTTGGTGCTCCCCCTCCCCAAAAAACTGTATCCCCGCCTCGATCGTCGGCACCACGCTGGGGCTGACCTCCAAAATCTCGCGGGTCATGGGGGACCAGTAGAGCCGCTGCTGCTCCACATCAAACTCCCATCCCCCGATCCGAGCCAGCCGCGTGCTTTGCTCCAAAAAAGTTTGTGTAATTTTTAGCTCATGTAGGGCGGTTTTGAGGCGAGTTTCCTGCTGAAGCCGATCAGTGATATCGCGGACAATCACCAAAGCTTCCTCCCCCTGCAAAGGCACCACCCGGTTTTCTTCAACCCGTGATCGACCCCTGACGGTCAACTCTTGGCTATAAACCTGTAGGGATCCAGTGGTAATCGCCCGGTTGATCGCCTCCACCCGCCGCTGCGCCTGATGAACAGAAAACACATCAAAAATTGACTGCGGTCGGGAAAAATCAGCCCGTTCAAACCGATTTAGGGATCCACCGGAGATCAACTCCAGACAGACCCCCTCCCGGTTGTACCGCATGACCAAATCCGGGATCGCCTGCACAATAGCCCGCTGGGTCTCTGCGGTCTGCCGCCGCTCCGTGATGTCTTGCACATAGCCCAGGTAATGCAAGAATTGCCCCTGCAGATCCCGCACCACAAAGCAATAATCCCGGAACCAGCGATAGCTGCCATCTCGTCGCCGCAGCCGATACTCTTGCTCGATGTACACAGGCTCTGAAGGGGAAGCCTGATAGCCCCTGAGGTCTGGAGCCACAAATAGCTCAGCCTGAGGGTGATGGTCCATCTCCTGCCGGATCCGCCGCAAATCTTCGGGGTGGATCAGATCCGCCAGACAAACCTGATGGGCCATCAAGTCCTCAGCTTTGTACCCCAGGTGCAACTCACTGTTGGGAGAAACAAACCAGATCGGCCATCCGTCCTCCGTTGGCCCCCACTTAAAAACAAGGATCGGGCCATTCACAAAAAAGTTTTGGACTTGATCCAACATCGCCGTCACGGGCAGGATCTCCTGATCTGTGAATAATTTCGCTGTGTTCAGTGTAGTATTTTTATCGTTTCCTCTGCCATCTTTTGAATCTTGGGATCCCTCACTGCCAAGAGGATTGAGGGGAGGCTGTTGTTTGATCTGACCTCTGTTGCCATGGCTATGGTCTCGATGTGGCCCATGGTCTCGACCCGTAGAACTGCCCCCTGAGGATCCCGATGCAAAATTCATAACCTATTGCTCCATAGCAGATGGCTGGACAATAAGAGATATTTTATACTTTTGTCAAGGATCCTGCCGGTTAGTAAATCTACTTTTACTCACCCCAGAGTCATTCTTTAGTCTTTTTTTGACAAATCCCGTCTATCTAGGGTCACCTAGTGTGCCTAGTGCAATATTTAGGGCACCATTGGCGGTTTCAAAAAGAGGTTGCTCTATTTTCAATAGCTTTGAGTTTGAAAATAACCTTGCCTCACAGTGGCGATGATGCTGGAGGGGGTGTTGGGATCCGATAAACTGGCATTGATGTGGTTCGAGTATGCCCATGACCTCAACTGTTGCGGCTCAAGAGGGGATCCAGTTGCATATCGGTGGGCGGCAGGCGCATCCAGACTGGAAGATTTTGGATATCCAACCTGGCCCCAATGTCGACTTTGTGGGCAATGCGGCGGATCTGAGCCAATTTGCCGACAACAGCATTCGGCGGATCTATACGTCCCATGTGCTGGAGCATTTTAGCTATCAGGGGGAATTGTTGACGGTGCTCAAAGAGTGGTATCGGGTGCTGCAGCCGATGGGATCCCTATTTATCAGCGTGCCGGACTTGCCCACCCTCTGCCGCCTGTATCTGCGGGAGGATCTGTCCCCTCAGGAACGCTTTCAGATCATGCGGATGATGTTTGGTGGACAGGTGGATCCGTATGACTATCACAAGGTGGGGCTGAGCTGGGAGGTGCTGGCCTACTATTTGAATCAAGCCGGGTTTGAGATGGCCTATCCGGTGGAGAGTTTTGGGTTTTTCAGCGATTGCAGTTGTATCGTGGTGCGAGGAGAGTTGATCAGTCTCAATGTCGAAGCCCTCAAGGGCAGTGACCCAGGATCCGAATCTGCTGAGGCTGGATCCTTTGAGGCTTCTGTCTGAGGCTTTTGGTTGATCACAAGCTATCCTCAGGTGGTCTGGGATTATACTGGAGCACATGGGCAAACCAGCTTCAGATTTGGCACGTCCTACTGATGGTTGAACTGAATATCAAATCGGGATCCCAAAAGCCAGGGATCCGGCCCCAGCCCCA
>CAZODP010000040.1:13842-25796 GCA_964578595.1 uncultured bacterium
TTCTGAGTCATTCTAATTAAGTTCTGAACAGGAGAGTTGCCCCATGCCCCGCAGCATGAAAAATGACAATTTCATCGACAAAACGTTTACGGTCATGGCCGATATCATCCTCAAGGTAATGCCCGGGGTCAGCACTGATCAAAAGCAAGCCTTTGCCTATTACCGCGATGGCATGTCGGCTCAAGGGGATGGCGAATATGCTGAAGCTCTTGACAACTACTCTGCGGCTCTGGATCTGGAGGAGAGCGACGATGACCGCAGCTATATCCTTTACAATATCGGCCTGATCCATCAGAGTAACGGCGACCTTGCCAAAGCTCTGGATCATTATCACCAAGCTCTCGAACTCAATCCTCGCCTCTGTTCGGCCCTCAATAACGTCGCTGTCTTGCTGCATCATCAAGGGGAGCAGCGCAAAGAGGCTGGTGAAATCGAAGAGGGAGAGGCCCTGCTCGACCAAGCGGCTGAGTATTGGATCCGGGCGATCCGGGTTGCACCGAATAATTATATTGAGGCCCAAAACTGGCTCAAAACCACAGGCCGAGCCAACCTGGAGTTGTATTGATTGAGCTGTACTGATTTGAGAGGGAAATCAAGCAAACCTTGAAGTGAGAAAGTAGTCTCTTGCTCGGCTATTTTTATCGGCCATTTTTGATAGTCTCTTTGGGGCTTCTTTTGGATCTCTGCTAAACCTACGCTGCCAAATGCGCTGTTATTATCTTGTCGCTGAGGGATTTTTATGCTCGATATTGATCAGGTTCGTCATGTGGCTCATCTGGCTCGCTTGGATCTATCCCCTGCCGAAGAGGAGCAGTTTACCCAGCAGTTAGATTCTATTTTGGCTTATGTGGAGCAACTGCAGGAGCTGAATACCGACGGAATTGAGCCCACGTTTCATGCGGTGGCAACATCTAGCGTCACTCGACCCGATCAGGTGCAGCCGTGGCCGGATCCGGAGGCGATTTTGGCGGGGGCACCGGAGCGGGCCGATCAGTTTTTTAAGGTGCCTCGGATCCTGGCCAATGAAGAGGACGACTAAGCCTCGACTAAGACTTTTTTAGGTGAAATGTATCAGTCCAAATCGTTTTTTGGAGAGGTTTAATGCTGGTTGTATTGTTGCAAGAGCTAGAACGCTGTGGGATCCAAGGCCCTAAGCAACCCATAACACTGGGGTTTGTCTATCAAAATCTACCCTATTATTTTGAGCCTGCCCCTTGGGTTCAGGAAGAGACCGCTAAAGAGCATTTTCGGATCCGGCTGGAAAAGCCTCATGTGACCGGGGAGCGCTGCCTGTTGGTGGAGGGGTCGAAGGGGTTTAAGTTGGGGATCCATGAGCCAAAGTTGCAGTGGATCCCGTATGCCGAGGCACTGGCCCATCTCTGCCATCACGTCAAAGTGTCGGGCAGCCTCAAAATTGGCACCCACCGCTGGGGATTGCGCTCTTACGACGATAGTTTTGTGGGATCCGATATGGTGACTTGGCTGGCTCAGTATCTGCACCTCAGCCGGGATGAGGCGGTGGCTCTGGGCCAAGACTGTGTTGAACGGGGCCTGCTAGGTCACGTTTTGGGAGAACAGCCGTTTGCGGATGAGTATTACTTCTATCGTTTTGGTGAAGATGGAGAGCCGGAAAAACGGGCACTTGATCTAGCTTAATGATCAGGGGTTAGTCCGGATCCACTTGGATTGTGACTCGGATGGTGTGTAATTGAACATCGGTGCCGATGCGAAAGGTGAGGCTGGGATCCGTCAGGCGCTCTAATCCCTGTAATAACTTGCGCAGATGGGGGGTGCTGGATCCGCTGGCGGCATCGAGTTTGTCAGCCAGATCGGTGAGTTTGCACCAGCCGGTGTAGAGCTTGGCCAGGGTTTGCTCCAACTGGGCGGCTTGGGTCATCAGATCGGCAGCCAGATTGAGAGATCCCAGCCGCAGGGCTTCTTCGAGGGCAGTTTCCAGGGCCAGATCCCCCAGGCCATCCAAGGCTTGAACCTGCTGGGCCGATTGCAGGTAACGGGCCAGATATTTGGCCTCGGCGGTGGCTTGCTTGAGGGTATCCAGGCTAGGATCCGCCTCCAGTTCAGTTTGCAGGGCTTGTTGGTGGGAGGAGGGCAATTTTTCCAGCTCCCGCACCAAGGGGGCCACATAGCGGCTGGGGATCGCTGCGCTGGTGGCTTTGGCTTTGATGGCGGCGGGCACCAGATCGGAGGTCATGGCGGTCCATTGCTCGGACAGATCCCGGACTTGACGGCGGGTGATACGGTGGCCCTGCTCAGCCGATTCCAGGATCATCTGCTGGACTTCGGGCTGGGCCTGGGCGGTTTCCACAAAGGCCCGCTTGCTAAATCGTTCGGCGGTTTCGGGCTGGAGGGGCCGTTGACGCATCAGGGCATCGGCACTGTCCGCCAATTGGATCCAGCTATAGGCTTGGCTTTTGCTGATCTCGTGGTCTTTGAGCCAGTTGAGAAAACCAGTGCCCCGATTTTCGCCGTTGCGTTTGTGACGATCCCGAATGGTGCGCAGGATCCGTCCCCGCCAGATATCCGTTTGCAGATCAAAACGGTCACACACCTGCCAGGCTTGCTCCACCTGCTGACCAAAGTCCAACTCCGGGATGCCGTCATCGTCTGGATCCGGCAGAGTCAGGCCCAAATCGTTGAGGGACAGCTCAAGGGCGGCTTGCCATTCGGATCCATTGGGGGCCTCAAGGGCGGCGATATCGAGGGTTGGGGGGTCTAGCGGATCCAGATGACTTGCCTGCCACTCCTGTTTCATCCTGCATACTCCTCAAATGGCTTCTCAGCGTAGCCAACTCAGTCTTCGGATTCAAGCTCCTGATTCAAGTGATGGCTTTTATGGATCTTGAGGGGCTGATGGCGACCAATGGGACAACCAACCGGATCCCAAAACCCGCAATAGCCGGCGCAATTCTTCGGGCAGTGGGGCGGTGGCCACCAGCGGATCCCCTGTCACCGGATGCAGCAGGCTGAGGCGATGGGCATGGAGGGCTTGGCCGCTCAGCTTGACAGGGGTGGAGGATCCGGAGCAGTAGAGGGGATCCCCCACGATGGGATGGCGCAGATGGGCGGCATGAACCCGGATCTGGTGGGTACGGCCTGTTTCGAGCTGAAACCCCATCCAGGTGAAATTGCCCAGAGCCTCTAACACCTGCCAATGGGTGATGGCTCGCCGGCCCAACCTGGGATCCACCACCGCCATCCGCAGGCGATCGACGGGGTGACGGCCCAGATGGGTATCCACCGTGCCAGCGGGATCCTGCGGTCGCCCATAGACCAAGCCCAGGTATTCCCGGCGGGCGGTTTTGGCCTGGATTTGGGCCTGCAACTGCTGATGGGCCTGATCGGTCTTGGCCACCACCATCACCCCGCTGGTATCTTTGTCGAGGCGATGGACAATGCCGGGGCGGGTTTCACCGTTGATCCCCGACAGATCCCGGCAGTGGGCCAAGAGAGCATTGACCAATGTGCCGCTGGGGTGCCCTGGGGCCGGATGCACCACCATACCCTTGGGCTTATTGATCAAGATCAGATGGGGATCCTCATATAAAATCTCCAATGGGATCGCCTCTGGCTGGAGGCCGATCTCCACCGGATCCGGGATTTTGAGATGGATGTGATCCCCCGGTTGTAAAGGCTGTTTGCGAATCCTACAGCTCTGATCATTGAGCCAGACACAACCCTGATCGATCAGCTTTTGGATCCGGGAGCGTGAAATATCTGTCAACTCCGGCTGAGCCGCCAACCACCGATCCAGCCGTTCCCCCGCCGAGCCGGGATCCACCCAGAGGGTATGCTCGCTGGCCAAATCATCCAGATCCGCCAGGGATCCGATGTCTTTGTTCTCCAAGTTCTCTAGGTCGGGTATCAAGGGCAAGGCTAATTACACCCGTCGTCCCGTCAATGAAAAAGCCCGCGTCTGGATGATCTCCGCCCAGACCAGGGATCCTTTGAGCTGCTCAATCTCTCCATCCACAAACACCAGTCGATTGCCACGGGTGCGGCCCATCACCTGAGCCGGATCCTTGGGGTTGCGGCTTTCGATCAGCACCTCCATCCGTTGGCCCAAAAAGCGGGTGTTGCGCTGGGCAGCGGTTTCAGAGACCAGGCGATTCAGCCGTTGCAGGCGGTCTTTTTTGATCTCTTCGCTGAGCTGATCGGGCCAGTCGGCAGCGGGGGTACCCGGTCGCGGTGAATAGGCCGCCGTGTTGATCAGGTCAAACTCAATATCCTGCACCAGTTGCAGGGTGTCCTCAAACTGGGCTTCGGTCTCTCCTGGAAAAGCCACAATCGCATCGGCACTGATGGCGGCATCGGGCATCACCTGCCGGATCCGGGCGATGATCTGGCGGTACCGCTCATGGGTATAGCCCCGCCGCATCCGCTTTAGCACCTCATTATTGCCCGCCTGAAAAGGGATATGAAAGTGCTCACAGACCTTGGGCAACTCAGCGCAGGTGTCGATCAGTTCTGGGGTGAAATAGCGGGGATGGCTGGTGGCAAAGCGGATCCGCTCAATGCCTTCCACGTCATGCACAGTGCGCAAAAGCTGCGCCAAGTTGACTTTGGGATCTAGATCCCGACCATAGGCATCGATATTTTGCCCCAGCAGTGTCACTTCTTTGTAACCGGCCTCGGCAATCTGCTCCATCTCCCGCCGGATCGCTGCCGGAGTCCGGGATTGCTCCAGTCCCCGCACACTGGGCACAATGCAGTAGGTACAGCGTTCGTTGCAGCCGTAGATCACATTTAGCCAGGCGGTGACGGTGCTCTCGCGGCGGGGTTTGGTGATATCTTCGGGGATCTCGATTGGCTCGGTGGCCACCACCTGATTGCCCGCCTCCACCTGAGCCAGCAGATCCGCCAACTGGTTGACATATTGCGGCCCCATCACCAGATCCACTTCGGGCACCCGCCGCAGCAGTCGATCACCCTCCTGTTGGGCCACGCAGCCCGCCACCACAATTTTGAGACTGGGATCCTGGCGTTTGCGTTGGGCCTGTGCCCCCAGATAGGAATAGACCTTTTGCTCAGCGTTATCCCGGATGGTGCAGGTGTTGTAGAGCAATAAATCGGCCTGATCCGGATCCTCGGTGGGTTGATAGCCCAGGGTCTCCAGGATCCCGGCCATGCGCTCGGTGTCGGCCCGGTTCATCTGACAGCCAAACGTTATGGCGTGGTAGCTGCGGAGTGGAGATGAGGCAGGATCCCAATCGAGTGATTCAACAACAGAAACAGACATAGGCCGGCCAGAACTCTCAAGGGGCGGTTTTGCAGACTGCTACTCTAGCAAAAGTTCAGATAGAAACTAAATCCCCCCGATCATCAGACCAGAGGGATCCAGCTTTTTTTGTTGGGGTGTTTGGGAGTTTATGGTTTTAGATTTACCCTAAGGCGGTGGAATCAGATATCCACACGACCGTAGAACAAGCCCTGGATCCGCACCTCATGGACTTCGAGGGTGCCCTGCTCAGAGCTAGAGGGCTGATAACTAATAAAGGAGCCTGCCACCTCGCCCGTAACGGGATCCACCCGCGCGATCCGCAGCGACAGATGGCCTTCAGAGATTTCATCAATCTTTTTGCTGGCCTCAAACTCATCCCGCGCCGCTTGTAGTCCCACCGCTTCCTCATAACCTGTGGCGGATCCGCGCCCCTTGGGATCTAAGAAGGAGCTTGAGCGATAGCCCGGCACCAAAAAATCCCCTTCAAAATCGGTGGAAGAGGTGATGGCATGGTCGGATCCGGTGGCGGCGGCCTCCAGTTCTTTCATGCTGAACAGCAGCGGCACCAATTCACGGCGGGGCATCTGGGCGGTGGTGGGCTGGGAGGCCATGCCGTCTACCACTTTGAGCTTGAGGGTGGATTCATCCACAGCCGTCAGATCCGCTTTGACCGGGCCAATGGTGGCGGCATAGAGCATGATGCCGATGGCTTTGACAAAGTCTTTCTCGCCATTGCGCTTTTCTTCTTCCACCTCAAGCTGCACCGGCTGAAAGCACAGATCTGTCATCCGTACCGTTTGGCCCACAGGGATCTCGATACGGCCACGGGCAGAATCAGAAACAGTGGGGCAGAGGCCCGCTTTGCCAGTGTTGCGAATCTGGTCATAGGTGAGGGGGTTTTGGGCCGCTTGGACAGGGCGACCGCAGGCCAAAAATCCAATGCAGAGGGCCAGCAAACAGGCCAAGACAGAACGGTAACGCATAGTGAACCTCGTCGGGGGCAAAAAGGGCATGTCAACAAAACGAGCGTTGAAAGGAGCTTTTCAAGCAAGTTGTCTCTTGGGGCAAGTTGTCTCTTGGGGCAAGCTATCTTTTGGGGCAAGCTGTCTTTGAGAAATGGGCAGCCGTCATGGGTTGGCAGTCCATAATTAATAAGGATTCTCAGTAGTTATGATTCTCCGTAGTTGGATTTAAGGTCAAGCCGCAATCGATCTGCAGAATAATCAAACTAAAAAACCCAAGCTCAACCACAGAGCCGAGTTCATCGTAGGATATCTGGGGCACCAATTGAAAGGATCCTAGCTTGAGCAGCAGGAATCTTGGCTGGGGAGCATCCATCCAGTCCTGGATCCTAGGATCCCTGTCGAACCCCCCAAAAGTGAGAGATACTAGACCCAGAAAAGCTAACCATGAGGAGGGCTGGGAGTGCTCAAATCCATTCGGCTCGATGATCTGCGCCGCGCCCCTCACCAAACCATCAACACTGAGTTTCGGCAGTTTATCAACGGCTTTGACAGTTTGGCCCCGGTGGAGGGGCATGTGCAGGTGGTACACGGCGGATCCTTTCTGTCTGTTGAGGGGCAAGCCTCCACCATCGTCACCCTCACCTGCCATCGCTGCTTGCAGCAGTTTAACCACCGGCTCAGTTTGGAGTTTGAGGAAATTTTGATCCTTGAGGAGGCTCCCCAGGATCCTTTGCCGCTTGATCTGGAGATCGATAGTGAGGATCTGGCCGAACGGATTGATCCCCATGGCACCTTTGATCTGGCCGATTGGGTCTACCAAAACCTCTATTTGCAGATGCCAGAGCGGATGGCCTGTCGCTCAGACTGTGGTGGGGTGGCTTTGGATCCCAGCCTAGAGGAACCGGTGCTGGATCCCCGTTGGGCCGCTCTTAGAGCCTTGAAGTAAAGAGCCTGGTCTTGTGGGTCAATTCCTGACTGGCTCAATTCATTTCATTTAATTCATTTCATTAGAGACTGATGGCTGGCATCTTTGGGATCGGTACTGGGCCAAAGCCCTGCTCTTGGAGATGATGGGCGGCCCTCAACAGCTTGGCCTCCTGAAACGGGGCCGCGATCAACTGGATCCCGATCGGCAGGCAGCCGGTTTGGGTGACCGGCACAGAGATCACTGGCAAACCAATCAAAGACAAGGGCTGAGTGTAGAGACCAAGGTTAGGACGCAGTAAAACCTCTACCCCATCCACTTCCATTAGGGTCTGACCGATCAGGGGCGCAACGCAGGGGGTGGTGGGGGCCACCAAAATATCCACAGTCCTCAAAATCTGCTGCACCTGCTGTCGATACCAAGCTCGAAACCGCTGCGCCTGGATCACCCACTGGCTGGGCAATAATGCCCCTGCCAAAAACCGATCCCGTGTGGCCGGATCAAAGTCTTGAGGCCGGATCCGCAGCTCCTCTAGGTGGAGATTGGCCCCCTCGCTGGCGGTGATCAGATAGGCTGCTGCCCGCGCCCGCGCCGCCTCTGGGATCTCCACTTCTCGATCACTATTTAACGCCTTCATCACCTGACTGAGGGCAGCCCGCACCTGCGGCTGGGATCCCTGGGCAAAATAACCGGCCAAGGCCCCACAGGAGAGACCCTCGATCCCCTGCTCCAGTTGCGGAAAACACGGATCCACAAGCCGCTCTATCGAAACCGGATCCTGGGAATCATAGCCCTGCAACAGATCCAGCATCAGAGCCGTATCTCGCACCGACCGAGCAAACGTACCCACATGATCGAGACTGGCACAAAACAAACCCATCCCCGCCCGCGAGATCAGGCCATAGGTGGGCTTGAGACCCCAGATCCCGCAGAGAGCCGCTGGCACCCGCACCGAACCATTGGTATCACTCCCCAAACTGATGGGTACAATCCCCGCTGCCACCACCGCCGCCGATCCGCCCGAGGATCCGCCGGCCATGTGTTTGAGGTTGTGGGGGTTATGAACCGGGCCGTAGTGGGTGTTTTCAGTTACAAAGCCATAGGCATACTCATCCATATTGAGTGCCCCCACCAGAATGGCTCCCGCCTGTTTGAGCTTGCTCACCGCCGCTGCATCTCGACTGGCCGGAGGCTGCTCTTGATTGATCCGCGATCCCGATAGGGTCACATTCCCCTCAATATCAAACAGATTCTTGACCCCAAAGGGCACCCCCGCCAACGGCCCAGGATCCTTCCCCTCAGCCAAAGTCTGTTCGATCTGGGCAGCTTGGGCCAAGGCTTGATCCGCCAAAACAGTGGTGAAGGCATTGAGCTTGGGATCCAAAGCCTGAATGGAGCTGAGCACCTGCTGAACCAGGTCTGTGGGGGAAACCTGACCCGAGCGGACACCATCAGCACAGGCCAGCGCATCAAAGTTCATAGATCAAAGTTCATGGGTCAACGTTGATAAAACCACCTGAGTTAGGAGTTAAGGCCGAAAGACATTAGCTGCTTCCACCTCGGGTGGTAACGAAAAATCCATCACCAAACGGGCCAACGGCAGGATCCGGGCATAGTTGTCCACCACCCCCTGTCGATACTCTGCCGGAATGGCCAGATCAATGGCCTGGGCAGCAGACAGCACATAGGTCTCAACAGCACTGGTCTCAAGGTCAGCAGGGGATCCGGACATGGGGGTGAGGGGGGTAAACAAGCGGGATCCGATCACAGAATCCGGTGGCAGATGACGGCAATCGATGGAGAACAGTGACCAACCCACAGTGGAAAATCCAAAGTTGTGGTTGCTGCCATTCAAAAGGTAAACCTAGCAGCTCAATTCCTAGCTTAATGTGTTTTCAGCTACAAAAACTGGGATCCTGATGGGTGCAGGCATGGGGCTTTCTAAGTGTGAATACGGAGGCTCTATTTAAGAGCGATGGATGGGTTGGCTTTTGCTTCAAAGCCTGGGATCCTGGGTTGATGGGGTCACTCTGGCTCAAGGTCTACGCCAGATCGCTGAGAGTCCTACGCCAGTTCACAGAAAAAAGCCCTTTGTGCAGGTTATTTTTCGCGTTTCTGTACTTATACCGACGAGTTATGGGGCCAGTCTCGATAACCTATAGACATGAGAAAAACAGCGATAGGGATCCTCTGTTCCCTGATCTCGCCTCCGACTTGTCGTTGAGTCTTAACATTTTGTGAAGTATTTGCTCGTAAAAACACGGTTACAAAGGAGCTATCACCATGAGTCAGGCAGACAATCTCCGCTTTCAAGTTCAGGTTCTGGCCCGGTGTGTGGGCACTGCACTCGATTTGGGCAAGCCCGTCAAAGTGGAGGTGCATTTTCGGGTCAAGGGGGGATCCATGCCCCCAAGTGCAGCAGCTGTGGCCTAGATTAAGCCTTGATCCAGCACCTCGCGGGAGCGGCTGATGGCAGCCCGCAGATTAGCCCGCTGGGTGTAGCGCATGGTCATGGCGGCGGTGGTGTGTCCTAGCAGATGCTGGATGTGTTCGGGGGCAACGCCGTGATCGAGCAGCAAAGTGGCAAAGCTATGGCGAAATTGATGGGGGGTTTGTTGGCCGGGTTCATCGACTGTGAGCTTGAGGACAATGTGGCGGAGGCCGTCGTAGGAGAGGGGTTGGCCCTGGTAGACCGGACAGCGAGAGCGAGAGATAAACAAAGGATCCGTAGGAGCATAGAGGCCCCGTTCTTGGCCAAGATAGGCTTGGATCAGCTCAGCCAGGGGTTCGCCGATCGCCACAGCGCGGGGCTTGCTGCCTTTGCCGCAGCGAACTTCCAGTAGGGATCCATCGGGGGTGAGCTGAAAATCCTGGACACAGAGATCCAGCACCTCCTGCGCCCGTAGCCCGCATTCCAGCAGGATCCGGATCAGGGCAGCATAGCGAAGCGAGTGCAATTCGGCCCGCTCTAGCACCCGTTGCAGTAGCATTCGGTCCAAATCGCGGGGCAACCGGGCCGGCAGACGGGCCGCACGGATCGCCTCGGTGGGCAAAGGCCGCTGGCAATAGCGACGACTGGCGGCCCACTCAAAAAACTGTTGCAAAGCCAATCGCTTGAGATTGTAGGTGGCTGGCGAAGCGGGCGGTGAGACCCATTGCCCCGAGCGATTGCGAAAAGAACGCCCCTTGAGACTATTCAAAAAAGTCTGGACATGAATGGGCTGAATCTGATCCACCCCCACCTGGCAAGATTCGGCAAACTGCTCAAGGGCCATGCGATAGGTGCGCCGGCTGGCCTTGGCTAGATCCCGCTCCCGCTCCTGCAAAAACTGTGCCACCAAGCGACCAACGGGGGGGGAGGATCCCTGTGGCTGTTCTGAAGGTGCTGCTGGAGCGGACTGTTTCAAGTTAGGGGATTACTTAGGGGAAAAGTCGGATAGTCTCAAGAGATCATAGCCAATGGCTGGCGGTGCCGATCATCGAGGGATCCCACCCGTTATCCTTGTCATCGCCCATTGTCATTGCCCATTAGCCTCAATGTGATGGCAGCTACAGCAAAGCAGGGGTAGACACTTTATATCAAGTATCAATTTCAGTCTTGACTCGGATCCTTGGGGGGACTTTTGATGCTTGTGACACAACAGCCTGTGCTGAGGCGATTTTGGTATCCGGTCATGCCTCTGGCCAAGTTAGCGGGGGGAGCGCAGGCTTTTTTGCTCTTGGGACAGCCACTGGTGCTTTGGTTGGATCAAAAGGGGGATCCCCATGCTGTCGAAGATCGCTGCTGCCACCGGACGGCCCGACTCTCTCTAGGGCAGGTGCAGGGGGATGCCATTCAATGCCCCTATCACGGCTGGCAATTTGACGGATCCGGTGTCTGTGTCAAAGTACCGCAGCTAAGCTCAGGGCCGATCCCTCAGTCTTATCGAGTTCAATCTTTTGGGTGTGCGGCTCGTTATGGCTATGTCTGGGTCTGTCTGGATCCGCCTGCCCTGCAACCCATTCCTGAGATCCCCGAAGCTGAGGATCCCACCTTTCGCCAGATCCATGAGTTTGACGAAACCTGGGCCTGTGGTGGCCTGCGGCTGATGGAAAACTCGTTTGATAATGCTCACCCTCATTTTGTCCACGCCAAGACCTTTGGGATCCAGCAGGATCCGGTGCCCCCCCAGCTCGACACCTTCGCAGACCACGAACACGGCCTCAGGGTCAACTATCGCCTGCCGGTTTTTAACAACCCGCTCCAAAAAGCCAACCTGGGCATGGCCGATGCGGCAATCACCGTGCGGATCAGTGAGGGAACTTGGTATCTGCCGTTTTTGCGCACCCTCAAGATCACCTACCCCAATGGCCTTGTCCATTTGATTTTTACGTCAGCCACCCCCATCGATGATCAACACTCCCATGTGGTGCAGTTTTGCCTCCGCAATGACACCGAGGCCCAAGCCAGTGCCGCAGATATCATCGCCTTTGATCGAGCAGTCACCCTCGAAGACCAACGGATCCTGGAGAGCACCGATTTTGATACACCGCTGGCCATCCCTGCCGAAGAACAGATGGCCTCTGACAAGCCAGGCCTTGTGATGCGGCGCAGACTAGCGGCCCTGCTCAAAGCTCACAACGAAGTCGAACAACGGCAAGTCAGTTGTGTGATCAAAACACTCAAGACAGTGGAGGAGCCGATCCCGTGCGTGTAACCCAACATTCCGTTTTTCGGCGGTTTTGGTATCCGGTCATGCCCTCACAAAAGCTGGTCACAGGGCCGCAACCCTTCACCCTGCTGTTGCAACCGTTGGCTCTATGGCTGGATCAAAAGGGGGATCCC
>CAZODP010000041.1:0-7599 GCA_964578595.1 uncultured bacterium
CAATAATTCAACAATTAAGGCAGGATCCCCAGCCGAGTGATCATCCAGAGCACCCCCACCACGGTGATGGTCACCGCGATCCCCTGACCCACCCGACGGAGCCGGGATCCTGACCAAGCGGTGGACTCTGTTGGGTTGGGATCCTGAGATGATGAGGCTACTTGGCGCGGGGCAATTGCGGTTAGATTCCAGTCGCCATCCGACAGATGACTCAGATCCGGGATCTGAACAGTCCAATTCTGGGGCCGCTTGAGGCGGGGGGCTTCCCAGATGGAGAGCAGATAGCGAGACTGTTTGGAGGCTTCCGCATCCCCGCTCCGCACGAGAGGGCGCAATATGGCAATCGCTTCGGCTGTGCGTCCAATCGCTTCTAGGCAGACCGCCCGCCAGATTTTGAGAGATGCCGACTGGGGATAATGGGCGATGGCTTCGAGGCTCAGCTCCAGGGCACGACGATAGGATCCCCGCTCTAAACAGGCTTCCAAGTGATGGAGATAGTCTGCTTCAGAAGGGGTAGAGTCAGAAGACATAAAAAACGTTGACATCGGCTTGATCAAGATCCGAATCGATTTCTGATAATAACCTCAAAGGATGAGCTGGATCCGCTGGGATCATTCCTCTTGCTGCCACAGCAGGGCAAGCCTGTGGTTTTGGGCCTGTGATCTAAGCCTGGATCCTGAGGGGCCTGGATCCTGAGGGGAAGCGATCCTAGAGACCCCCTCTGGCCTGAGCAATCCCATTCTCCAACAGGGTAGATAGGGGGATCCCAGCGGCGGCGGCCATACTGACAATCACGCTCTTGGGAGAAAATGAGCAGTATAATCCCGCCTCCAACACATAGGCATGACCCGCCGGATCCACCCGCAGATCAAAAAGACTGTAGTGACGGCAGCCCAGGGCCAGATGACTTCGCTTGGCCCAATTTTGAACCTTAGGCGTGATTGGATCGGCGGGATCTACAATCCAGGATTTTTGATTGTCTTTGGCGGCAAAGTCCAGTTGATGGGTGTCTGACCGTTTCAGCTTGTCGCCATAGCCCCGAATGGGCTGCTCTACAGAGAGGGCATATTCCTCCAGTGGCAGGGCTAGCAAGGTGCCATTTTGCTCCAGGATCCCGCAGCGCACCTCCCGTCCCGGCGGGATAAACGTCTCCACCAGCACCTGATCCCCGTAGGCAAATGCCTGATCCAGGGCCTGATCTAGGTCTGCGGGCTGGCGCACCAAGCTCACCCCCAGCGAGTTGTCTGCATGGGCCGGTTTGACAATCAGGGGCAGGCTATCCAGCCGGAGCGGATCCCCCCGCCGCAGCACTTGACCGGCTGGCACAGGGATCCCGGCCTCTCGCAACACCGCTTTGGTCTGGGCTTTGTGGGCGGTCAAGGCCATCAGCTCCGGTGAATTGCCCACATAGGGGATCCCTAACACCTGCAGCAGGGAACGGTAGTGGGTCATCCCGGCTCGACAAAACATCTGGGGCAAGGCCACATCAATATCCAAGGCTTGTAGATGGGCTATCCCCTCCGCCACCGATAGAGGTGGGGCAGCAGCCAGGGCAGCGGCTGTCAGATCGGTGGGAAAACGCCAGCTTTGGTCGGGGCCAATGTAGAGCAGTTCAAATCGATAACGGTCTGGATCCGCTGTTGCTGTCCAGCAATCCTGGGCATAGAGCCGTGACAGCTCCGCCCAAAATTCGCTCTCTGGCGAACCAACCCAATGCAAAACTGTGATCATCAATCCCCCCCTGGTTCCACCAATTTGCCGATATTGAAATCAATCCGTACCCATCCTTTGGCCTGAGTCAGATTTTGCAATAGCAGCAGCGTGATCTGCCAATGGGGCACCAGCAAAAAAGGCAATGGATCCCAGCTTTCCCAGAGAGCTTCTTTGCCCCGCCAGAGGGTTTGGATCCGATGTTTTAGATCAGTCCAGGATCGCACCTCTGTCAATCTCCACAGCTCGTGATAAAGCCAATAAACCGGTTTTGCTGTGGCCAACGGGGTGATTGGCATAGCTGTTGAATCAGCCATTGGGTTAGATATTAAGTTAGATGTTGGATTGAGATAAGCTGCTGCCAAATCGGGGTGATTGTAAAACAGGGTCATGGCAGAGTGGGTGCGGGGATTACACTCAATCGGATAGACGGATCCATCGGCGGTCTCGATGAAATCAAATGAAAGCTGACCGGTGGCGGGTTCCTTTTGATTGGTTTTTAAGTAAACGGCCAATTGTTGAGCAAATTGTGCCACCCAGTCTTGAATGGCAGCATGATCCACATGGGCATAGTTGACCTGAAAAGGGGAGGATCGAGCGCAGGTATGCAATCGCATGGATCCCTGATCCAGCATGCTATGGGTGCAAAACTCCTGACCCGTGATCAACTCTTGTAGGATCCAGGGGTGATCGACACTGATGGGCAGCGAGGCCAGATAGGATTCCATCTCCTCGCAGGGCAGCCGCTTCAGCTCCAGCCGGGAGACCGAGTCATAGGGAATGCTTTTGAGGATGTAGGGGCCGGGATCCGAGGCAAAATCAAACCGCAAAACCTGCTCTGGATCCGTGATGTAGTGGTGCTTGGGCACCGGCAATCCCCAGCTCGCCGCAAGCTGGCAAAATTGAAACTTATTGTCCAAAGTCAGGATGGTTTTGGATCCCAACTGAACCACCCGACAATTGGGCTGAGTTTGGGCTAAAAGCTCCCCCACTTTGGCGTCAAAATAGCTGCCCACGGGGCTAGAAACCGGCACAAAAACACTGACAGATTCCCGCTGAGCTAGGCTAACCAAAGCCTCAATATAGCCCTGTGGATCCAGCTTAGGATCCGGGACTGTATAAAAGCGAGCCACCGCCTCTGAAAAACGATGACCGGAGAGCCAGTATTTTTGGGTTTCCACCAAAATAACTCTGTGTCCGGAACGGGCAAAGGATCGAGCTAGTTGTAGGGCTTTGGTCATTTTCCCCCCCGTGATCAGGACAGTTTCAGGGGGATGGGGCAGATCAGGACTTGACAGAAAACGTCTGATCAAAAGCCGGATCCGATAGGGGATCCAAGCTAATAAAACCACCCCAGCATTAAATGGAAAAACCAGCGCCAACAGAGCCAAGGTAGCCAAGGTTTTGGCCTGGATCCGGAGCAGGTGGATCAGGGTTTTTGGGGAGACTGGCGGGGCAGACGATCGGAGTCCAGGTGCTGAAGGAGCTTGGCTGGATGGGGGCATCTATCCCACCTCATCCACACGACGAATCAAGGTCAGACCATCCCGCAGGGGCACCAACACCTGCTCCACCCGTGGATCCGCTGCCACCACCTGATTAAATCGAGCTATCGCCTCCCCGTTGGGGCTACGCTCGGCCAGATAGGGCTGCCCCTGCAAGAGGGTATTGTCCACCGCAATCACACCCCCTGGGGCCAGCAGATCTCGATCCAGCAGGCACTCAAAATAATCCACATAGCCCCCCTTATCCGCATCCACAAACACCAGGTCAAACCGGGATCCTTGATCTGCCAGGGTTTGTAGGGTCTGGAGTGCGGGGCCAACCCTGACCTCAATTTTGCTGCCGTGGGGGAATTGGGCAAACCATCGCTGGGCAAACTCCGCCACATAGGGATCCAGCTCGCAACCCACCACTTTTCCATCGGGGGCCAACGCCTCCGCCATGGCCAGGGCAGAATAGCCCGTGAACAGCCCAATCTCCAGGATCCGCTCTGCCTTCAGCATTTTGACCAGCATCTTCAGCATCTGCCCCTCAAGGTGCCCCGACAGCATCTCCTGCTCCAGACTGCCCCCAGCCTCCTGGTTACGGCGACCCCAATCCTCGCTGGCGGTCTGTTGGGCCAAGGCGGCCAAAGCTGCCGATTCTGGGGTGGTACAAGCGGTCAGATAGGGATCCAACCCCGCCGCCAGATCCCGTGCCCTGACCAACTTCTGCTGCCATTGCTCCCGAATCAGCGGATCCGAATCGGGATCCAAGATCTGATCTTGTTTTGCCACCAACTGCGCCAATAGCTGAGCCAGGATCCCCACCGGAGTGACCGGACGGGGAGCAGCATGGGGTTGTGTCGATTGTTCTGTCACCATCAGAGACCTTACTACTCAACAAATCAACAAGCAATCAACTCAAAAATTCCTCACTAGGCCATATTCCCCCCCCCCAAAAAACCCAAAAAAAGGAGATTAGAAAAAGGGGCCTCTAGCTGGGGGCAACAGAAGCAACGGCCACCCCCAGATATCATCAGTCCTGACTGAGGGCAACCTCATTGAGGGCAATTGGATCCCCAACGCTACTCCAGCCCCAGATCCCGCAGATACATTTGCTCCCCTAGCCCCTGACCGGGCAAAGAGGCACAGACCTGGCGATGACGCTCAACTGCGGTTTTTAGCAACTCCGCCGACACATCCTGGGCATAGTCACAGGATCCGATGGCGGTGGGCAAGGGTGCCCATAGACCCCCATCCCCCCGTTTACGCCGCATATTCTTTTGCCCCTCGATCAACAGATCCAGGTTTTCCAAAATCGGGTGATAGACCGATAATCCCACCGACTGACACAGGGCCAGGATCCGATCCCGTTCAGTTGGCAACAACCAGCCCATCTCCACCGCCAAAGTGGCCCCAAACGCCATTCCAATTGTCACCGCATGACCATGCAGTAGCTTGGCGGCTGGCTCAAAGCGGGGACTCCAGGTGTGTCCGTAGGCATGAGGTCGGTCTTGGTAGGTCTCAAACATATTGGTGCCCTCGTGCTTCATGTATGAGAACAAAGCCCGATAGATCACCTGATCCGCCACCGCCACCAAGGCCGGATCCGAGGCTGGCTGGGTGGCAAAGTGGCTCTGTAACAGGGCGGATCCAAACTTTTCCATCAGCTCAAACAAGACTGGATCATCGGTTACGGCCATTTTGATGATCTCCGCCATGCCATTGCGGATATGCCCCGGAGCCAATGTCCGGAAAAACTGCCGATCCACCAGGGTCAGCACCGGCGGGTGATAAACCCCCATGCTGTTTTTGAACTGACTGCCATTGGTGCAGGTACGGGGGGATGGCCCCGCATCAATCGCCGCCACCACTGTTGTGCCAATCATGATGTAGGGGGTTCGGCGGTGTTGTAGAGCACAGGCCAGACCGGCCACATCACTCAGCACCCCGCCCCCAATCACCAAAACCGGCTCATTACGGGATACATCACAGCCATCTTTGCCCAAAAACCTCAGCAGTTGATACACCGTATCTGTTGTCTTATCCGCCTCCCAAGCCCGGATCCCCAACGGCTGTAACGGAATCTGATGATGGGCAAAATAAGCCCGCAGCTCTTGGCCGTACAGCTCATCCACCGTCTGATCCACAATGGCAACACAGCGCCCCCGCCCCTGATACACCGAGGCCAGCAGCGAATTTTGGGGATCCAGCACCCCCGAAACCAGCTTCACCTCCGCCCGCAGGGTATAGCTTGCCGTCACCTCAAAAGAGCAGCCATCCCCCGCCGCCACAATCGTGCCCGTCCCTCGATACCACTCGGAGGTGCGATAACGCTCAGGATGATCAAACTCAATCACCTGCTTAACAAATGGATCCACGGGATCCGCGCCCAAAGCCACCCCTTCCCTGACGGCAGGATCCGATAGTTGCATTGACATAGCGACACCTTGCGAAAAAACTTTGATGATTTAGTTTCAAAATCTGCATCTTGCGTCATCACCTGCGAGCCTGCTGCGACTCGATCCTGAGAAACACGACCCAGACTTTTACAAAACGTAAAAAACTCATCTCCAGCAGTATACTGCGCCAAGCCACCTGTCATCAAAGATTATGGAAAGGTTAAAGATGCCTCACGAGTCTTGAAAAGGTGGTGGTAAAAATGCTGCAAAAAATCACTAAAAGTCAAGTCCATCAGAGCAGCGTTACATTCCCAACCCATTCCAAGTCCAACTCAAAAACGCCCTCTGTCAAACTTCATCCCGGCCCAGTGGGATCCCTATGCTGATCCGATCCAGCCTTGGAATCCGTTGACATCCTCAGGGGGCCTTGCTAGCATCTTTTACCTGTGCGCAAACGGTGACCTTTGAGCAGGAGAGACCCTTGGCCAATGTCGTTGTGATCGGTGCCCAGTGGGGTGACGAGGGAAAGGGCAAGATTACGGACTTATTGAGCGAAAACGCCCATGTGGTGGTGCGCTATCAGGGGGGGGTCAATGCCGGACACACGGTGGTGGTGGGATCCCAAACCTTCAAACTCCATCTGATCCCGTCGGGGATCCTTTATTCCAGCACCCAATGTCTGATCGCCAGCGGCACCGTGATCGATCCGGAGGTCCTGTTGGGGGAGCTAGACCAATTGGAGGCTTTGGGGGTTTCAGCCGCCAATCTATTCATTGCCGAAACCGCTCATGTCACCCTGCCCTATCACCGGCTGATCGATGTGGCCGAAGAAAATCGCCGCGGATCCTATCGGTTGGGCACCACAGGCCGTGGGATTGGGCCAACCTATGCCGACAAAGCCGAGCGGATGGGGATCCGCATGATCGATCTGATGCACCCCGAGGATCTGCGGGAACGGCTGCGCTGGGCCGTACCTTACAAAAATGTTCTGCTGGAAAAGATCTACAACTTGCCCCCCCTGGATCCGGAGATGGTGATCGACAAGTACCTGGGCTTTGCCGAGCGGTTGCGTCCCCATGTCACCGATGTGGCGTTGATGCTGGCCCATGCCATCGATGAGCGCAAAAATGTCCTGTTTGAGGGGGCGCAGGGCACCCTGCTAGATTTGGACTTTGGCACCTATCCCTATGTCACCTCCTCTCATCCGATTGCGGGCGGGGCCTGTGTGGGGGCAGGGGTAGGGCCAACCTCCATTGACCGGGTGATCGGCGTCGCCAAGGCCTACACCACCCGGGTGGGGGAGGGGCCATTTCCCACAGAGCTGCACGATGCCATAGGTCAACAACTGGGGGACAAAGGGGCTGAGTTTGGCACCACCACCGGTCGTCGCCGCCGCTGCGGTTGGTTTGATGCGGTGATCGGTCGCTATGCGGTGCGGGTCAACGGTCTTGATTGTCTGGCCATTACCAAGCTCGATGTTTTAGATGAATTGCAAGAGATTAAAGTCTGTGTGGCCTACCGCTGTGATGGCGAGACGATCGATCATTTTCCCAGTGATGCCCGCACCTTTGCCCGCTGCGAACCGATCTACGAGACCCTACCCGGCTGGGGATCCTCCACTCAGCACTGCCGCTCCCTAGAGGAATTGCCCGCTGCTGCCACCCAATATCTCAAGTTTTTGGCCCAATTGATGCAGGTGCCCATTGCCATTGTTTCATTGGGGGCAAGCCGGGATCAAACCATCATTGTGGAGGATCCCATTCATGGCCCCAAGCGTGCTCTGCTCTATGCCAATGGTGGCCCCCTGGCCCATACCCTGATGCCCTGATCCCCATACCCTGATCTCCGATACCAGACCGGGATCCCAGTTCCTCTGGCGGCAATAGCTGATAAATGACTAATATCGCAGCATTAACGATATTTAACGATCAGACACACTGCTGTGGACTATTCTCAGGATCAGCATAAAAAATGATTTTAAGAGTAAGGAGTCACTGTGAGCA
>CAZODP010000041.1:7699-18236 GCA_964578595.1 uncultured bacterium
TATTCTCAGGATCAGCATAAAAAATGATTTTAAGAGTAAGGAGTCACTGTGAGCACCACCAATGTGAGCACCACCAATGTGAGCACTGGGCACCAGAGCCTGTCAGCTCAATTGCGAGAAGGCACGAAGCAATCCCATTCGATGGCCGAAAATGTGGGCTTCGTCAAGTGCTTTCTGAAAGGGGTTGTCAATAAGTCCTCCTATAGCCGTTATCTAACCAACTTTTATTACGTCTACTCCGCCTTAGAAGAGGGCTTTACCCAGCACCAAGATCACGAGCGGGTGGGAAAGCTCTATTACCCGGAACTGTGGCGTAAGCCCAGCCTCGAAAAAGACCTGGACTACTTTTGTGGCCCCAACTGGCATAATCGCATTCATATGTCCCCCGCTTGCCGGGTTTACGTGGATCGGATCCAGACCTTGAGCCAGACGGATCCTGTTTTGCTGATTGCCCATGCCTATACCCGCTACATTGGCGATCTGTCGGGGGGCCAGATCCTCAAAAAAGTAGCTCGGCGGGCCATGGGTCTAGCCGATGGGGAGGGCACTGCCTTCTATGACTTTGAGCAGATCAAGCATGAGGGCAAGTTTAAGCAGCAGTATCGGGCCGCCTTGGATGGTCTGGATCTCGATCAAGCCACCATTGATCGGATCGTGGCGGAGGCCAATTATGCTTTCAAGCTCAACATGGATCTTTTTCAAGAGCTGGAGGGCAACTGGATCCTGTCGATGGTGCGGCTGGGCTGGAACTCTCTGCTGAGCCAATTTCAAAAAAGACCGACCCCGGATCCGGCGGGGGCAGCCGCCCAATCCTGAGGATCTTCCCAAGACGGTTACACTTCAGCTTTGGATGGGGGGTCAATTGCCCAAAACCACAAAATCAACTACCGGGGGTAACTGCCCCTTCTGAATGGACTCGGATCCGGTTCACCGCTGGACTTGAAGGGGTAGGGGGGCTAACCTGTTTGCAAAGACTCAAAAAGTTGAAATGGTCTGGGCCGCGCAACATCGATTACAGGAGGGTCGCTATCGCATCGAGTCGGTGCTGGGGCGAGGGGGCTTTGGGCTGACCTATCTGGCCTGGGATAACCGTCGTGCCGATTGGGTGGTGATCAAAACCCTCAATGATGATGTGCAATCGGATCCTGGCTTTGAAAAGTTTCAGCAGGATTTTTTGAACGAGGCGTTGCGGCTAGCCCGCTGTCGTCACCCTCATATTGTCCGAGTGGATGAGGTGATCCTGGAGGCGGGGCTGTGGTGCATTGTGATGGAATATGTCCCCGGCCTGACCTTGCAAAAGTGTGTGGCCAAGCAGGGGAAGATGTCGGAGCGGGAGGCTCTGCACCATATTCGCCAGGTGGGATCCGCCCTCAGTGCGCTGCATGACCAAGATATGTTGCATCGGGACGTCAAGCCCGCCAATATCATCCTCCGGGATCACCCCTTGCCCCCCAAAGCCGTACTGATTGATTTTGGCCTGGTGCGGGATTTTTCGCAGGGGATGATCCAGCATCACACCAGCTATGGCACCGATGGCTATGCCCCGATTGAGCAGTATGACTCCCTGCGGCGGCGGGGGGCTTGGATCGATGTCTACGGGTTAGCGGCCACCCTCTACACAGCCCTGACCGGCGAGATCCCCCTCTGCGCTCCAGCTCGGATCGGCGGTCGTGACCTGGATCCGCCTCAGCAAATCAATCCATGCGTTAGTAACGATACCCAGGCTGCGATTCTGGCGGGCATGGCCCTCTATGCCGAGGATCGCCCCGCTTCGATTGCAGACTGGATCCAGCTTTTGCCCCCGTCCGAAACCGACCTTGAGGATCCTGACCGGACAGTTTTGGATGGGGACGGATCCGATCCCGATCCGGGCTTGTTTGCTCCGGCGGCCCAATCGATGCCCTCTGGCGGATCCCCACGCCCGATTCTGTCAGCCCCAGAAGTTCTACCTGATTTGGGGATCTCCACATCAGATTTATCTGAGCTAGAACAGGCTCTCAAAGCCCAAGCCCCCCCTCAACCCGATAGTCTGCCTCTCAACCGCCGCAAGACAGATCCACCGGATCCCACCGAAATCCTCGCTCCCCCATCAGGATCCTGCCCCCGTTCAAATGCTTCAGGGGCTGCTGCCAAAAGTGTTGTTACCGAACGTGACAGTGAAAGCCCCAGCCAATTCCCCCAGCCTGCGATCCCTGAATCGGGCCAAGAACCGGGCAAATTTCAGACCTCTACGGGGCCAAACAGCGTCAGCGTCCCCAAAAACGGATCCATCTCTCCAACTTGTGTGCAGGAACTGACCCAACTGCGGGACTTGTTGCGGGCACAACAGTGGCAACAGGCGGATGCCCTCACCACCGAGCTGATGCTCCAGATTGCAGATCGCACTCGCGAGGGCCACTTTGATATCGATGCCATCAAAAAGTTTCCTAAAGCCGAGCTGCAACTGATTGACAAACTTTGGATGGCCTACAGCGAAGCACACTTCGGCTTCGGGATCCAATTTCATCTCTGGTCGCAGGCCCCCCGTGATATCGAGGCTTGGGGGCGTCTGGTGGGCTGGCGACGAGTGGATCGCTGGATCCAGTATCACGAGCTGACCTATGGCCTCGAGGCCCCAGCCGGTCATTTGCCGGTGGGCTTTTTGGCGGGGCAGGCGGGGGGATTGCGCTCCAGTCTGCTGTTATTTGACCGTTATCTGCTGGCCAAGTGGTCAGTCTGTCTCAATATCTACACGCCGCCCCCCAGCTCCGGACGCTAGGGATCCAGTCCCCCAGGCATCAAATCCCAGCAACCCAGTATCTCCAAATATCACTCCAGCCCTCCCCTATCCAAAAGCTCCAAAGCATGGGACAAGAGAAAGGGGGGCGGATCCGACTGGGGAACTCCCTGGGCGAGTCTGCGTCAAGAGACACCAGTGGGATGAACCACTCACCAAAGCTTCCCAACTGCAAGTCTTGGCATCAACCTGAAGCCTTTTGTCAACTTTTGAGCCTAGATTTTGGGGCAGAGAGTACGACAACTCCTTTTCCCCACAGCTTAAGAAGGATGATCTTTGTCAGGAAAAGCAGGATCCGGTTCTCATAGCTTTCGGTTCAACTTAGATATCTTTTGCTAGCTCTCTTGTGTTTAGGGGGCTATTTTACTGGCTGGATTTAGACGTCTTACTGATCTAGAGAGCTTATGAGAGGTGCTTTGTGGCACATCCATCAAAATAAGTTGGCATTACAATCCATTACAATCAAAGACCAGCTATCTCAACATCCAAGACAAGACAAAATATCCACAATTTATCCTAAACTTAATCTGTTCTTAAACTTTTAATAAAACCAACTTAACCTTGATCCCCTATCTTGAAATTGTTACCCATTTAAGAGTGCATCATCTATGACTAATCTCCGTTCCGCCCTGCTGATGTCGGCAGTGGCCCTGTCTGCCGGATCCTTTGCTTCCGTCTCGGCTCCTGCCCAAGCCCAAACCGTTCAGTTGTCTGGCGCGGGTGCAACCTTTGCGGCTCCCGTGTTGCAGCGTTGGTTTGATGCCTACAACCGGACTGTGGATTCCAACTTGCAGGTGAGCTATCAGTCCGTCGGTAGCGGCGCTGGTCTGGAGCAGTACATCAACGGCACCGTGGACTTTGGCGCATCCGAAGGCCCCATGAACGCCGACAACAACGCCTCTCGCTACGAAGGCTTCCAAGCGAAGTTTGGTTATGAGCCGATCCAGTTGCCCTTGGCGGGTGGCGCCATCGAGTTTGCCTACAACATCCCTGGCATCGAAAGCGGCGAGCTAGTTCTGAAGCGTGAAACCTACTGCGGGATCGTGCAAGGGGATATCGATAACTGGAGCGACATCCGCATCAAAGCCGAAAACCCTGAGTTGGTGGATCGTCTGCCCGACTTGGATATCACCTGGGTCCACCGTTCTGACGGATCCGGCACCACCTATGTGTTCACCAACCACATCAACACCGCTTGCCCCGATTGGCCTGCTGGCTTTGGTACCTCTGTGGAGTGGCCTGTGGGTATTGGCGGACAGGGTAACGAAGGTGTGGCCGCCACCATCATCCAAGAAGAAGGCGCTATTGGTTATGTCAACCAGTCTTTCGCCAAGATTGAAAACATGGACACTGCTCGGCTAGAAAACAAGGCCGGCAACATCGTTGGCTTCACCGTTGAAGGCGCGACTGCTGCTTTGGATGCCCCTATCCCCGAAGATTTCGCCTTGCTCGTGCCGGATCCCGAAGGCGAAGATCACTACCCCATCGTCGGTCTGTTCTGGGTGATGGTCTACAACGAGTACCCCGATCAAGCCAAGCTGGATGCTCTAGTGGAAGTGCTCAACTGGACCCAAGGGCCTGATGGCGATGCCATTACTCAAGAGCTGGACTACATCCCCATGCCTGAGTCTGTGTCTGAGCGGATTGCTGCTGAGCTGGATGCCCTCACCGTCAACCCCAACGCCACTCGCTAATTGAGTCACCTCAATTCACTGTGATTGGGTAAATCTGATTAGGAGCTAATGGGCTAGCTCAATAGTCGGGAAGGGGATCCCTCTTTCCCGGCTTTCGTTCTTTTATCTATCCCCTTGATCTAATTTTGGTCACGTTATTGTCTGAGTCATCCAAAAGCATAGACAAAAGCACAAAAACGTATTTGCAGATTAAATGTCGAGAACAACACAGACATTTTAGGGGCTGATAAGGTATTACAGTGTTTAGAGAAATGGCTAGCTCCAAGCTGTTAGCCTCTAGCGAACCCATGCAAGTGAACCAGTGGAGGTTTCATGACGTCGGCAGCTTCAGACTTTCAGGACTTAAACAGTATTGAGAAGAAGCCCTCAGTCTCGCGGACGATAGATGTTGGCTTTGTGCGGGGCACCCTGGCGCTGGCAGTTGGCTCTGGGGTGGTCTTGATTTGGGTGATTGTTCAGACCATCGAAGCCGCCTTGCCCGCCATTCAGAAGTATGGGCTGGCCTTTTTGTGGACAACCCGCTGGAACCCGGTGGAAAACATCTACGGGGTGCTGCCGCAGATCTATGGCACCCTGATGACCTCGGCGGTGGCCTTGCTATTTGCCATTCCGCTGGGGATTGGAGCCGCTATCTTTCTGACCGAAGACTTTTTCCCAGCTTGGGTGCGCAATCCGATTTCGTTTGCCATCGAGCTGATCGTGGCCATCCCCAGCGTGGTCTTGGGGCTGTGGGGCATCTTTGTGTTGGTGCCAGCGGTGCGCCCCCTCTTTAGAGGCTTACACAGCGCCATGGAATGGTTCTTTTTGTTTGGTGGCCCCAGACCGCGTGGCCCCAGCCTGTTGTTGGTGGGCCTGATCTTGGCCATCATGATCTCCCCCATCATCATCTCCATTACCCGCAGCACCTTTCAGTCGTTGCCCCGAGAATTACGGGCAGGGTCAATGGCCTTGGGCTGCACCCGCTGGGAAACCATCCTCCGGGTCATGATTCCTGCTGGTTTGTCGGGCATTGTCAGCTCCATCATGCTGGCCATGGGACGAGCCTTGGGAGAAACGATGGTCGCCGCCATGTTGGTGGGCAACCAAAACCGACTCAATCGTCTGGATGATGTCTCGCTGCTTCAGCCGGGATCCACCATTACGGGTTTGATCGCCTCGCAGTTTGGCGAAGCCGGTCGAGAGCAGGTGGCCGCCTTGATGTACGCCGGGGTGGTGCTGATGGTGCTGGCTCTGATAATCAACATCGGGGCTGAATACATCATCCGCAAATTCCAGAACGTTGAGTGATGGATCCCCAACCCAGACCACTGTTTTCCCTGAGTTAGTTATAAGAACCTGACCTACAAGGATTTCTGATCATGGCAAATCTACAAGCGGATATCGACACCCAAATAGGCGGGATCCCAGGCTACCGCCGATACTTTGGTCGCACCCTAACCGTCCTGAGTGTGCTTTGCATCTTTGCCATTGTGCTGCCCCTGGCCTGGGTTTTGTTTGATGTCTTCAAAGAAGGGCTTCACAAGCTCAACTGGTATACCTTTACCCAAGTTCGCTATCCAGCTCCAGGACTCTCAGACGGAGGATTTGGCCACGCCATCTTGGGCAGTTTGACGGTGTTGAGCCTGGGGGCGTTGATCAGCTTTCCCTTTGGGGTCTTGTCTGCGGTCTACCTGGCCGAATTTGGCCGAGGTACTCGCCTCGCTTACCTGGTCAAGTTTTCCTGCAATGTACTGACCGGGGTGCCTGCCATTTTGGCCGGCCTGTTTGCCTACGCCATCTTGGTCAGAAGCCAAGGGTTCTCTGCCCTGTCGGGTGGGGTGGCCTTGGGGGTGCTGATGCTGCCCATTGTGATTCGTTCCACCGAAGAAGCCCTGTTTTTGGTGCCGTTAGAGTTGCGTCAGGGATCCATTGGCCTGGGATCCACCCGGTTCCAAACCACCGTGAAGGTTGTTTTACCGTCCGCTGTTCCCGCCATTGTCACCGGGCTGATCTTGGCCTTGGCTCGGGCCGCTGGCGAAGCCGCCCCGCTGCTCTTCACCGCCTTTAATAACAACTTCTTGCCACCATCCCTCAAAGATGCTGTGTTTGGCCCGGTGGCGACACTGCCTGTCATGACCTACTTCTTCGCCATCATCCCCTACGAGCCTCAGCAAGAATTGGCCTGGGCGGGAGCTTTGGTGCTGTTGGGGATCGTGCTGACGGTCAGCCTGATCTCCCGCTGGGTGGTCAGTCGCTACAACTTGGAATGACTCTGCCCTGAATCAATTTATTTTGTTAAATACCTTAGACACGATACGGTATAGCTGGACAGCTCGACCCCAAACCCAACCCTGAGTTCAAGTGAGCAGCGTTATGCAAGAAACCATGCAAGAGAAATCCACCAGCACTGTCTTTGACGTGCGCAACCTCAACGTCTACTACAACAACACCGCCCTAGCGGTAAAGAATGTCTCCCTGAGCATTCCCACCAACCAGATCACCGCCTTCATCGGCCCCTCCGGCTGTGGCAAAAGCACGGTCTTGCGCTGCTTTAACCGCATGAATGACCTGATCCCCGGCGCTCGGGTGGAGGGATCCCTGACCTATCACGGCAAAGACCTCTACGCCCCCAATGTGGATCCCGTTGCAGTCCGCCGCCGCATCGGCATGGTATTCCAAAAGCCCAATCCTTTTCCTAAGAGCATCTTTGACAACATCGCCTATGGCCCCCGCGTCTTGGGCATGAATGTGGATATGAACGAGGTGGTGGAAACCTCCCTCAAGCAAGCCGCCCTCTGGGATGAGGTCAAGGACAAGCTCAACGCCAGCGGCACCTCTCTGTCGGGGGGCCAGCAGCAGCGTCTTTGCATCGCCCGCGCTGTTGCCGTGCAGCCGGATGTGATCTTGATGGATGAGCCATGCTCAGCCTTGGATCCGATCTCCACCCGCCGCATCGAAGAGCTGATGAAAGAACTGCGAAATCAGTACACCATCGTCATCGTCACCCATAACATGCAGCAGGCCAGCCGTGTCTCCGACATGACCGCCTTCTTTAGTGTCGAAATGCAGGACAACCGCCGCATCGGGGAGTTGATGGAGTACAACCCCACCCAGCAGATCTTTAATAATCCCGCCCAAGAAGCCACCCGCGACTATGTGGAGGGCCGATTTGGTTGATCGCTGGCATCAAAAAGCAAGGGATCCCTGGGCTTTGGCTTGGGGATCTTGATTGTGGAGATAAGCCTTGAGCTAGGTTTTGTCATGACCCTCACTCAGACGCTGAGTTTTGACCGATTTTTAGCTCCGTATGGGGATGATCACCGCTACGAGCTTGCCGAGACCCAGTTGATATGGAGCCGACTGGCCCCCATGAAGTTGTCGCTGGCAAGACGGTTCAGTCTGGGGCAAATGATCCAGTCTCCTTTGTTTCCAAATTTACAGATTCGACGAGATGATTTGTTACCCCAATCGGCGTAAACCTTGCTCAATCTTTGATGGCTAGCCATACGACGAGGGTTCCATGCGTAACTGGAAGAAGTACATTCCCTGGGTGGTGATCTTGCTGGTGCTGGCGGGCATCGGCTATTTTGTTGGCCCTCAAATCAGCCCAGAGGATCCGCCGCTGGGATTGGTACGGGAACAGCCCCGAGAGTTGCAAACCATTGCGCCCCTGCCCCAGCATCCCCAGATCAAGGTCTACAAAAACCAATCTCAGGCAGCCACCTATACGGATCCCTACCGAAATATCTACCGTTATGGGGATAATTTGGAGCAATTTATTATTGATCAAATCAACTCAGCTCAAACTTCTGTGGATATGGCGATTCAGGAGTTGAACTTACCCAATATCGCCCAAGCCTTAGCCCAAAAAAAAACTGCCGGGATCCCGGTGCGGGTGATCACCGAAAACACCTATGTCAAACCCTGGGATCAGATTGCGGTGGCTCCCAGTGGGGATGAATCCGAGCGCGAGGCTGCCAAAGTTGAGGAATATCGCCACCTGATCGATCTCAACCAAGATGGGGTTTTGGATCCCCAAGAGATCGCCACCCGTGATGTCTACAACATTATGGATAATGCTGGCATCCCGTGGATTGATGATACGGCGGATGGCTCGGCAGGCAGTGGTCTGATGCACCACAAGTTCATTATTGTGGATGGCCAGCGGGTGGTGACGGGATCGGCTAATTTCACCCTTTCTGATATCCATGGGGACTTTGGCGAGGAACTAAGTCAAGGTAATGCCAACCATATGTTGCTGTTGGCCAGCTCGCAGGTGGCGGAGATTTTTCGCCAAGAGTTCAACAATATGTGGGGGGATGGCCCCGGTGGACAGCCGGATAGTCTGTTTGGGATCCAAAAGCCAGAGCGTCCGATCCAAACGGTTCAGGTGGGGGATGCCAGCATCGGCATCCATTTTTCGCCCGCCAGTCGCACCATTCCCTTTGAAGAGACCACCAATGGGGCCATTGTTCAAACCTTGCGAAGTGCCCAACAAAGCCTGGATATGGCTCTGTTTGTGTTTACCGACCAGGGTATTGCCAACACATTGCACCAGATGCACCACGACCGCAATATGCGGATCCGGGGGGTGTTTGATCCGGGCTTTGCCTTCAGAGACTACAGCCGCACCCTGGATCTGTGGGGAATAACGCCGATTCAAGCGGACTGCACCCTAGAAGAAGAGCGGCAAATCTGGTCACGCCCGATCCTGGATACGATTGGGGTGCCCGACCTGCACGAGACTGACAAGCTGCACCACAAATTTGGGCTGCTGGATGCCGGAACCGCCAATACCACCGTGATTACCGGATCCCATAACTGGTCGATTGCCGCCAACGAAAAAAATGACGAGGCGCTGCTGATCATCCGCAATCCCGTGGTGGCTGCCCATTTTGAACGGGAGTTTGAACGTTTGATCGAATCAGCTCGGTTTGGCCCCTCCCGTCGCTTGACCGAACAGGCCCAGGCCCAAGCCACCGCCTGCCCCAACCCGGTGTTGGCCGGATCCCGTCTGATCAACCTCAATACGGCTTCAGCCCAGGAGTTGACCCAGTTGCCGGGGATCGGCCCAGCCATTGCCGAGCGCATTGTTGAGGCTCGCCCCTTCAGCTCCCTCGACGACCTGCAACGGGTAAATGGCATCGGCCCCACCCGAATCGCCGACATTCGAGATCGAGTTGAACTATAGTTATCAGTCTGACACCAAAATCTGGGGATCCAATGTTTCTCAATTAGCTGATCCTTGAGCCGAAGCGTTGGTTTTTGCCCTCAATTTGTCCTAAAAAGGGATCCTTTTGTTGTTTAACCCACCATGGGGCTAGCTTCTGATCCCCTGAAGTCAGGATCCGGCTGGATCCAACAGGGATCCTTATTGAGAAAAATGGCTTAGTGTTGCTTGAAACCCTTATCTAGTGAGCTTCTCAAGCCCCGAATCGGCTGTTATGGTGAAGCAGTAACAACATGTGTGAAAGATTTTTATGACAGCCCTACAAGTGTCCCCCCATACCCCTCTGCAAGCCTTTGACCAAGTGGCTCCCAACCCGGTGTTGTTGGACGGTTCTGTAACCGCACCCGTCTGCGAAGGGTTGAATATCTTGCTGGCCAGTTTTCAAGCCCTCTATCTACAGTATCAAAAGCATCACTTTGTGGTAGAAGGTGCCGAGTTTTACTCTCTGCATGAGTATTTTCAGGAGAGCAAAGAAGAGGTGCAAGGGCACGTCCACGAGATTGGCGAACGGCTGGATGGACTGGGGGGTGTCCCTGTTGCCAGCTTTGCTAAATTGGCGGAATTGTGCTGCTTCATCCCTGAGCCAGATGGAGTCTACGCCTGCCGCGCCATGGTCGAGCACAATCTTGCTGCTGAGCAAGCCATGATTGGGGTTTTGCGGATCCAATCTACCCAGGCCGAAAGCCTAGGGGATCGGGGCACCCGCTACCTGTTGGAGCAAATCTTGCTCAAAACCGAAGAGCGCGCCTATCACCTCAACCACTTTTTGGCCCCCGATACCTTGGTGCAACTGGGTCGTTAAGAGTTTCAAAAAGAGGCAAAAGAAAAGGTGTGAATGGCCTGAATCAATGGCCCCCG
>CAZODP010000041.1:18336-24904 GCA_964578595.1 uncultured bacterium
AGTTTCAAAAAGAGGCAAAAGAAAAGGTGTGAATGGCCTGAATCAATGGCCCCCGGATCCAAAAGGGTCTGGGGGCTTTTTAGGCTAGCCCATCAGCCAGCTAAGTGCAGGATCTGGGCCAAAGCAGGTGGAACAGGCAACAAAACCATCGCCACCAGCAGCAGTGAAACTAGAGCCAAGCCATCCCGCAGATCATCAGTAGGGGTCAGCTCATTTTGGGGAGGCCGTTCCGCCTCACGAGCGATAAACAAAATCACCAAGGCCCAGTAAAGAGCCAGAGCATTGCTGAGGGCTGCCACCCCCAACAGGGCTAGCGACACAAACGTAGCCCGCCCGGCCAACTTGCGCCCATAGACCGCCTGCACCATCCGGCCCCCATCCAACTGACCGGCGGGTAACAAACTCAACGCTGTCACCCCCAAGCTGATCCAGCCAATCGCCACCAAAGGATGGATCCCAATCACATCCCCTTCCACAGCCGATCCCAAGACCAGCCGGGCCAGCGATGCCACCAAAACTGAGTTACCCAGCAAGCCGGTGGGCACCAACAGATCCCCATCTCCACCGGACACCAGCAAGCCCAACACCAGCACCAGCAGCGACACCAGCCCCCCCACCGCAGGCCCTGCAAACGCAATATCAAACAAGGCTTTGCGGGTGGGCACAGGGGATTCGATTCGATTGAGGGATCCCAAAATGCCAATACCAAAGCTAGGGATCACAAAAGCTGGACTCAGCCGCACCCCATAACGCCCCGCCATCCAGCGATGCCCCGCCTCGTGTAACAGCAAAATCCCCAGGATCCCCGCCGAAAACGGCAGAGCCAGCGGCCAACCCTGCCAGTTATCCACCAACCGAAACCCCAGTAAATTGGCCCCCACCTCCATCGTTGCCAAAACACTGGTGACCAGTAGGATCGCTGCCAAAAACTTAGCCCCAGGGGTGGTGCGCTGATTGACTGCCGCCGTGGGCAGCACCACCATGGCCGGCTTTTCCCGCACATCCTCAACCAGATAGAGCTGGTAGCGATCCCCCACCACATCTGCCAATTTGGGCTGGAGCAAAGGCAAGATTTTTTCAGGATCCCCCCGCAAGTTGCCCTTAAAGATCGCCCCCTCCCCGTAGGGAATCGCCTCCGTCGCAAAAAAGGTATCGATGCCAAAAATCCCCTGGATCCCCTCCAAATCCTGACGCGGGATCCGGGCAACCAGCTCAGGCATAACATTTGTTTCATTTGACTCAGGGGATTCAGGGGTTGTTGCAGCCGACTGAGATGGGGTGACAGATTGTCTGGGGGAGAAAGGCCTCTGAACCGAGCGGATCCGTTGTCCCAAGAGGATATAGACCCCCGTAAAGATGACGAGTAAGACCAAAAAGCCCACCACATTCAGATAAATGCCAAACGCCAGCAATCCCAAAAATGCCAGCCACGGCATGAACAACATCGATCCCTGCAGCCAGATCAGGGTTGCCACCTTGCCCTTTTTGCGAGCGCGAAAAAATCCCCATCCCAGCAGGCCAAGAGCACCCAAGCTAAAGATGGAGATAAGTTGCAGGGTGATATCCATGACAAAGGGTTTCTCCGGGTTGGGTCAGCAGTCGGCAATTCCTTCAGCAAAAGCAGGAGTGGCCTAGGATCCTAAGCTGTGCTGAGCAGCAAGTCTCAACTCAGCCCCTGCTTTCAGCCTACCAAACCGCCGGAGCCGACTAAATCGCCAAATCAGGCCCTCAAGCTGGCTGCAAACCCTGATCCACCGTATCTGCTTTGGATCCGTGGCGAGCAATGGCACTAGGGCGAGGCTTAAGGCCATAGAGCCGAATGAATTGATAGCCATTGGCCAGATACAACGGCAGCTTGCGCAGCGTTTTGAGGGGGCCGGATCCTTGGGCAATCTGCCGCAATTTGAGGTTGGTGGCCCGCACCCGCTCCAATCGACCCACAAACTCAGGATTGTCCACATCCAGCTCCACCGGAAACACCTTACCCGCATCAGCATTGGTGCGCCGGATCACCTCCATGTCATAGGCCGCCGGATCCAGGCCCAGCAGTTGATAAAACTCAGGCCGTTCCCCTACATCGTTGAGATACATGGTGGCAAACACGCTGAGCAAGAAGAACCGACACCACAACCGAGCGATCCATCCTTGGGTCAGGCGGGATTGGCTCTGGAGCATCAGGGCAAAGAAATCCCCGTGGCGGCTCTCGTCCTGGCACCAGTTCTTAAAGAAATTAAAGATGGGATAGAGGCGGCATTCGGGATGCTGCTCCAGATGGCGATAGATCAAAATGTAACGCCAGTAGCCAATCTTCTCCGATAGATAGGTGGCGTAGAAAACAAAGCGAGGAGCAAAGTGGGTATATTTCTTGTTCTTGGTCAAGAAACTTAGATCCAGAGCCAGATCAAAATCTCCCATAGCCCGATTGAGGAAACCAGCATGGCGGGCCTCATCGCGGCTCATCAGCCCAAAGCACTCCGCCAAAACAGGATTGGAGTCCTTGAGCTTACGGGAAAGTTCTTTGTAGAGCAAAAAGCCCGAAAACTCAGCCGTGCAGGATCGCTCCAAAAACTCCACAAACAGCTTGCGGGCCTCCGGATCCAGCTTGTCCCAATCTTGTTTGAACTCATCGCCACGGACAAAGTGATGGCGGTTGTAGTCGGTGCGAAACTCCCGCAGGATCGCCTCAAAGTCTTCGGCGTGGGCGGTGGTATCGATCTGGGCCATCGCCTCAAAGTCAGTGGTGTAGAAGCGAGGGGTCAAAATCGTCTCAGTCGGCACCCGTGCTTGGGTCTGGGCACGCGACTCGATCTCAGGCGATTGGGTTTCGGGGGTCACAGAGCTTTGGGTCATGGGTACAGTTCAAGAAAGGGTGAATGACAGCGTAAGAATGACAACGTAAGCAATTTCCTACTGTTCTGGGTATCTGATCTGGGTATCTGAATAGATGTGACAAGTGGCTAGTGATGAGCGATTCAGTTGATTGAGTGCTATTCGGCAACCCAGCCCACTTGCCCATCACAGTCAAGCCCGATCACATCCCAGATTATGTTGAGCAATGCTGCTGTTTTGCAGTTTAACCCGCCCTTTGATGACTGTTGGCTAAACTGTTGACTAAGAAGTGTAACTGCCCATCCGGATCCCGTGTTCATCATCTCGATCTCAAGAGACTGGGGTTGCTCTCGACGCTAGGTATCAAAAAACCCTGACACCCAAGCCTGCTCGATGTAGGCCCCAAAAACCCAGGATTCCTACTGAGAGGGCATTTTAGGCTGGATCCGTCAGGATTACAACTGAGGTGATGAATTGAGTGGAGTTTTGGCGCAATGTCTAGTCAGGGTGGGATCCCTAGTGTAGAGTTATCTGTATGAGTATGGGGGCCAAGGCTCTTACCACGGCTTTGGATTGGGGACGTTGAGTCTCGGATGCAATTCTGTGTAAAGTGAAAGTCAGTTTGGGGTTATTCCCTGTAGGGTTGGTTTTGATGTATGACTGCGCTCACTGTAGAGTTCTTAATGAAGCTCTACCCCTTTCGGAGAGGCAGATGCAGCATGATTGGCTCAGTCAGGTGTGATGGCCCGCTTGTGAGGATGTAGAACAAGGAGAGAAACATGCCCGCGAATTACTGGAAATCTCTGTTAGCTGGCACCTTGGGTGCGGCTGCGGTGTTGACACCTGGTCTGATGCAGGCTCCGGCTTTGGCCCAAGCCTCCGGCCCTGTGACCGCTATTTCTGAATTGTCTGATGTGCAGCCCACCGACTGGGCCTTCCAAGCCCTGCAATCTTTGGTGGAGCGCTACGGCTGTATTGCTGGATATCCTGACCGCACCTACCGTGGCAACCGGGCGATGACTCGCTTTGAGTTTGCTGCTGGTATGAATGCTTGCTTGGATCGGATCAATGAGCTGATCGCCGCTGGTTTGGCCGATAAGGTCTCCCGCGAGGATTTGGCCACCGTGCAACGGCTGCAAGAAGAATTTGCGGCTGAGTTGGCGGCTCTGCGGGGCCGGGTGGATGTGCTGGAGGCCGACGTGGCCGATCTGCGCAGCAAGATTTTTAACCCTGTCACCAAGTTGAATGCCCAGGTAATCACCGCTCTTGTCGGTGCTGGTCTGACTGATGATCGAGTGGATGCGGCTGGCAACGTTATCGTTGATTCTTCTGCGGCTAACTTCACGCTGCCCTACCGGGTGCGTTTGAACTTCGATGCCTCGTTTGTGGGTAACGACCGTCTGCGGATCCGGTTACAGGCCCGTAACGCCACTTCTCCTTCCGCTGTGCTGGGTGGAGCAGCGGATCCTGGTTTGGGCTTTGGTGGTGGCAGCAACGATAACGTTAGCCTCGCCACCTTGACCTATCGCTTCCGCATCTTTGGTAACACTACAGTGTCCATTGGTGCTCGTGGACAGGGTACTGATGAGCGGATCGCCTACGGTGCTCCTTTCAGTAGCTTGTCCAGCTTTAACGATGATGGCCCCTACATCTTTGGCCCTGAGGGTGATGCCCCTGGCTCTGCTGGTATCGCCTTTAACACCAATGTGGGTGATTTGTTCCGGGTGGCCTATGGCTATGGTACCGATAGTGCTCAGACTCCTGGTGAGTTTGGCGAAAGCACTGGTATCACCGGTGGTGATTCTTTCCATGCGGTGGAGTTGGCTTTTACCCCGACCGATACCGTTGGTATTTACCTCTCCTTCGGCACCGGTTATGTGGAAGATGCTACTGGCTTTGGTAGCGAGTTTTTGCGTGGGCCTTTTAATGGTCCCAATGATCCGATTGAGGGCACCTACGCCCGCATCAATGGTTTTGGTATCGCTGCTGACTGGGAAATCACCCCTCGCGTGATCTTCTCCGGTTGGTTTTCCACCGCCAATGTCGGTTACGAGCTGCCCGATTCAATTCCGTTTGGCACCCTGGATCCGGGTGATGAGGATGTCACCGCTTTCTTGGTGGGATTCTTGTTCCCCGACCTGTTCTTGGAAGGGGCTGAGGCTGGTGTCTCCTTTGGTCAGCCACCTGTCAACACCGATGTGGTAGAGAGCAACCCCTTCATCTTTGATGTCTACTACTCTTTCCCAATCAATGATTATGTCAACATCATCCCCAGTGCCTACTTTGTTAGCAACCCCAACGGTGGCGAAGTGGGCGGTACCAACGATCCCACCATTGGTGTGGGCGCAATCCGGGCCGAGTTCAACTTCTGATCTCGTCTTGAGTTAGTTTCATAATCTGAAGGGATCCTTACCGTGTGTGGGGATCCTTTTTGTCTTGATTAAAGGGGGGTTGCGATGGATCAGTGTGGAGCGGCAGTGGATCAGGAGGCTCAAGCGGGAGCAGGGATCCTGTATTTGGTGGCAACCCCGATTGGCAATTTGGGGGACATCACCTTGCGGGCCTTGGAGATCCTCAAGAGTGTGGATCTGATCGCAGCCGAAGACACCCGACATTCGGGCCAACTGCTAAAGCACTATCAGATCAGCACCCGTCAGCTCAGCTACCACAGCCATAACCGCCGCCAGCGGATCCCCCAAATGGTGGAGCGATTGCAACAGGGATCCCGAATTGCTCTGATCACTGATGCTGGGTTGCCAGGAATTTCGGATCCGGGGGAAGAACTGGTCCAGGCTTGTATTGAGGCCGGGATAACGATAGTGCCGATTCCGGGGGCCAGTGCCTGCTTGACAGCCTTGGTGGCCTCTGGATTAAGCACTGAGCGGTTTGTGTTTGAGGGTTTTTTGCCCCCCCAACAGCAGGCCCGGATCCGGCGATTGGCAGCTTTGGCCCCAGAGACCCGGACGCTGATTTTTTATGAAGCCCCCCATCGGCTGGAGCGTACCCTTGAGGCGATGATCGAGACTTGGGGCGGATCCCGGCAAATTGTGGTGGCCCGTGAGCTGACCAAGCGGTATGAAGAGTTTTGGCGCGGATCCCTGGACTCAGCCTTGGCCTACCTGCAAGCCCATGGGGTGAGGGGGGAGCTGACCCTGGTGCTAGAAGGGGCGGATCCTACAGCGGAGCGAGATCATGAGGCCGAGGCTACAGACTGGATCCAAGCGGTAGAAGACTTGATGACCCGTGGCTTATCCCGATCGCAGGCCGCTCGCCAACTGGCCCAAGCCCATGGCCGAGATCGGCAAGAGATTTATCGGGCTTCACTGGGGGATATCAGCAGCCCATCCAGAACAGATTGAGCTACCCTTGAAATTAACGGGGCTATTGGTATAAAATATACATTATCTTCGTTCGCTCCATTCTCTAGCTTTTGTCGGGGATCCCCATGCTTATCCAACTGTCCAAGGCCCTAGAGTTGATCAACAAAGGCAATCACTCCCTGTTGATTACCACAGATGGCAAGCTGGCCCTAGTGCCCCACGACAAAGCCGAACTCAAGCTCACCTCGGCTGAGGCGGTCAATCTGATGTTCTATGTGGTGCGCACCTCAGGGCCGGATGATCTGGCCCAGGCAAAAGCCGAAATTGAGGCAGCCCTGGCCAAGGTTGCTGAATTGGGAAATGAGGACGAACAGACGCGGGCACGGATGGAAAAGTATCGCAAGATTCGGGAGAATTGA
>CAZODP010000042.1:0-3337 GCA_964578595.1 uncultured bacterium
GAGGTTTCGGCCACAAGCTCACGGAGTCGCTGGCGGTAGGTTTCGAGTTCGGCTCGCATTTCGGCAGGAGCCACCATCAGGATCTGATCTGCTGTGGCCAGGGCGGCGGGCCAATCTTCACGGCTGACCTGTCGCCGCAGATTTTGCTGAAGTTCGCTATACGAAAGAGCTGGCCTTGGTGCAGGAGGAGGTGGCGGTGGAGGAGCTGGAGTTGGCGTCGGCGGCGGTGGAGCCGGAGGGGGAATGGGGATTGCTGCCGCAACCGGATCCGGAGCTGTGGCAGGACTTAGCTCTGGGCTAGCAGCCATTGCCACAGGATCCCGTGGTGCCAGTTGAGCAACGACGGGATCCGCCGATGCTGGGGCTAGGCTGGACTGGGATCCCCGGGTAGATGTCACAACTGGATCCGGGCGGCGAGCCTCAAAACTGCCCGCAATCCGATCTCGATAGGCCACCAGAGCCGCACTGTCTGGGAACCACTCCCTCAAGGCATCAATTCGTTGAACCGCTTGCTGCCACTCTCCCCGTTGGATAGCCCGTTCTAGCTCCTGAATCACCCGATTGATCTGCTCAGCGTCTTGGGCTGGGATCACCGTCTGGATCTGCTGGTAGCCGCCGGATCCATCTGGGATCTCAAAGCTGATCTGGGCTTCGGGATGCAGCCAGCGCAGATAGATATGAACCCCCACTGATGCCATTGCCCCCAGTGCCACCACGGCTAGCAGAGCTTGTCGCAGAGCACCCCAACTGGATTTGGGCGGAGCTGAGCTGTGTCGGGGTTTGGCAACGATTGGCGGAGCAGGGATTTGAGGATCCGGTGGGTTGGGTCGAGCGGAGGGTTGAGCAACCGCAGTTGAAGCCGGGATCGCCCCCTGATTGGAGAGAGCTGGCTGAGCGGGAGGATCCTCAAGGTGAATGGTTTGCATCCAGTCAGGCTGAGAGTGACCTTCAGCACGTCCATACAACACGATGGATTGCAATTCCCCTTTGGGCAGGGGATCCACTGCATGGCGAATCTGCTTGACCAAAGCCCCTGAGTCGGGCTGGGATCCACTTGGGTAGCTGACCAAAACCTTCAGGTGCTGCCCCTTGAGTTGAAAACGAGGGGATAGAGCAGTCTGGGACAGCAGATGTCGGAGTACTTTGGTGATCTGCTTTACTTCAACAGAAGGAGTAGTTGCAGTGGAGGTCATCACAGCCGACCAAATCGACACCCTAAGTATAGACCCAAGTATAAAGTGATGCGGATGAGCTATTCACCTGGCCTAGTCTCAACGCTTTTGCTTCAATCCACCTCGGATCCCTTGCAATTCGGCGGGGGTGAGGGGTCGCCACTGACCGGGGGGCAGATCCCCCAACCGGATCCCAGCAAACGCAACCCGGATCAGGCGCAGCGTTGGATAGCCCACAGCGGCGGTCATGCGGCGGACTTGGCGATTGCGGCCCTCCCTCAGGGTGAGCTGGATCCAGTGGGTGGGAATCTCGGCCCGATAGCGAATCGGCGGATCCCGTGGTGGCAGCTCCGGCTGCGGATCCAGCTCCTGTGCTCGGGCGGGATGGGTGAGTTGGCCCTGAACCATCACCCCACGACTGAGCTGCTCTAATGCTGAGACCGTAGGCATCCCTTCCACTTGGATCCAGTAGGTGCGCTCGTGGCCCCACTCCGGATCCAAAAGTCGGGATTTGAGCCGACCGTCATCGGTGAGCAGCAGTAATCCCTCGCTATCTCGATCCAATCGCCCCACCGAATAGACATCCGGCATGGCAATAAAGTCCTTGAGGGTGGCCCGCCCCGCTTGATCCGTAAACTGGCTCAACACCCCGTAGGGCTTGTGAAACACAAGGTAATGCATCAACTCTGCTTTCAGTTCTGACTTTCATTCGTGCTAACAAGAGTGCTAACAAGACAGCACTAGGGTGCGATCCAGCTCGGATCCAGACACCTCTGCCGGGGTCTGAGGGCTAAATCCGTCGGGAATAGCCAGGTGGATCCGCTCCCAGGCTGCGGCAAACTCGGCATCGGGGCCAATAAGCTCAAGGGGTTCCACTCGGATCCCGGTGCTATCGAGGGTGAGCAACCGCCCCCCGCGACAGTCTAGGGGAGCAGCCGTCTGGATACAGAGCCAGTTGGGGATCCGGGCGATGCTATGGGTGTGATTGTGGCCACAACAGTACAGTCCCGGCGGCTTGGATAGTGTTTCCAGCACCGTCATCAATTCTTGGCTATTGGCAATGTGCATCATCTCCTCATCGCTGATGGCCGTGGTCTGGAACAGGGGATGGTGACCCATGAGCACGAAATAGCGCAACTTTGGATCCTGATTAAAGTCAGCCATCAAAGCCTGGAGCCAATGCAATTGATCCAGATTGACATCGCCCCCAAAGTTGTCTGGATCCCGATCTCGCGCTGTATCCAAAAATGTAAATCGAACTCCATTGAGATCCAAAAATCCACACAGACATTCAGGATAAAAATCAGGCTTCTGGATCCCCTCGAAACCAATAAAATAGGGAGCTATGGTTGATTTAGATAATTGATAACAATCATGATTGCCGGTGATGGTGACAATAGGGATCCCAGCTTTTTGAGAGCTAGATTGAATGATTTGATGCAACGGATCCAATTCTTTGAGACTGCCTTGGTGGGTGGTATCCCCCAGTGCCACCACCAGATCTGGCCTGAGATGAACCGCCTGCTTAAACATAGCCGTAAACACCTGCTCGCGCTCAATGTCCAGTTCAGGGCTGGCATACTCCGAAAAATGCAGATCCCCCAACAGCACCACCCGTGTTGTCAACCCCATAAGTATTTCCCCCAAGTCATATCAAGATCGCCTTCTTTCCTTGGCTGGCTTTTTTATTCAGCTCAGGATCCGTTGCCCTCCTGGCCCAATGTTTGAAATTGAAAGATGTGTTAAGTAAAGGTTAAAAGCTGCCAACGTGTTCGGCAAAACAGATCCTTTAGAGCTTTTATGCTACTTTAACTTTTAATTCCAGTTCCTGAAGCTTGATTGTAAGAGGACTCCATGCACGTCAGGTTTCAGGTCAATGCCCACACCTATCTAGGTGAACAGCTTTTTTTGGTGGGATCCCCAACAAGTTTGGGGGCTTGGGATCCCGGTCAAGCTCTGCCTCTCCAGACCAGCTCCAGTGACTATCCCCTGTGGTGGGTGGATGTGGAAAGCCTTGAGGCGGGGCTTAGAGAGCAAGCAGTCAATCAAGAAGCCAAGATCGAATACCAATACCTCCGCCGTTCAGCGCAGGGCACGGTCTGGGAATCGTTGGGGGTCAATCGCTGGATCCCGATTGAAAGAACACAAGACTCTGAAACACAAGA
>CAZODP010000042.1:3437-8416 GCA_964578595.1 uncultured bacterium
GCTGGATCCCGATTGAAAGAACACAAGACTCTGAAACACAAGACTCTGAAACACAGGATCCAGCACAAGATTTCAATCGAATTGTGGTGGTGGACGGCTGGTTCGGAGAGATCCCGGTATGGCCCCATAGCTATTGGCAGGATCCGCCCCCTCCATCGCTGGCTTCGCAAGGGGGACTGACTATCCTTGTGCTGGGCAGTTCTGTGGCCCTGGGTTGTGGGGCCTGGTTATTGCGGGGCTGGGCAAGCCAACTGGGGGAGCATCTGGGGCAGCGATATGGACATCGGCTGATCAACGAGTCTCAACTGGGGGCCACGGTGGCTTTGACCCACGCCCGGTTTGGGGAGCTGGTGGATCTTCACCAACCGGATATGGTGATTATCGCCCTCTCTTTGGCCAATGAAGGCTTTCCCCAGGCGACGCTGACTCAGCAAGCCAGGATCCGGCGACAGTTTGAAAGCGGCCTGCTACATCTGATCGAGCGCACCCATGCCCTGGGAGCACTGGCGGTTGTGGGGGGACTCTATCCCCATCAGGACTACACCTCAGATCACTATGCTGGGTTGCTGCACACCCAAGCCCGCATGAACCGTTGGGGGATCCCGGTTTTGGACTGGTTGGCGGCGGTGGATGACGGTCACGGCCATTGGCAGCCGGGTCTGGCCTGGGACGCTGGCCATCCCAACAGCCGGGGGCATCAGCGGATGTTTGAGAGCATTGATTTATCCTTGTTTGCCTCTCAAAATAGTCCGGCTCAGCCCGCCCGCCCCCAAGTGCCGATCCCTATTTTTCAGGATCCGGGTGGATTGCAGATCAGTCGATCCGGCTATACCCTCCAGCTCCAAAACCCCTCCCCCTACAGCTACGGGTTATGCCCCGATTGGGTGGATTTGCAAACGGCGGTTCAGGCTCACCCCAATCTTTTGCCAGGGCTGTATGTCTCCCCCACTTTGCCAGCTTTGGCCCTGAGTGAACAGCGTCGTCTGATCACCCACCTCAACATTCCGGCCCAGACTCAAGGGGAATGGCGACCCGCCACCTATCTTTTGCATCAGCACCAAGTGCTATTTGATGATGGGCAGGTGGGGATCCTCAAAGACACCGACGGCAGCCTTCACCTGCTCAATGAATCTGCCTATTCTTACAACATCCATCCCATGTGGAGAGAAGTCCGCCGCGCCCTCAAAGGGGTCTGTCCTGGGGTGTATGAAGATCCCCACGCCCCCGAAGCTGAATTTCGTACAGCCATGATCGGGCCTTCGGGACTGGAAAGCCGCGTCAAGCTCCCGCCCTATAGCTACCTGCGCCTCACGTACCAGGGATCCCTGGCCACCCGTCAACGGATCGGGATCCTGCCTCTTGGGGATCGCTGCGCTGTGCGGATGATGCTCTACAAAATGGAATATGACGGCCCCGCCTTTCCCTTTGATCTGACCCGTACCCTCTATCTGAGCGATGTTGCAGATATCATTGAGCATGATTTTGTCGGTATGTGGGATCCCCATAGCCTGGACTATCGCCCCGAAGCTCACCGGATCTACCATCGCCGCTGGCAGGGGTTATCCTTTGCCCATGAAGTGGAAGAGGACGAGGATCCCAGCCGTGACATGACCCCCGTTTATGCCCGGATGCAACGCCGCTATCAGGCCCGCGCCGAGCGGTTTCGCTACACCATCCAGCACGCTGACCAGATCCTCTTTGTCCGGACTGGGTTGGCCCAGCGATCAGAAGTGGAGGATCTGATCCACAAGCTGAGTCGCTGGGGTAAGTCCTTTCGTTTGCTGATCCTCTCTGACCAATCGGGCGCAGAGTTCATGGGGTTGCCAGGGGTGATCCACCATGCGCTTGCCCTCAATCCAGACCGGATGTACGAGGATGAGAATCACTGGCAGGTCTGTACGGAGCAATTTCGAGGGATTTTGCACACTCTGGGGGTGACCAGCCGAACTTTGTTTTGGTGCCCTCCGACAGCAGCAGCCTCAACCTAGCCCTCAACATCCCGTTGGAAGAAGGGGTTCCCCCATCCCTAAGCCCAATCTCTGAGAAAGACAGGGCGGTCTGAACAGCCAGAGCCAGGACTGTGCTGAGGATCCCGATACAGCCCCTATCCCAACGAGATTGCGGTCTAGCTACTCCTCCACGCGCGCGATCAACACCGGGGATCCCTCGTGCTCTTGAGGGGACTCAGCTTGCTCACGGGTGATAGCGATGGCCCTGACCACCTCAAAGGTGCGATAAAAAGGAGGTAAATCCACCGCAACCGTCGCCTGGCCCCTGGCATCCACAGCAAAGACCGCCATCAAGCTGGCCCCCAACGGATCCACCGTTACCGGAGCCGATTCGTCCACCACCGTCCACAGGGCATAGACCTCCCCATCCGGCAATACTGGCAAATCTCTAACGATCAGCATCGCCTGTCGTGCAGCCAGGTCAATAGCGATCTCGCCCATAGCAGTGGCATTGGGGTTGATCTCGGTCGGATCCAGAGTGAAGTATAGAGGTTGCTCCAGAGCAGGGTCAGAGGGTTGTTGTTGAGAGAGTTGGGCCAACTGCAATTGCTGCCAAAGCCGGATATTGTTGAATCCCAGCCCCAGGCTCGCCGCCAACCCCAGTCCCCCCAGCCACCGCCACACACCTGAGGACTCAGGCGGCATTGATGGAGCTTGCGATCGGGTCGGCACCGCCGCCACAGTGACCGGATCCGCAGGCATCTCAGGCACAGATTGAGCCAGAGATTGAGCCGCACCCTCCAAAACCCGTCCCTTAAGCTGACTTGGCACGGGCAGCAAAGGAGGATCAAAGGCCGATTGGAGGGCTTGTTCTAGCTCAGATAGACCCGACTGGACTGACGGATCCGTCGCTAGCACTTGGGCCAGCCGCGCAGCCTCCTCTGGACTGAGATCCCCCAGAACGTAGCCTGCCATCAGCTCCTGGATGGATTCTTCTAACGATCCTGATTGCATCGATCTGGCCATGTCTTTTTACTCAGTACGTTTGACTTACTCAGTACGTTTGACTCAATATGTTCACTGGGAAGAGGGAGGATTGCGGGCGCTGAGTAACTCTCTGAGTTTGATCAGTCCCCGCCGTGCCCGTGCTTTGACGGTGCCCAATGGGATCCCAAGTCGACGGGCAATCTCCGACTGGCTCAGACCTTCGTAATAGCTCAGATGCAGGATGTGCTGTTGCTGATCGGGCAAGGCTGCCAAAGCCTCTCGCACCTCCTGCGACTGCTCCTGTCGAAAAGCCTCATCGAGGGGTGTTGAAGTGGTCATGGTTTCACCGGGATCCGATTGCCACCGCAGCGATAAATGCTGGCGACTGGTACGGGATCGAATCCGGTCGACAGAGCGAGAGCGAGTCAGGATAGCTAAATAAGTACGGAGTGAACCTCGGGCTGGATCATACGAAGACCGCCGAGTCAGGCTCAAAAAGATATCTTGGGTCAGATCCTCCGCTTCCTGCGGATTTCCGAGGATCCGCATCGCAATGGTATACACCAAACCTGCATGTCGGTCATAGATAACACTGAGAGCAGACACATCCCCCTTGCGTAAGGCCCCCCATAGCTCTGCATCTGAGACAATATCAGAAGATACATCCTCTGGCGATTGAGTCCCTAGCGGATCAGCAGGCATAACAGTCCAGCAAAAAACATCCCAATCAGATACCCCAATCAGAGGCGGATCCAGTCAGTCAGGACAACAAATCAGTCAGGACAACAGGGGTCACAAACAGGCTCGCAGACGGGCCACCAAGGCTTGGATCCAATCTTGCTCAGAACGGAGAGTGACCGGATGGGCGATCAGGCGAGCGGTGCTCTCAAACAGGCAATCACACTCCATCAGACCATTGTCTCGCAGGGTGCGGCCTGTCGCCACCAAATCCACAATCGCATCCGCCATCCCCGTCAGTGGGGCCAATTCGACGGATCCGTACAACGGGATCACCTCCACCGGCAGATCCAACCCTTCAAAAAAAGCCCGGGCACAGCCCACAAACTTGGAGGCCACCCGCGCATAGGGGGGCAGATCCAGCGCAGCCGCATAGGGGCCATCCTGCACAGTGGCCACCGACATCCGGCAGACTCCAAATTTCAGATCCAACAACTGCGCCACCGCCATCTCGCGGCTATGGGCAAACTTTTCCCGCAGCACATCGTAGCCCACGATCCCCAGTTGGGCCTGCCCGTACTCCACATACACCGGCACATCATGCGTCCGCACCAGCAGCGCCTCATAGATCTGTCCATCCGGGCTGGTGGGAGAAGGGATCCTGAGCAGCCGGTTACTGGGATCCAGAAAGCCGCTGAAATCCAGCCCCACCTGCTGAAACAGGCGGATCCCATCCTCAAGTAAGGCTCCCTTAGCCAGGGCAATGGTAACGGTGGCAGGTGTCGTCAACGATTGACCTCAACCCTCAAATGGAATCGTGGTGAAGCCAATTTCATAGAGCTGTTGATAGGCTCTGCGGCCCAGATCGCGGGTTGGCCCCTGGCTGGCTACCACCTGCACCAACTGAGCCACCGCTTGGTCAGAACGGTTGGCAGCCCGGTAGACCACCGCCAGATCATAGGCCGCTTGATCCCGCCGTTGGGCCACCTCACGGGCCAGTTCCCGCTGAGACTCCGAGATTTGGTTTTGGATCCCAGCAAACACACGAGCTAGCTCTTGATGATGGTTGGAGCGGGCATTAAAGGCATCAAACACCTCTTGGAGCAGCCGCGCTGCCTCATCAAAGTTTTGGGCACGCAGAGCCGCATCCGCCTGAGCCGACAGCTCCTCCGCCCGACTAAAGCTGATGGGATTATCGGGTTGCTGAATCGCCCGGAACTGCTGCGGATTAGGAAATTGCCCTGGCTCCTGAGCCAACGCCCCTCGCATACCACCGGATCCCAGCATCCAGCAGAGGGCCACCGTCAAGCCACAGATCAAACTGGTTCTGAACCAACTTGTTTTGAGCAACCTTGTTTTGAGCAA
>CAZODP010000042.1:8516-13711 GCA_964578595.1 uncultured bacterium
CTTGTTTTGAGCAACCTTGTTTTGAGCAAATCGGGGCTGGGCCGCCGCCATTGCAGGGATCCAGATAGGACGCGAAATACCCACCGAGGGCCAGCCATCAACCGAGCCAGAAAAGCCATCAGAGCCACCCGACATACAAAAGCTGAGGGTATGATACCATCGCCTTCCTTTTTAATCTTGCTCCCTCCGGTGGACCCATGTGTAATCCAGTCAGCAATTCTGGCCCACAACGGCAACAGATCTCATCCGGCACCCCTTGGGAAAGCAAAGTCGGCTACTCCCGCGCCCTTCGGGTCGGATCCTGGATCGAAGTCTCCGGTACTGTCGCCGCTGACGAACAGGGCCAAGCGGTTGCCATTGGGGATCCAGGGGCCCAAACCCGCTACATCCTGGCTAAGATCGAGCGTGCTCTCCAGGCCGCCGGATCTAGCCTGACTGATGTGATCCGCACCCGCATCTACGTCACCGATATGGCCGACTGGGAAGCGGTGGCCACCGCCCACGGGCAGGTGTTTGGATCCATCCGCCCCGCCTCTACCCTGGTGGGGATCCAAAGCTTGGTCAGCCCTGATTATCGGGTGGAGATCGAGGCCACTGCCCTGATCCAGGATCCCAGCAACTGACCCCCATCTGGATCCTGAACTCCCCAGAAATGGGTATTGGGAGAAATGTGTGTGGGGCTACCTGAATCCGGTGGATTTCTCAGAATAGCGACCCATTTTCAAGAGTTTGCGGTAGCTCTAGGGAGAGAGGCGGCATAATAGTCGCAGCCACACCTGTCAGCACTCGCGTAGGACTGATCTCCATGCAGGGGAAACTTCAAGAAATCGATATCCGGAGCATCCTCCAACTGATCGAACTCGGTCAGCGCACAGGAGAGCTATTTGTGGAAGCTAGCCCATCCGAATACTGGTTTGTGTTCTTTCTCAATGGGCGGATTATTTACGCCTCCAATACCGAAGGCAGCATTGGCCGATTGCGGGACTTTTTGCATCGCTTCAAGGCCGAAAGTGCCCTCGATCAGGTGCGGATCCCCCCCAAAGCCGCCGTCAATGCCCCCGAATACAACCGCCTCTGGTCGCTCCTGGAAAATAACAGCATTGCCCCCGATCAAGGTCGGCAGATTTTGCGGGCGATGGTGCGAGAGGTCTTATTTGATCTGCTCAGTCTCCATCAAGGGGAGTTTATTTTTGAGGCCGGATCCCCCCTGTCGCCTCAATTGACCGTTTTTGAGGTCACTCCCCTCTTGACCGAGATCATGACCCAAGTCCAGGAGTGGAAAAAACTCCATCCCTTTGTGCAATCCCCTGAGCAGGCCCCCATCATCCTCAATCCGGATCCCCTCAAGGCCAGTCTGCCCCAGCCGGTTTTTCAGGCCTTTAGGCAATGGGCCGATGGCAAAACCACCATGCGCCAAATGAGCCGCTATCTGGGCCGCGACACCCTGGCCGTGGCCAAAGCCATGTTTCCCTATATTCGCCAGGGGGCGATCCAGATGCCGGACGTGGAGGCCGCTATCTCCAAGCGATCCGCCAAGCGATCCGCCGACCGGCCCCCCCATGTCCTCTGCATCGATGACAGTATGGCCATCCAAAAAACCGTTGAGTTTATTCTGCAAAACGAGGGCTATCAAGTCACCACCATCGGCAATCCCCTCAAAGCCCTGGGCCAAGTCTTTTTGATCAAGCCCGACATGATGCTCTGCGATGTGGCCATGCCCAAGCTGGATGGCTACGAACTCTGCGCCATGCTGCGCAAATCCAACGACTTTCGAGACACCCCGATTGTGATGCTCACCGGCAAAGATGGCTTTACAGATCGGATCAAAGCCCGCATGGCCGGAGCCAATGAGTTTCTCAGCAAACCCTTTGCCGAAAAAGAACTCTTAACTCTGGTGGAATCCTATGTGGGACTCCCCTCCCAAAGAGTGACCCCCGAAGCACAACCAGTCTCCTAACCTGCTGTACCCTAGGTGTGGATCCGTACATGGATCCAGTGGTTTTGCAACGTTATCAGGTCTATTTTAAGGATCAGCCTGTATCCCCAAAGCGCAGCCCCCAAATCGTCAGCCCAGTAGGAGACAAAAGACATGAGTACCATTTTGGTCGTTGAGGATAATCGCACCTATCAAGAAATGATCTCCGAATTGCTCAAAGAAAATGGCATGGAGGTGATCACCGCCAGCGATGGTGTGGAAGCGATGGAAAAAGTCAAAACCATCACCCCTGACTTGGTGGTGCTGGATGTGGTCATGCCCCGCATGAATGGCTATGAAGTCTGCCGTGAACTCAAAGGGGATCCGCGCACCCAGGGGGTGATGATTGTGATGTGCTCCACCAAAGACCAGGAGTTTGACCGCCATTGGGCCAGTAAGCAGGGGGCCGATGCCTATGTGACCAAGCCCTTTCGGCCCCAAGAGCTGGTGGCCACCATCAAGCAATTGCTGAGGAGATAGAAAACCGTGAGTAACGTGCTTGTGGTGGAGGACAGTCAGGCGCAGCGGGAGATGATCTCTGGATTGTTGCAGCGCAGTGGTCTCGATGTCACCAGTGTCAGTGATGGAGTCGAGGCAATGGACTTGATCAAAAGTCTGGTGGAGCAGGGCTTGCCCCCGGATTTGGTGGTTCTCGATATCGTCATGCCTCGGATGAATGGCTATGAGGTCTGTCGCAGCCTCAAGGCGGATCCCGCCACTCAGCATCTACCGGTGGTGATGTGCTCCTCTAAGGGAGAGGAATTTGACCGCTATTGGGGCCTGCGGAATGGGGCCGATGCCTATATTGCCAAGCCCTTTCAGCCGCAAGAATTGGTGGGAACCGTCCGCCAACTGTTGCGCGGCTAGTTGCAAACGGATACATCAGCGGATACATCAGAGACATACAGCAATCGATCAGGTCGATACCCACCTGCCGATATACCTACTTATTCTCCTATTCTCAAAGGATCCTTATTCTTGATTCAGACCCGCTCTCAGCTTCTAGTCCACCTTTTAGCCCACCTTTTAGCCGACTGAGGGATCCCTTTTGCCTTCTTCTCAACCCATCCTCCAGCCAGACCCTATGCTCAGGGGGTGTAAAACCCCCAATAAAATCATTGCCTCAGGATCCATCGCCCCAATGCTTTGAGTCCATCAGGGGGCATCCTCTCAGTAGATATCTCAAAATCATTCCAAAATTAGAATTATTCCAAAACTAGACCGGAACAAGACACACCAGAGGAGGGACGCATCATGATGGAAGATTTGGATCTTGACCTCGATCTTTTGATGGGAGGGGACGAAACCCAAGAATTACAGGAGTTAGATGCCCCTGAGGGTGAACTTTTTTTGAAGTTCAGGCTATTGTCAGGAGAGGAGCTGGCATTGTCGGCATTGGCGGTGGCCGAGGTGATGAGTGTCGCGCCCGAAAAAATTACCCCCGTGCCGAATGTATCACCGCTGTTGCTGGGTACGCTGAACTTTAGGGGAGAAATTCTCTGGGTGGCTGATCTGGGGCAGTTTTTGGGAGAGGCGACACCACTTGTGCTAGACCGAGCCGAAATCTCAGTGATTACGGTGGGTGATCAGCAGGATTTGCTGATGGGTCTGGCAGTCGATTTAATTGTGGGTATGGAATGGCTGAAAACGGAGGAACTCAATCCTCAAGTCCAGCTTGACGCGGCTGTGATTGACTCAATGAAGCCTTATCTCAAGGGTGAATGGCAGTTCCCAGCCGAACGTCCCATGTTGCCTCTGTTAGATCAAGTCAAGATCCTCCGCTCCGAACGGTGGATTGCCTCATAATTTCAGCATGATTTCAGCCGCGTCAGTTGATTAGTCCATTATTGAGTGAGCTTCAGGGAGGATCCCCCAATGGTTTCGAGCACCGACTATCGCAAAGACTTTAAGCAAGCCCTCAACGCCTATGCTGGCGAGGACTATGGGCGGGCGGTGCAGCTCTTTGGCCAACTGGCCACATCACGTCCAGATGATCCGGAGCTGATGTTGTGGCTGGCTTCGGCTCAGCAACAGGCGGGTAACTACGGGGAAGCGCGGCGTGTCTATGAGCACCTGTTGGAAACCAGTCGCCAACCCGAGCATCTTCAGGCGGCTCAAAATGGCCTCGACCAACTGATCAAGATGGGGGTGGATACCAGCAGCTCCAACAGCTCAAGTCTTAGCTTGAACAATGGTGGTATGTCTGCCGGATCCGACTCTGCAGGATCCTCCTCACAGCATCCACAAGCTGATTCTGATGCTGGTTTTGATCGCGACTTGGGCCTTGAGGAGTTTGGCTCTGGGGATCTGGGAGGCAGTCAAACTGGCAACTTGGGATCCGATGATTTTGGCCTAGATGCTTTTGATGGCGATGATATTTTTGCCGAAGGGGGATCTGCGGCCAATAACCTGTCTGACTTTGATGAGATGACCGATTTGTTTGCCTCAGCAGGGCCAGATAGCGGCCTATCGATTCCAGATCCGCTGGATGATGTTTTCTCGTTAGATGAGTTTGAGCCAGCCGATCTGAATGTGGCTGCTCAGGCCAGCCCAGAACCGATGGCGGATCCGACAGCAGATATGGGATTGGATGATTTTGGTGGGTTCGAGGATCTGGATTTGGGGATAGCGGATCAGGCCAGCAGTGATCTAGCCCGTGATGATTTTGGGGCCAATGATGATTTTGGGGCCAATGATGATTTTGGGGATCTGGGGCTGGATGGGTTCGATGATTTTAGTGGAGTCTCAGGGGATCTGGGCATGGATCCTCTGACGGACTTTGCTGAGATCACCGATGACAGCGACGACAACAACGCGAGTGCCGGGATCGAGATGGATTCATTGACGGATTTTGGCTCCGATCATCCCGGGTCAGAAGAGGATCCTTTTGCCGGATCTGAGATCAGTTTTGAAGATGACTTCTCGGCTGATTTTGAGCCTCAAGTTGCCGCCAGCTACAACGCTGTTACCCAAGAGGAGAGCCTTAATTTTGTCAGCTTTGGGGGCACGCGTCAGACCCCTCAGACCCCAGTGCCCGGGGGGACAGCGGGCTTTGACCTGGATGAGTTTGAGCCTTTGTCTAATCAGATGTCTAATCAGACCTCCGCAGGGGACTCAGACTCTGACCAGGATTTAGACTTTGATGCTTCTTTTGAAAACTGGGATCAGGCGGAAACCTATGCGGCCGATCCCAGTTTTGAGTCGGCCAGTTTTGAGTCGG
>CAZODP010000042.1:13811-20029 GCA_964578595.1 uncultured bacterium
CCAGTTTTGAGTCGGCCAGTTTTGAGTCGGGAGGAATGACAGATCTACCGGTTGAGGGGGGAGACGATGACTTTGCCCTGCCCCCGGACGAGGATTTTGGGGATCCGGGTTTTGATGATGGCAGTGTCACCATGATCAGTACCGGGGACGAGGAAGGCAGTTTTTTTGAGCCGGATCGAGAGGGTGTTGCCCCCCTCAGCGAGCCGATCCCGCCTCCAACTGATATGGACACTGGGGATGGGCCTTCGCTGTTTGATATTGACGAGCTGGACAGCCTGGATCGAGAGCTGGCGGCTATGGATAGTGGCGAACAGGTGGACGATCTGTTCATTCAAGATGAAGACAGCGGCCTGGTGGATCCGGTGGGATCCGGGGGTGGATCCAGGGTGATGGGATCCCCGATCTCCTCGCTGCCCACGCCTATCGTTGATGACAAAAAAGCAACCAAGCCTGTGACTCAGTCCCAGCCCGCTTGGCTACAAAATCGCCCCACGGCTGACAAGTTTCTCTGGATCTCTGCCATCCAGGGGCTGGTGGGGTTGGGGGTTGGGGTTGGCATCTATGCGGCGGGCAGCGGTGTGATCCCGAATGTGAATGGACGGGCTATCGGCGGTCTGCTGGGGGGTGCTCTGGCAGGGGGCATTGTGGGCACAGTCCTGGGATCCTCAGTGGCCAAGCACACCCGCGCCACCACCAGCGATTTGGCCAATAATTTCACAGCCCTATCTCAGGGCAACTTCAATGTGCAGGCGGCGGTCTGTGCCAACGATGAACTGGGCCGCCTCGCCAATAGCTTCAACCAGATGGTAGGAGCCATTGAGACCAACGTCACCGACCTCCAGCAACGGGCCACTGAGCAGGGGCAGGCCAAAGAAGACCTACAACGGCAGGTGATCCGGCTCCTGGATGATGTGGAAGGGGCGGCCCGGGGTGACCTGACGGTGCGAGCGGAGGTGACCGCCGACGTGCTGGGGGCGGTGGCAGACTCCTTTAACCTGACCATTCGCAGCCTGCGAGATATCGTCAGCCAGGTGAAGCGGGCGGCAGCTTCCGTCAACGATGCGGCCTTCCAGAACGAGGATTTTGCCCGCAGTATGTCATCGGATGCGTTGCGGCAGGTGGAGGATATCTCCAACACCCTCAGCTCGGTGCAGCAGATGACCAACTCGATTCAGCAGGTGGCCAGCAACGCTCGTGAGGCGGCGACGGTGGCTGCCCAAGCCTCACAGGCCGCTCTGCGGGGTGGAGAAGCGGTGGATCGGACGGTGGCCGGTATCTTGGAGATCCGAGAAACGGTGGCCGAAACCACCCGCAAGGTGAAGCGACTGGCGGAATCCTCCCAGGAGATTTCTAAGATCGTGGCTTTGATCTCATCGATTGCGTCTCGTACCAACCTGTTGGCTCTAAACGCCAGTATTGAGGCGGCCCGGGCCGGAGAATCTGGTCGAGGCTTTGCGATCGTGGCGGATGAGGTGCGGCAACTGGCCGACCGAGCTGCCAAAGCGTCCAAAGAGATCGAGCAGATCGTGTTGCAGATTCAGTCCGAAACCGGCACGGTGATGACCGCCATGGAAGAAGGCACCCAGCAGGTGATCGAGGGAACTCGACGGGCGGAACAGGCCAAGAACAGTCTGGATGAGATCATCGACGTTAGCCGTCAGATCGACGACTTGGTGCAGGCCATCTCCGGTGAGACGGTGCAACAGACCGAAACCTCCCGTTCAGTGGCGCAGGTGATGCAAGCTCTGGAGCTGACCGCCAACGAAACCTCCAAAGAATCTCAACAGGTGGCCACATCGCTACGGCAATTGGTGTCGATTGCCAGTGAGTTGCAGTCATCGGTGGGTCGATTCAAAGTGGGAGAGGAGTAGGCGGGAGATAAGCCCTCCTGTTCAGGATTACAAAGCCATAGGGCAAGTTAAGGTCTAACTGAGTGAGCTGATTGTTAGCTATTTTCAAACCCAACCATTGAGGAAGTCCCGGCCATGAACCAAGAAGCCCAACAGCGGATCCTTGGCTATTTCATCGAAGAGTCCCGCGATCACCTGACCACCATCGAGCAGGGGTTGCTGAGCTTGCGCGATAGCTTGACAGATGGGGAGCTGATCAACGAACTCTTTCGGGCAGCTCACTCCATCAAGGGGGGGGCAGCCATGCTCAACTTGGGATCCATCCAGCGGGTGGCGCACCGGATGGAGGACTTTTTCAATGTGTTTCGGTCGCGTGAGGGGCGCGTGCCGGTGGATCAGCACCTGGAGAGCCTGCTACTTCAGGGCTACGATGTGCTGGCGATGTTGTTGGAGGATCTCCAGAGTCCAGCGGGGCTGTCGGAAGAAAAGGGGCGCACTGCTTTGGAGGGTCTCGAGCCAGTCTTTGCTGAAACGGAGAGTCACCTCTATGGCCTGCTGGGGGAGGCCAATCCCAATGCTGCCGCCCCGGTGGCCGCCGCTGCCCCCAAACCGGCGGTAGAAACCCCTCAAATGGCTCTGACCCAACGGATCCCCCAATACCTTCGGGAGATGCTAGAGCTGTTCAAGCAGCGGGATCAGCCGGGCAATCGTCAGCAGTTGGCGCAGGTGGTGGGATCCCTCAAGCAAGCGGGAGAAACCCATCGCTTTGCGGGCTGGGGGCACCTGTGCGATACCATTCAGGCGGCCATTGCCAATCCTGACAGCGATCTACGCAGCTTGGCCTTGATTGTGTTGCGGGATCTGAAGCAGAGTCGGGAGCTGCTGTTGCAAAATGCCTCTGCCGAGGTCAAGCCCTCCCCTGAGTTGATGGCGATGACCGGGCAGCAGGCGGCTTCAACTATTCCAGAGCCACCGCCGATGACCGAGGCCCAGCGGCGAATTATGGGCTTCTTTTTGGAAGAGGCGATGGAGCACTTGCAGACCATCGAGCAGGGATTGCTCAATCTGGGCCAGCAAAGCGAGGATCCGGAGCTGATCAACGAGCTATTTCGGGCGGCTCACTCGATCAAGGGGGGATCGGCGCAGTTGGGCTTTAGCAGTATCCAAAAGACCGCCCACCGGCTGGAAGACTGCTTTAGCTTTTTCCGCAATCATCCCGGCGAGATCCCTGCCGATCAGAGGCTGGAGAGCCTGTTATTGCAGGGGTATGATACCTTGGCTCGCCTGTTACATCGGTTGCAGGAGTTGGGCTTTTTGCCGCAGGGCGAAGGGGAAGCAGCTTGGACAGAGGTGCAGCCCATCTTGACAGAGGCGGAAGAACGGATCCGGCAGTTGATGGCGGGTGAAGTGGCGACGGGTGACGTTGTGGCCCCAGCACCTGTTGCCCCACAACCGGATCCTTGGGCTGTGGCGGTGCAGCAGACGATCCCGCAGGCTCTGCGGCGGATGTTGGAGCTGTTTAAGCAGGGGGGAACTGCGCAGGCGGCGTTGTTGCAGGAGGTGGAGCAGTTGCGGCAGGGGGGTCAAGCCCACCAGGTCACCCAATGGGTCAATGTGCTGGATCTGGTGGCGGATGTCTTGACTCCCTCAGACTGCGAGTTGAGTACAGTAGCTCTGCCCATTCTGCGCAATCTCAAGCAAGCCCATCAATTTTTGCTGGCAGGATCTCTGGATCAGGTGGCCCCAACTGACGAACTGCTGGCGCTGCGACCTGAGCCTGAGGTGGCGGTGGAGCCGGAAATGACCGGTGATGACATGGCGGATCTGTTTGATGCTGTCTTTGATCCTGGTATTGAGGGGGGTGTTGAAGGGGCTGAGTTGGAGCTGGATTCAGATCAAGCAGGGGTGACGGTATCCTCAACTGTGCTTGATGATGCAGACGAGTTAGGGGATCCCTTTGCTTCAGCTTTTGAGTCCGGTTTTTCAGAAGAATTGGAACTGACGGACGCCGGGGTAACGGTGGGGGCCACCACACTTGAGGAGGATTTTGCCGCAGATTTATTTGATTCAGGTCATTCAGATTCATTTGCTAGCGAGCTGTCCAGGGGTGAACGCTTCGAGGCCGACTCCCTCAGTTCTGACGATGCCGACAGCTTTGAAAGCGTCTTTGGCAGCCTAGAAGGGGATTTGGATCCCGATGCGTCCGCCCAGTTACTAGAAGATATTGCTGAGCAGGGGGCGATTGAGGGGTTCAGACCCCAAGACAGCTCCCTTGAGGGCAGTGGTGACTTGGCGGATCTCTTTGATGAGAGCTTTGAACCCGAATCCAGTCCACCGGGATCCCCTGCAGCAGAGCTAGCTTCTGGGACAGAGGATCTTGAGCTAGAGGCAGCGAGTGCATCAAGTTCGTCAGAAGATTTTTCAGAAACCATCGGGGATGATCAGGATTTTGCGAATCTTTTTGATGTTGCGGATCCATCGGCGGCTCAACCTGTGGAGCCGATGGAGCAGGGATTGAATCTCGATTGGGCTGATCAGCCTCAAGGTCGGGGAGCGCTGATGGAGGCAGGCGAACCCTCTGAGTCTGAGCTGCTGGATCCGGATAATCTGGTGCAGTCGGCGGTTGAGAGTGCTTTCGATCAGGTGTTTGCCCTCGATCGGGATCCGGTGCAGCCGCCAGAAGCTGAGATGTCTCCAGAAGAGGAGATTGTGTTGCCGGAGATCGCCGAGATCATCACCGAAGAAGTGGATACCGATCTGGTGGCGTTGTTTGAGTCTGTGATTGCTGATGACGATCAGGCTGAATCAACCCTCTCTGACCTGGATGGTTTTGGGAATGGGGCTGACGAACCTCAGGCCCTGGATCCTCAGGTGTCATTTGAAGCCTCAACTGAAGAGGGCGCTCCAGCGGATCCGACGGCAGAGTTTTGGCAGCCTTTGGCAGAATCAGCCGCCAGTGATTGGCAGACCAGTGCTGCTGAGCTGTCCTCAGAGCCGGATTTTGATCCCGCTCCTTTGACCCTCAGTGATGCGGATGAAGCCGCTTTTGCGGATTTGTTTGATAATGCCGCCGAGCAAGCTGCCACCGAAGAAGTGCCTGATCTGAACTGGATCCAGCCCTCAGAGCGAGAGATAGACCAGCCCGAATGGTCGGAAGCTGTGATCGAGGCCAAGGCAGATCTGGATCTGGCGGATCTGTTTGGGGATCTGGCCAATGACAAACCAGAGGAGGCGATCACGGCACCTGAGGGCCTCGCCCCTTTGGATCCGGTGATTCACACTGCCGCGACTGACTTGATCGATATCACCGATCAGGCCCTGACTGGGGATGATCGGGAACGAGCCGAAGAGCCTGCTGAGCCGATGATCATGCCTGGTTTCGATGGGGACTTGGGCCTAGAGAATCTATTTGATCAAGAAGTGTTTGATCCATTGAATAACGATGAGCTGACCCTAGCAGCCCAGTCCGCTGGCCATGAACCAGACAGTGATGAGCTAGCGAGCCATGAACAGACCAGTCACGATGATGTAGCGGATCCCTTCCTGCTGGGCAGTTTGGCAGATCAAGATCTGGCCTTAACCCCAGAGACCGCGGTGGGGGATCCGGAGCCTGAGGCCGGGATGGATTTTTGGGGATCAGAGCCTGAGACTGGCGATGCTGACATCTCTGAATTGCCCTCCTTGGCTGCGGCCACTGCTGACGAACAAGAGGATGTGTTTGGGCTAGGGGACTTCTTTGGATCAGAGCCAGAGCCTGAACTTCATTCACCCGAACTTCATTCAGGGGACACCTCATCGGTGGGCACCTCGACGGAAAACAGTTTGGAGGATGCCTTTGCGGATCTGGAGGTCTTTGAGCCAGCGGGATCCTCGAATAGTGTTGACGATGACCTAGAGACCGTCACGCTGGATGATCTGTTTACGGAGCTATCCCGTCTGGAGCAGATGGAGTCTACTGTGGCCACCGCCGAGAGTGAGCCTGAGCTTGCCTCTGCCCAGTCTCTTGCAGATCCCTTTGGCCAGGATCCTCAAAGCGAACTGCTTGAGGAAAGCCTTGCTATGTCAGCCATGCCAGATATGGATCCTGCAGCGGTGTCAGAGGTTGAACCCATTGAAGCGGCAGCAGCGGACAATACACTGGATGCCCTCGATGGCCTATTTGAGGAGGATGCCCTCGATATTTTGGGGGCTGAGGATGCTCAGGTGGAGGAGACGGGCAGCCCTGACGATACTTTTGCGGGCTTGGATGATCTGTTTGGGGATGAGGCTGAAACCCCAGATCCAGTGTTGACCCGTGAAGGTGTACGGGCAGGCGTAACGGATGTTGAGGATGCCTTTGGGGATCTCGATGATCTATTCCCTGCGGAT
>CAZODP010000042.1:20129-22985 GCA_964578595.1 uncultured bacterium
TTCCCTGCGGATAATGAGGGCGGGCCTGAGGCTTCCCTCAACAGCAGTGGATCCATCCAGAGCACTCCTGTGGAAAGCCATGAGGATCCTGACTTTGGGGATCTAGATTCACTGTTTGGAGACGCACCCACCGTAGACGAACCAGAGCTAGAGATCAGTGGCGATCTCAGCCATGCAGCCGATGACTCAGAGGATTTCAGCTCAGAGTTAACGGAGCTGGACTCACTGTTTGGGGATCAAGATCCGGTTTCGGATCCCCTGTCTGGACTCAATCCGGTCAATGACCTCCCAACAGTCGATACAGCCGAGGGGATCCAGCCTGAGTTGGGGGAAAGTGCTCCAGCCTTTGCCGATCTCGATGCCTTGTTTGCTGACGACACGATGGCGCCTCAACCTGAACCTGAGATCTCGATCCCTGAAAGTGCCATCCCTGAGAGTGGGGCTGAAACAGACAGCTTCTTGAGTGATTTTGAGCAGGAGCTAGATTCCCTTTGGGGCGATCAAGACCTAACGGGATCCCAGGATGGGGATGGATTTGAGCCAAGCCTTGACCATTTAGCGGCTCTGTTTGACTCATCTGATCAGGGGGATCCATCAGAGGCTAGCCCGATCCCGGCCTCGGCAGCAGTTACCGATGCCACCAATACCGCCCCAGGTGGAGACCTAGACGATCTCGATAAGGAGCTGGAGGCGATCCTGGGGGATCTAGATCTCGCCCCCTCGGCACCCGCCTCTGTTGCGCCATCCCCGCCCGTTGCGGTCACCATGCCCACAGCCCCTGCACCGGGCCGCCGTACCAGCAGTTTCTCGAACCAGACGATGCGGGTGGAAGTGCGCCACCTCGATCAGATCAACAACCTGGTGGGAGAGCTGGTGGTCAACCGCAACAGTATGGAACAGAACCATGTGCGTCTGCGCCAGTTTTTGGATGGCTTGCTAGGCCGAGTTCAACAACTGGGGGATCTGGGCCAACAGATGCAAGATCAGTACGACCGCTCCCTGCTAGAAACCGCTTTGATGTCCAGTCGGGGTGAGACTCGCTCTGCTGTCGGTAGTTATGTGGGGGGAGGCAACGGGGCCGCCGGCAACTCCAGCAGCTCTGCTCTCTACAACACCGGATCCCATGGCTTTGATGCCTTGGAAATGGATCGCTTTAGTGCCTTCCACGCTCTGTCGCAGGAGATTATCGAGCTGATCGTGCGAGTGCGGGAATCCTCATCGGATATTGAGTTTGCGGTGGATGAGGCGGAGCAAGTGGCTCGGCAGTTCCGGCAGGTGACCACTCAGCTCCAGGAAGGTCTCAATCGGGCTCGAATGGTGCCATTCTCCCAGATCGCTGACCGCCTGCCCCGCGCTATTCGGGACTTGGCCATCAAAACCAGCAAGCAGGCCAGCCTGGAGGTGGAAGGCCGCGATACCTCGATTGATAAGGCGATCCTAGAAGAGCTGTATGACCCCATGACCCACCTGGTCAATAATGCTCTGGTACACGGGATTGAATCTCCCGAAGAACGGCGGCGGGCGGGCAAAAATCCTGAGGGCAAGATCTGGATCCGGGCTTTTTATCAAGGGAATCAGTCCATCATTGTGGTCAGCGACGATGGGGGCGGGATCCCGGTGGAAAAAGTGAAGCAGAAGGGCCTCTCCCTGGGGCTATTGGATCACAATGCCACCGAGGATGATGTCTTTAATGTGCTCTTCCATCCTGGCTTTAGTGGCCGGGATGAGGAGGAGGTGGACGATCTGGCCGGTCGCGGGGTGGGTCTGGACGTGGTGCGTCGCAATATCTCGGAGCTGCGGGGCAGCATTCAGGTGGACTCTACCCCTGGCAAGGGCACGACATTTACCATTCGACTGCCGTTGACCCTGAGTATCTCCAAGGCGATGGTCTGCGTCAGCAATAAGGCCCTGATTGCCTTCCCCCTCGATGGCGTCGAAGAAATGCTGGATGTGCCTCAAGATGAGATCATCCCCGATGAGCAGGGGCGGCCCACCATCCCCTGGCGGGATCAGCGGCTGCACTTCCAACCTCTTTCTCACCTGCTACGGTTCAGCCGTCCCCATGGTCGGCGAGGCACTGAGGTGTACAGTATCACCCAAGACGAAGGGATCGTGCCGGTGGTGATCATCCAAAGTTCTGGCAGCTATGTGGCCCTGCAGGTGGATAGCTTTGTGGAAGAACAAGAGATTGTGATCAAGCAACTGCGAGGACCGATCACCAAGCCTGTGGGTATTGCGGGGGCAACGGTGCTGGGTAATGGTCGGGTGCTGCCGATTGCGGACATTTTGGAGCTGGTGGATCTGGCCCAAGGCCGTACCCGCCGCGAGGTCAGCCGCACATGGGAGGGCATCGACGATACCTCGGGTCAGGATGAGCAAGAGCATCAGACCACTGTGTTGATCGTGGACGACTCGATTACGGTGCGGGAGCTGTTATCGATGTCATTTGCCAAGGTGGGTTACCGGGTGGAGCAGGCCAGAGATGGTCAAGATGCCTGGGAAAAGCTGCGGGGTGGTTTGCCGTGCGACTTGATCTTCTGCGACATCGAGATGCCGCGGATGGATGGTCTGCAATTGCTGTCTCACCTACGCCAGGATCCCCATCTTCAGGACAAGCCGATTGCAATGCTGACCTCCCGGGGGGCCGAGCGTCACCGCCAAACCGCACGCGAATTGGGGGCGACCGCTTACTTTACCAAGCCCTACCTAGAAGAAGAGTTGCTCAGTGCGGCTAGCCGCATGCTAGAGGGTGAACAACTGTTAGCCCCAGCAGGTTGATGGCCAATCTGGACAGGTGGCTAAGAAGAGCCAACCACAGGATCCCGGCTGATCTAGGTCTTGGGATCCTATGGTTGA
>CAZODP010000042.1:23085-24847 GCA_964578595.1 uncultured bacterium
TAAAGCCATTCAGAGATGAGTCAAGGGGAGGGAGACGGTGAAAGTCGTCTTCATGTTTTTACTCAACACCTGAACGGATCCCCCCATCAATGTCACCCGTTTGTTCAGGAGAGCCAGTCCCAACCCTGTGCCCCCGTGCTTCCAAGGATCCCCATTGGGAATCCGGTAAAACTTATCAAAGATCCGTTGCATCTGATCGGCAGGAATCTCAACGCCTGTATTGCAGACACCCAGAAGAAGTTGGTGATGATCGGGATCCAGAGCCACTGTCAGGGTGATGGTCTCACCAGGGGGGGTATATTTGCAGGCGTTTTGAAGCAGTTCTGCAATGATTTGACCAAGGGTTTGAGGATGACTCAACAGACTGGGAAGACCAGGGTTGAGGATAACCGATAAGGTTTGATGATGCTCTTGGGTGCGCTCTCGAAAGGGGTTAACCAACTTGGGCAGCCAACCATAAAGGTCAATCCATTCTGGGGGATCCAATTCGGTACCAGCCGCCAGCCGTTGCCAATCCAGCAGATCATTGACCAACTTAATTTCACGGCTTAATTCATCACCAATGATCGTGAGATAGCGGTCGAGCCGCACTTGAGTTTCAGTTGGTTGCTGCGGCAAGATATTGGCTCTGAGCTGGCTATCCAGCATCTTGAGAGCAATTTTGATATTGGATAATGGTGTTCGCAGCTCATGGGAAACGGAGTACAAAAAATCTTTTTTGAGTTCGTCCAATTGCTGCAACTCTTTGACCTGGGTATTGAGCTGGGCGGTGCGCTCCTGGACTTTGAGTTCGAGGGCTGTGTTGAGGCTCTGAATATGTTGGATCCACTGTTTTTCTTGCGCATGTTGGCGATGTAGCTCCTTCATGGCTCGGCCCGTTTGGGTCAGGCGCAGGATCCTTTGGCGCAAAACCTCCCAGTGGATCGGCTTACTGATATAGTCGGTCGCTCCTGCCGCAAAAGAGTGATCAATTGCCGCCTGATTGTGCAGAGCAGTCACGATCAAAACGGGAGTCTGACCATCGATCTCTTGCAGTCTTTTACAGCAGCTAAAACCATCCATCCCAGGCATGACCGCATCTAGCAAGACAATATCAGGCTGCACCTCCCCAAAGAGACTGAGACACTCTTCACCACTGGCGGCCTCGATCACCCGAAAGCCTTCGTTTTGAGCCAGACGATTGATGTAGACCCGATGTAAAGAATCATCATCCACCAACAAGATCGCCGGCGGATCCGCACTCAATTTGGCCGATATATCCTGGCAGAGGGGAGCTGGATCCTCTTGATTGATCAACAATTCAAGATCAAAATCAGTTGGATCCATTACTGCTGATTGAAAACTATTGCTCAGAGATTGACGCTGAGAGAGCTGGCAGATCCTGTCAGCAGAGGCAAAACCAGTCGGGATTGAGGGGATCCTTAGGCCTGGGGGGATCCAAGGCTGTTCTTGAGAAAAGAAAGTCATGTGACATCCTGGTGAGCTATCTAGGTTCATCTGAAAAGACAGAACCAAGTAAGTTTCGATCCATTCATCACCAAGTAAACTTTTCTTAATCCTGACTCAAAAGTGAGTGCAGATCTTGAAAGTCAAAAACACACACCACAACACTACTGTCAAATCGCTATCATCAGGCTTGATCTATCTGTTGCCAGAACTTATGGAGTATAAAAAACGATGATGACAAGATGACAAGGTTGATGAAACCGAGAACAAACCAGGGAACATAGCAGTAGGCAGGCTGGATACCAGCTGATTGGAG
>CAZODP010000043.1:0-8588 GCA_964578595.1 uncultured bacterium
TCAACTTTGCCATAATCTGGCTGGCCAAGACGGATCCGAGGGCTGCCAAATCCACCCTTTCTGCTCTCGCTCTGAGATTTTGTAGATATTTTGTATCTGGCTCTACATCTCCTCTCCCTCAGCTTGATACCCTGAGGCGCAGATCCCAAACTGGCAAACACCGCATTCGTCTGTGGGGATCCTGCATAGCTCTAGGGTTTTTACCAGAAGTCTCAATCAAAAGCCTCAATCAAAGGTTTCAAAATGAAGCGATTTTTGCTCAACAGCTTAGAAATTAAAAGGTTAAAAACCAAAGGCTTGCAAACCGTCGCTTGGATCTCTGCCGGGGTGGTGGGTGGATCCTGGGTCAGCCTTGGTCTCGCAGGGATCCCGGTGATGGCCCAGTCTAGTGAGGTGCTCAATCTGCTCTACTGGCAGGCTCCCACTCTGCTCAATCCCCATCTCTCCACAGGCACCAAAGACTTTGAGGCCAGCCGTCTGGTCTATGAGCCACTGGCCAGCTTTAATGCCCAAGGGGAATTAGTCCCCATTTTGGCCGCTGCGATCCCCACCATCGCAAATGGTGGTCTAGCCGAGGATCTGACCTCTGTGACCTGGATCCTTAAAGAAGGGGTGACCTGGTCAGATGGCACCCCCTTCACGGCGGCGGATGTGGTGTTTAGCTATGACTACATCAGCAATCCTGAGGTGGGAGCCGTGACCTCCGAATACTACGCCGAGGTGGAGTCCATGGCAGCGGTGGATGAGCGGACTGTCACCATCACCTTTGCTGAGCCGAATGTGGCCTGGTATTTACCTTTTGTGGGCACCAACGGCATGGTGCTCCCTGAGCATATTTTTGCCCCCTTCAATGGCCCCAACTCCCGCGAGGCTCCCGCCAACCTGGATCCGGTGGGCACTGGCCCCTACAGGGCGGTGGATGTCCGACCTGGGGATGTGATCGTCTATGAGGCCAATCCCAACTACCGAGAGGAGGGCAAGCCCTTTTTTCAGCGGGTGGAACTCAAGGGGGGCGGCGATGCCACCTCAGCGGCACGAGCGGTCTTGCAGACGGGCGATGCCGACTATGCCTGGAATGTCCAGGTGGAAGCGGCGATTTTATCCCAACTGGAGGCCACAGGCATCGGACAGGTGATCCCCAAACCCGGCCCCAATATGGAGCGGATCTTGATCAACTTCAGCGATCCCAATCTGGAACATGAGGGTCAGCGTGCCCACAGAGATATCCCCCATCCTTTTTTGAGCGATCTCAATGTCCGGCGTGCCCTCTCTCTAGCCATTGACCGGCAGACCATTGCCACCGAGCTGTATGGATCCGCCGGGATCCCCACCAATGACTACATCGTTGCCCCCGAAAATCTCCGGGCCAATGCCCCCTTTGAGTTCAATCTCGAAAAAGCCGCCGAACTGCTAGACCAAGCCGGATGGATCGACACCAATGGCAACGGGATCCGGGACAAAGAGGGGTTTGAGGCCCGGTTAGTGTTTCAGACCTCCGTCAACTCCCAGCGGCAAAAGACCCAGGAGGTGATCAAGCAGGATTTCGCCAGCATCGGTATTGATCTGGAACTCAAAAGCACCGATGCCAGTATCTTCTTTGACAGCGAGCCAGCCAACCCCGACAATATCGGCCACTTTTATGCCGATCTGCAGATGTATACCACCGGCAATGACAGCCCGGATCCTACCGCCTATCTGCGCCGCTACTCCTGCGATGAAATCACACAAAAAGAAAATAACTGGTCTACCACCAACGAATCTCGCTACTGCAACCCAGACTATGAGGCCATGGTCGAGGCTCTGGTGACTGAAACCGATGAGGCTATTCGTGAAGAGATGATCAAAGCCATGAATACGTTCCTGACGGTTGAAGATGTGGCGGTCATTCCGATCATTGATCGCCTCAACCCCGCTGCTGCCGCCAATTCGATCACCGGGATCGATCTGACCCCCTGGGATCTGGAAACCTGGAATATCGCCGATTGGCAACGGGCCAACTGACCGTTATCTTTCCGTTATCTTTTTCATCATTTTTTTTGATCTACCCTGCACACTGAGAGGCCACCGTGATCACCGGCTCGATCACCGGATCCTGGGGTTGGCTCTGGGTCAGCACCAGCAAGATCTCTCGTGTGCCGGCTTGGGGGGGGCCGACCTGGATCATCACCTGTCGCCCAAATCGCTGCGGATCCGGGTGAGTATCCTCCAGCACCCAAACCACAAAATCCCCATCTGTTGTTTCTGAAAGTAGATCCCAACGTCCGTACCAGAGTTGATCGCGGTAGTGGTGGGCCAACGTCGCCTCATCTGCACGAGTCAACAGTCGCACCGCCTGCATCGATCCCGCCTCATCTGCAATCACCCCCGATGACAACACCTCGGATCCAGGCATCAATAGGTAACGAGGAAATCCTGATGGCAAAGCCCCACATCCCTCAGGATCCGCTGCAAATTGGGTGCCATCCTCCCCCCGATAGCTCTCGATCCTGCTAATCTGCTTTGGATCTAGCTCAGATGGCTGGGAGCTTGACTCCATCCCCTCAGCACAGCCCAGCAGGGATCCCAGCAGTAGACCCACCAGGATCCGGGCCGAAGTCCGTTGATTGACTGTCAGATTTATTGTCAATGGGTTCAGCCTGAATGGATTCATTGGAGGGAAGGGTGGGTTGGATCTGTTGGTGACAGCTCAATTAGACCAAGATCGGCTTTCGGGATCCAGGCCAGCAGCGGCCCATCGCCTCCGCCATCGGGGCTAGCTCCTGCATCAGGATGGCAAAATCTGCAAAGGTCAGGGACTGCGGCCCATCCGAGAGGGCTTTGGTGGGATCCGGATGCACTTCGATCAACAGAGCATCAGTACCTGCCGCCAGCGATGCCTTGGTCATCATGGGCACAAATTGAGATTTGCCGGTGCCGTGGCTGGGATCAATCACAACCGGCAGATGCGTCAGGGTTTTTAAGACGGGGATGGCGGAGATATCGAGGGTGTTGCGGGTGTACTGGCTGTCAAAGGTGCGGATCCCCCGCTCGCACAGCAGCACATTGGGGTTGCCTGCCGCCAGGATGTATTCGGCTGCCATCAGCCATTCGGTAATGGTGGCTGCGGGGCCACGCTTGAGCATCACGGGTTTGGGCTGGGATCCGACTTTTTTGAGTAGGGCGAAGTTTTGCATATTCCGTGCCCCCACCTGCAAAATATCCGCCACGGATGCCACCACCTCCACATCAGCGGTGTCCATAACTTCGGTGATAATCCCTAGTCCAGAAGCATCGCGGGCGGCTGCCAGTAGATCTAGTGCGCTCTCCCCATGCCCCTGAAAATCGTAGGGGGAAGTGCGGGGTTTGTAGGCTCCCCCCCGCAAAAAAGCGGCTCCACAGGATCCGACCTGTTGGGCGGTGGCAATGATCATGGCCTCATTTTCCACCGAGCAGGGGCCAGCCATCACCACCACAGATTGATGATGGCCAAAGGCAATGGATCCTTTGGGGGTAGAAACGGTGACAGTGGTGTAGGTGCCATGGCGATAATCGAGGCTGGCCCGTTTGAACTTTTTGCCCACCCGCATCACCTGCTCGATATGGGGGCTGTAGTTTTGGACTGCCGCCTCATCCAACGAAGCCGTATCCCCCACTAACCCGATCACCACCTTTTGGGTGCCAACGATCCGTTCGGGGGTCAGCCCCATCTGACAAAACTGCTGACTCAGTTGCTCAATCACCTCAGTGGGGGTCTCGTCTTTCATCACCACAATCATCGGATCCTTTCCCTGCCCAAAGCACTCATGTCCTACCTTATCTAAGCATTTCAATCAGGATCCGGATCAGGATTCAACCAGTCACTTAGTACTCACTCACCAGGGCTTCCACAAACTCGTAGCTGGAAAAGGGCCGCAGATCTTCGATCCCTTCACCGGCCCCGATAAACCGAATCGGTAGGCCCAGTTGTTGGGTGATGGCAAAGGCGATCCCCCCCTTGGCGGTACTGTCCAGTTTGGTGAGTACCACCCCGCTCAGTTGGGCCGCTTGGGCAAACACCTCCGCCTGACGCAGACCATTTTGACCGAGGGTGGCATCCAAAACCAGTAGAGATTCAATCTTGGCATGGGGCGCTTTTTTGTCGATGATGCGGCGAATTTTGCTCAGTTCTTCCATCAGATTTTTTTTGTTTTGCAGGCGTCCAGCCGTGTCCACCAAGAGTAATTCGATTTGGCGGGCCTGAGCCGCTGTCACCGCATCAAACACCACCGCCGCCGGATCCGTATTTTGGCCGGGATTGGCGATCACCTCCACCTCTGCCCGCTGGCCCCAGATCTTGAGTTGCTCGACAGCAGCCGCCCGAAAGGTATCCCCCGCCGCCACCAGGCAGTTATAGCCCGATTGTTTGGCGATATGGGCCAGCTTGCCGATGGTGGTGGTTTTGCCCGCCCCATTCACCCCCACGATCAGCCAGATATTGAGGGTCTCCCGCTCTGGGGCAAAGGTGGGATCCCCCAGGGTCAACATCTCCCGCATCTCGGCTTTGAGATAACGCACCGCCTCTTCGGGGGGCAGGGTCTGTTGGCGCATTCGCTCCTGGAGGGCACTGATCAGGCGGTCGCAGGCATCCACCCCCACATCCGCTTGCAAAAGCAGGGTTTCGATCTCCTCAACCGCCTCTTGATCAATGGGGCCACGGCCCACCAGGGCTTTGAGCTGGTTGATCAAGCTGAGGCGGGTTTTGCCCAAGCCTTGCCGCAATTTTTGCAGCCAGGTGATCTCCTCAACCGAAACCTGCTCCGGTTTGCGCCCCTGCGCCGCCAGTAGGTCGGCTGACCAGCGAAATCCCTCATCAAACTGTAAGCCTGGGATCTCAGTCGGTGGCGTTGCGGTTTGAACGGCCACAGGATCCGGGGGCGGCGGTTCTTCGAGGGCGGTGGCGGCGAGCGCTTCCAGTCGCTGACTGGCCTGGGGGGCTAGGTCAAAAAAAGCAGTGCTGGGAGCAGATCCCGGCAGTTGCTCTGATTGAACGGCAGCGGCGGGATCCGTGAGTTCATCCGTGAGTTCAGAAGATGTGGGATCCTGAGGCTCAATCTCGACTTCTGGCTTCACCTCAGTTACTTCAGCGTCTGTGCTGTCCTTGTCTGTATCCTCCTCCAGCGTGATGCTATCCAGGATCGCAGTATCAGCATTTTCTGGCTCTTCGTCTGCTAGCTCAGAGGATGGTTCTGCTGGTTGTTCTGCAACAGATGGGATCGGTTGCTCGGCCTGCTGACGGGCTTTGATATTGGCGTAAGCTGCTTTGGCAAAGGCCAGATAATCCGCTTGAGGATCCGGTTCAGAGGCAGACTCAGGTGGAGACGTTTCGGGTGCAGAGGATGACTCCGCTGAGGATCCCACTGAGGGGTCTGGGGCCTGCTCCTGTTGGACGTATTGGCGACGAAACCAGTCAAATGCCATATTTCGCGTCTCTGAACCACATCTTTAGTGATACCAGTTTGGCACCCCCAGCCTGCATCTCATCAAAGCAATACCACATCTGCCCCCAACATCTAGGCCAGAGCCATGGGGACAATGGCGAGCTTGATTCACACCTGAGCTTGAGTTAAAACGCCCTCGAAAGGATTCGAACCTCCGACACCTTGGACCGGAACCAAGTGCTCTAGTCCACTGAGCTACGAGGGCAGGACTAAACAATCGCTATCGGCATATTAGCATAGCGGATCCTGTGGCAAAGACCAAGCCATTGGATAGGTTTACAGCAGGGGTCACTTAACAAAACACACAAAACACAAAAACACGAAGCACGAAAAAAGGATCCCACAGGCCGGGGATCCGATTAAAGGTTTACTGAGCTGATCTCAGTTAGGGGGGAGGGGCAATGGGGTCAGCTAACAGAACTAGCGTAGGCCACTGGGCTTGTGAACAATAAAGCTCAACACCTGGCATTGCAGCACATTATCAAAGCCCACCACTCGAATGAAGCAGTTGGAATAGGATCCCCGGCAAGCCTGGACTTCGCTCAGCACCTCTTGGGTGGATGTGGCATTGAATAGGGGCAACTTCCACATTGTCCAGTAGGTCATGGTGGGATCCGAGGTTTCGTTAAACTCCACCGCTGGGATGTAGCCCTGATCCAAAATGTACTGGACTTGCTTGGTGATCTGCAGATCCGTCAGGGGGGGCAAAAAGGAGAGGGTCTCGTAACGACGCTCTTTGGGCAGGGTTTGCATGGATTAATCTCCGGTTAAGTGGGTGTGGATTAGGGGATGGGCTGATGGAGCTTAGGATTCGGGGCCAATCGGATCCTGGGGAGCACTCGGATCTTCGGGGATGGAGCTAGGGGCATCGTTCATGCCTGTAACTCGTTCCAAATGGGCACGCCGCTGAGACAGATTGGCCGACTGGATCCCGGTTTTGAGCATTTCAGGCAAGACATCAGCAATTTCGGTGGCGATATGCTCCCGTACCGTCATCAGCCGATAGGCCAAATCGGGCCGCTCTCGCATCAGCTCCTGGAGATAGGTTTCGCCATTTTGGAGCTTTTCGCTGGTGGAAAACTGCCGCAGCCACAGGGCTTGGGGCGGATCCATCTCGCTGAGTTGGCTCAATACCGTTCGCATCGCTTGATAGGTGAGATAACTAATCAAGGTGGCGGTGGTGTCTTTGGCGATCTGCTTCAGGTTCATGGCCCGGATCCGGGGGTGGCGGGGATTGAGGTGGACTCAGGGTAGCAAACCTCAATCCCCTCTGCTGATCCTGTGGGTGGGGATCCCTTTAGAGGGTGTCAACCGCCTGGAACTCGAACTTGATCTCTTTCCAGAGTTCGCAGGCTGCGGCCAGTTCGGGGGACCAACGAGCCGCTTCGCGGATCACATCATTGCCTTCGCGAGCCAGACTGCGGCCTTCGTTACGGGCTTGGACACAGGCTTCCAGGGCCACCCGGTTAGCCATCGCGCCGGGAGCATTGCCCCAGGGGTGACCCAGGGTACCGCCGCCAAATTGCAACACCGAGTCATCCCCAAAGATCTCCACCAGGGCGGGCATGTGCCAGATATGGATCCCGCCGGAGGCCACCGGCAACACACCGGGCATCGAGGCCCAATCTTGGGTGAAGAAGTTGCCGCGAGAACGGTCAGCTTCCACATAGTTTTCCCGCATCTGATCCACAAAGCCGAGGGTGATGTCCCGCTCCCCTTCCAATTTGCCCACCACAGTGCCAGAGTGGAGGTGATCGCCCCCAGACATGCGCAGGCACTTGGCCAAAACCCGGAAGTGGATGCCGTGGTTCTTTTGGCGGTCGATGACGGCGTGCATGGCCCGGTGAATGTGCAGCAGGATGCCATTATCGCGGCACCAGCGAGCCAGACTGGTATTGGCGGTAAAGCCAGCGGTCAGATAGTCGTGCATGATGATGGGCGCGCCCAACTCTTTGGCATACTCCGCCCGCTTGTACATCTCTTCAACGGTGGGGGAGGTGACATTGAGATAGTGGCCTTTGATCTCCCCTGTTTCTGCTTGAGCCTTGTGAATGGCATCCATCACAAACAAAAAGCGGTCGCGCCACCGTTGGAAGGGCTGAGAGTTGATGTTTTCGTCATCTTTGGTGAAGTCCAGCCCCCCCCGCAGACATTCGTAAACCGCTCGACCGTAGTTTTTGGCCGATAGACCCAGCTTGGGCTTGATGGTGCAGCCCAGCAAAGGACGCCCGTACTTGCCCAACTTGTCCCGCTCCACCTGGATGCCGTGGGGCGGGCCTTGGAAGGTCTTGAGGTAGGCCACCGGGATGCGCAGATCCTCTAGGCGCAAGGCTTTGAGGGCTTTGAACCCAAACACGTTGCCCACAATTGAGGTCAGTAGATTGGTGACGGATCCCTCCTCAAACAGGTCGAGGGGATAGGCGATAAAGCAGAAGTATTGATTATCCTCACCCGGCACCGCCTCGATGTCGTAGCAGCGACCCTTGTAGCGATCCAAATCGGTGAGCAGATCCGTCCACACGGTTGTCCAGGTGCCTGTGGAGGACTCCGCCGCCACCGCAGCACCCGCCTCTTCGGGAGGCACGCCGGGCTGAGGAGTCACCCGAAAACAGGCCAAAATATCAGTATCTTTGGGGGTGTAATCCGGGGTGTAGTAGGTGAGGCGATAATCTTGAACGCCTGCCTTGTAGCCGGACTTGGATTGAGCAGTTGAATAGGACACGATGACTCCACCTTGAGTGCAGACTTTGACAAAACGCCGGGAAGTGAAGAGAAGCCAGGAGTGAAGCACGATTCATGAAACACTCTTTTTGTCTGGTCTCGCTACGCTTTCTCTCAGCAAAAAACTCGGCAAAGCTAGTGGAAAGCATAAAATCGAGCATCGAAAACCGCTGAGAACTCAGGATTGAGAGATCCTCTTTCCTCACCTTCCCACGACTCTGATCTGACCTTCCCGACTACCTTTCGATTTGTTTTAGCTTAGTCGTTAACTACAAGCTATCATCTTGACGGAAACTGCGATTATTACTTTATTTATGACTTCGATTAGATAAATTAAACTGTTGCGACAGTTGATTCGTCAGGCGTTAGATTCAGAACAAAAGTTAACATTACAAAAGTTAACATTACAAA
>CAZODP010000043.1:8688-19400 GCA_964578595.1 uncultured bacterium
ACAAAAGTTAACATTACAAAAGTTAACATTACAAAGGTTCACATTCTAACGACATCCTCCGATCCAGCCTGTTGAGGTCGGGCAAGGCAGGATAAAAGATCCAAGACAGGACAAAGGAGCGAAAGATGATCCCTGTGTATGTGGCGGTGACGGCGCACGGCTTTGGGCACATCACCCGGACGGCGGCAGTGATACAAACCTTAATCAAGCTGGATCCGGAGGTGCTGCCGATTTTTGTCACCTCGGCCCCCACTTGGCTGCTGGATAAGTATCTGACGGGAGAGTATCTGCACCGCCCTCGCAAGCTGGATATCGGGGTGATCCAGCAAGACAGTCTGGGGATGGATCTGAGTCAGACCCAGCGGGATTTGGAGGATCTGCGGCTGCGCTCAGCGGTGATCATCCGCTCGGAGGTGGAGTTTATTCAGCTCAATCGAGTGCGGCTGGTGTTTGGGGATATCCCCCCGTTGGCGGTGGCGATTGCCCATGCTGCCGGGATCCCCTGTTGGATGGAGGGCAATTTTGGCTGGGATTTTATCTATGCAGACTTTGGCATGGCGTTTGAGGGCAGTGTCACCTGGATCCGGGATCTCTATCGACAGTGCGACCGGCTGTTTCAGTTGCCGTTTTCTGAACCGATGAGTATTTTCCCTGAACGGCAGATGACCGGGCTGACGGGGGGGGATCCGGTTTTGGATCCGGTGCAGGTGCGAGAAAAACTGGGGCTGGATCCGACCCAGACCCCCACCCTGCTCAGTTTTGGGGGCTATGGGCTGAAGGCATTTCCCTATGATCGGCTGGCGGAGCATGCTCAGCAGGTGTTCATCAGCTTAGATCCCCAAGCTCCCGCTGTGTCCAACTTGATCCGGCTGGATGGGCGGCAGTGGCGGCCTGTGGATCTGATGCCGGTCTGTGCTGATATCTGGACAAAACCGGGTTACGGCACCCTTTCAGAGGCGATGCGGGTGGGGATCCCGATCACCTGTTTGACCCGGAGCGGCTTTCGGGAGGCAGACCTGCTTTTGAAGGGATTGCAGGATCACAGCTTGCACAAAGTCATTGAGGCGGACTCCTTTTTTCAGGATCCCTGGGAGTTTGTGACCCAGCCCTATCAAGATCCTCGCCAGCCGGATCCCTTGGCTCAAGATGGCAATCAGGTGATTGCGATGGCCCTGCTGGACTATCTGCATAGCGGCCCGTGATGGAATTGCTCTGGTAACGGCCCAAATTTGCCCCCATGAGTGGCCCAAGGATCCGTCACAATAGAACCAGCCCCAAGGGGCAGATCACTTGCAGTAGGAACTGAATTGCCAATGAAACGCGCAGGATGGTTGTGGGCCGGACTCATGATGGTGGTGCTGTGGATGGCTCCGGCCTGGGCAGCGGGATCCCTCTCTGGGCGAATGGATGGCTACGACTGGTTGGAGGCGGATCCCACTGCCAAGCAAGCCTATTGCGACCGAGCCTATCGGGCTTTTCGGGCCTCTCCCTCCCAGAGCTATATCATTTCGTCCAATGTCCAAGCTCTCAATGAGACAGGCTTTTGCAAGCGGATCGATCAGTTCTATTCTTATGACATCAACCTTGAGATCCCGCTCGATCAGGCAGCAGCCACGGCTCCGCTACTATTTTCAGATCACCCAGTTGGCTAGCTAAGCCTTCGTAACTCAACTGCTGATTCAGGTGTTATCAGGTTTTATCCACGAGTTAGACATCCATGCTCAGACGTTTGTTGGCCGGAGATCGTCAAATTGCCCGAATTGAGTTAGAAGGGGTGATTGATAGTAAGGTGCGGCCCAAGATTCTCAAAGCTCTCAAAAAAGTAGAACAGTGGGAATTGCCTGCCCTAGTGCTGCGGATCGATAGCCCTGGCGGCACAGTTGGGGATTCACAAGAGATTTATCAGGCTCTCAAGCAGCTTCAATCCAAAACGAAAATTGTCTCCAGCTTTGGCAATATCTCCGCTTCTGGCGGGGTCTATATCGCCATGGGATCCCACAAGATCGTCACCAATCCCGGCACCATCACCGGCAGTATTGGGGTGATCATTCGCGGCAACAATATCGAGCGATTACTCGAAAAAGTCGGGGTTTCGTTTAAGGTGATCAAGTCCGGCCCCTATAAAGATATCCTCAGCTTTGATCGAGAGCTTTCGGTTGAAGAACAACGGATCCTACAAGAGTTGGTGGATGTGACCTACGCTCAGTTTGTGGCGACGGTGGCCTCAGCCCGACAACTGCCCGAATCGGTGGTCAGATCCTTCGCGGATGGCCGTATTTTTAGCGGTGAACAGGCTCAACGGTTGGGGTTGGTGGATCAATTGGGGACTGAAGACGATGCCCGGCGTTTGGCGGCAAATTTGGCCGGACTGGCGCCCGATACCAAGTTTCTCAATATCAACATCCAAGGATCCCGGCTATCACGGCTTTTGCCCGGCGGATCCCTGATTCGATCTGCCACCCAGCAGCTTGACTTTGCGGTGCAAACCCAGGGGATCCCCCTCTGGATCTACCAGCCCTAGTCCCTCAACCAGACCTCAGAACACCAGCAGTTCAATCTAATTCAAGTCAGCAAAGCTAAACCATCAAAGTGGTTTGATTGTCAGAACTGACTGGGACTCGATCCTCACAAATCAGAGGACGATTGAGGGTTTCTAACCGCCGCCGCACAGGATCCGGTAACCCCGGCAACGACAGACGGGCATCCCCAGCCGCGATCTCTGACCAGAGGTATTTGAGCTGGGGGGCCAACCGCTGAGCCAAGCCATCCGGCAGATTGAACGGGGCCGAGCTGAGCAGACTGGCCATGGCGGGCAAACTGCGTCTGGCCATCCACTCGCGGGAGGTGTGCAGCAAATCCGGCCATTCCGGCAGAGAGCTGACCCGATAGGATTCGATCTGAAAGCGGCTTTGGCCACTCCGTTGACACTGGATCAGACGATAGGGGTGGGGATAGCTGACCAAAGATCCGGTGGTGATGTCATAGACCCCCCCCCGATGGGCGATATTTTGGATGTGAAGATGCCCCGTAAACACCATCTGAACCCCGTATTGCCGCAGCAGGGCACGCAGTTGGGGGGCATTTTTGAGGATGTAGCGGCGGCCCCAGGGATGGCGGGACTGGCCCCGCAGATGTTCCACCACATTGTGATGAATCATGACCAGGATCAACTGCTCTTGCGACTGCTCCAGCACCGTTTGCAGCCATCTCATCTGCACCGGATCCACCTGTCCCACCAAGTTGCCGGCTGAGTCAAAATCGTTGGAATTGAGGGCAATCAGACGCACCCCCGGCCAGATCACCCGCGAGTAGTAGGGATAGCCCGGATCCTGGTCTTCATAACCGCAGTGGCGGTAATAGTCCACAAACGTTTTGAGGCCAATGGAGCGGTGATCCGGATCCCAGTTGGGGCCGTCATGGTTGCCCGGAATCACATAGACCGGAAACGGCAGTTGGGCCAGCCGCTCGGCCAGCCAGCGGTGATTATCCGGTTCGCCATGTTGGGTCAGATCCCCCGGCAATAACAAAAAATCAATCTTGGCCTCCACCAGATGCGCTAGGGCTTTTTCTAAAGCCGGAATGCTGACCTCTACCAGATGAAATCGGCCCGGATTATCCCAAGTCGTATGGGGCAGGGTGATGTGTAGATCGCTGATCACCCCAAATCGAAACTGAGTCGGATCCCGGTGGGGGGGGGCTTGATGTGGGGTTGAAGTCATGCGAGCAGTAACCTTTTAATGTTTAGTTTATGTTCTCTCATCATAGTGGAACGGGTGAGGGAGATGGCTTAAGGAGGTCAAAATCTGATCTTCTCAAGAGCCAGATCCTGATAAAGCGATTTGCTGGGCCAGAGCAAAAAGTTGACGAGACTGAGGGGATCCCACATAGCGCCAGTGCCACGGCTCAAAGCTCACCCCCTGCGGGTTATCTAACGGAAAGGACAGCTCAAACCCAAAGGATCCTGCCTCTGCCTGCAGCCAGCCATAAGCCCCGGTGTCCGCAAAGCTGTATTTGATATGGGTATAGGGCAAGGATCCATCGCCGATATCAAGGGCATAGCCGGTGTGATGCTCACTAAATCCTGGTGGAGCCGATAAATATCGAGCCGCTCGCTCGGATCCACGCCGCTGAATCTGTCGCTGAAACAACAGGGTCTGGGTGCCCCAATCCCGAAACCCCGACAGCGGAACCAGCCGGATCCCCGCCTGTTGTGCCGCCGCCTGCATCCGCAAAAAAGCCTGGGCCGCCTCTCGGTGCAACTGTTCGGGCCGCTGCCCCCCCACCGCCATCAGATCCCCCCAGTCGGCCAAAGGATAGGGCAGATGAACCGGCGGATCCCAGGCGATCCCCAACTCAGACAGGGGAAAATGAGCCGCGATCGAGGCGGGTGGCGAAAGGGGATCTGATGCTTTTAAGGCATCCTCAAGACGTGAGATTGCCGGTGTGGCAACCGGATCCGGCTGTGGGGGCATCGCTTGGCCCCTCAATCCCAATAGCTGCAAAGATTGCAACAAAATCTCCGCTTGATCAGGAGATCCAAACCCACCGGCATCAATCACCGTTTCCCCTTGCCAGGTGCGCAGTTGAGCTTGGGGCGAGATGCTCTGGATCCGTTCCAGCACCCCCGCTTGATAGCTGACTCGGATCCAGCCCTGAGTTAAGCTGCCCGATGGCGAAGCCCACAGCATCAGCACCCCCATCGCCACGATCATGATCAACCCCTGCACCAGCCCCCGTTTCATGCCCATCCCCCTCACACCCCTAGATCTAAAAAACCATGCCTTTAGGACTACCGCCTGCAGAGAAGAGAGGCAATAGGGCAACCCTAAGTCAGCAAAAAGCAAGTAAACTTGTGTAACTTGTCTGGGATGTCAGAGCCTGATTATCATAAAGTATAGAAAAGTTAACCCTTTATAGACGCCTTTTGGGAGGAGCACCGATGGCAGGCAGCACCGGAGAAAGACCCTTTACTGATATTGTCACCAGCATTCGCTACTGGGTGATTCACACCCTGACCATTCCTATTTTGTTCATCACGGGCTGGTTGTTTGTGAGCACAGGGCTGGCCTACGATGTGTTTGGTACCCCTCGTCCCAATGAGTATTTCACCGCTGATCGGCAGGAATTGCCCATCATTCAAGATCGCTTTGACAACATCAGTGCCTTAGAGCGGCTGACTCAACGCTAGTCTTGTGACTGGGATCCTGCTTGAACCCATTTGTTTGAACCTATTGGGGAACTGGCCTTGGGTCAGGATGATACTCAGGCTGTAGTACTCAAGATTTGTCAAGCTCAATTCCCCTTCCCGACCAGAAAACCCTTCGCTGACCTCTCATTTTCCGATAACTATGCAATCCTCCAACAACGAAGAACCGATTTTTTACCCTGTCTTTACCGTTCGGTGGCTGGCCATTCATACGCTAGGGATCCCGACGGTGTTTTTCTTGGGTGCTATTGCCGCGATGCAGTTTATTCAACGGTGACTTAGATGGTAGACCAGCCGGATAGAAATCCTAATTCTCAACCAGTTGAGCTGAATCGTACGTCTCTCTTTCTGGGTCTGTTACTGGTGTTTGTGGTGGGTCTGCTGTTCTCCAGCTACTTCCTCAACTAAGTAGTGCAGCCCAGTCCCAACCCAGTTTTGATCCAAGACTTTCGTTAGACCTTGATCAGCTTGATGGTTCGATTCCTTTTCTAATTCCTTTAGTGCCTTGAGTTGGGCAGGAGATATCAACAATGACCAATCAACGTCGGATCCCGTTGTGGATTGTGGCTGTGGTGGCCGGAACCGGAGTTTTGACCGTAGTGGGTCTATTTTTCTACGGAGCCTATGTGGGAGTTGGATCCAGTATGTGACTTCTGATGTTGGATTGATGTTGGATGGCGCCCTGTGGGATCCTGCTGACCACCGCTAGCTTCATCTAGCTCCAGATTGCTTCCATACTGATGACTGATAAAAAGAGGTTTTTCGGGGAATCATTCTCAGGAAAGCCTCTTCTTTTTGGTTTCCCACTCTTCTCAGCTTGTGGATCATGGCTCTACTGACGGTGGAAAACTTGAGCAAGTCCTTCGGTGGCGTGCGGGCGGTTGAGGGGGTCAGCTTTAGCCTGGATCCAGCGGAGCGATTGGCTTTGATTGGGCCAAACGGAGCGGGCAAGTCCACCTGTTTTAACTTAATCAGTGGCCAGCTTTATCCGGATCAGGGGCAGATTTGGCTTTCAGGGGTGGATCCCGATACAAAACACTCCATGATTGGCCTGCAGCCCCGCCAGATTTGGCGATTGGGGGTGGGGCGCACTTTTCAGATCACGGCCACCTTTGCTTCCATGACGGTTCAAGAAAACATTCAGATGGCTCTGATCTCCCATCACCGCCGGATCCTGAGCTGGATCCCCTATGCCACCCATCTCTATCGCCAAGAGGCCTGGGAGCTATTGGAGCAGGTGCAGATGACGGAGCAAGCCCACCGACTAGCTGGGATCCTGGCTTACGGAGATCTGAAACAATTGGAATTGGCGGTTGCCTTAGCCCACCAGCCCCGATTGCTGTTGATGGATGAGCCGACCGCAGGTATGGCCCGATCTGAGCGGCTAACTTTGATGGAGCTGATCAGCCAGATTGTTGCAGCTCGTCAAATTGGGGTGTTGTTTACTGAACATGATATGGATGTGGTGTTTGGCTATGCGGATCGGGTGCTGGTGTTGGATCGGGGCCGCCTGATCGCGGCAGGATCCCCCGATGCGGTGCGCTCGGATCCGACTGTTCAGGCGGTTTACCTGGGTCAACCCTTGGCCGGATAACCATACGATTAACCATGCGATCAGGATACAAATCTGGAAGGATAGCCATGCTTCGAGTCCAGAACCTGAATACCTTTTATGGCCGTGCCCATATTCTATTTGACCTGAGCTTTGAGATTGGGCGCGGTGAAGTGGTAGCCCTGATGGGGCGTAATGGCGCGGGCAAATCCACCACCCTCAAAAGCCTGATCAATTGGGTCTCGCCTGCCAGTGGAGAGATTAGCTTCTGCCACCAACGGATCACTCGCTGGCCCACTCATCGGATCGCCCAATTGGGGATCGGCTACGTGCCGGAAGATCGACGCATCTTTGGGGATCTGACGGTGCTGGAAAACCTATCTGTAGGCCGACACACCCAAGACCGACACACTAGAGGTCAGAAGCTGCAGCGACCGGGATCCCCCACCTGGACCGTCGAAGCCCTATTGGAGCTATTTCCCAACCTGGCCAGTCTGGGATCCCGGCTGGGCCGACAGATCAGCGGGGGCGAACAGCAGATGTTGGCTCTGGCTCGCACCCTCTTGGGCAACCCGGCCCTGCTGCTACTGGATGAACCCTCAGAGGGATTGGCCCCCCTGATCGTCAGCCAAATGGCCAACGCCCTCAAAGCCCTCAAAGCCGAGGGATTGACGATCCTGCTCTGCGAACAAAATCACCACTTTGCTGCTGCCGTCGCTGATCGCGCTCTGATCCTCGAAAAAGGCCAGCTTCAATATCAAGGATCCCTGACTGACCTGGCTCAACACCACCGGATCTGAGTCACTGATCCCTACCCTTAGGATCCCCCTAGCATCTAGGATCTTCTGCCCACAGACCATCAGCCTCTGTTGGACTGTTAAAGTTCTCAGCAGGCTGTTATTTTGAGCAAACGTTCCCTTGATGTTTCGACACAATCGATAGCGGATCGGGGCCAACCTGAGGGAAGATTAAAACATCCTAAAGAAATTGAGGGGTCTAACACATGACCCACTGCGTACTTGATTACGAGCGTCGTCCTGTAGATGTGCCACCTGTGGCGATTGTGGCGGCGGTGGCGGCCCTGCAAGAGTTGGGCTTGTCGGTCTTTTGGGGATCCGATCGGCAACTTTCTGCTTTGGTGCGCTGGGGATCCCAGGGGGCCTATGATCGGGCGGTTCTTTTGGGGATAGAGCTGCGGTTTAGCCAAAACCCCCTCGAACAAATCCAATGGCTGGAGATGTGCTGGCAATTGCCTGCCGCTCACCCGGCCCTGATGCTGTGCTGACAGCCAAAACCGTTTTATTTCACAACTTTTGTTTCAACTGTTTGATTGCGCTTTTGATTTCGATCTCGGTTTATGGTCTGGTTGGACTTGATCTGGGATTGAGTTTCCCCAAGCTGGAGTGTGGCCAATTGGGATCCGGTTGGGCATAGGTCTGCCAAAAAACAGGATTCGCACAGGGGTTTGCGGGCATCACAAATCGCTCGGCCATGATAGACCAACCGGATCGACCAATTTTCCCAATCCGGTTGGGGCAGCAGTTGCATCAGGGTCTTTTCAATTCTCAGCGGATCCGTGCTGGTGGTGAATCCCAGTCGGCGGGTCAGACGCTTGACGTGGGTATCGACGGTAACGCCGGCGTTGATGCCAAACCCATGAGCCAGCACCACATTGGCGGTTTTGCGGGCTACCCCTGGCAGGGTCAATAGCTCCGGCATTGTCCGGGGGACTTCACCCCCAAAGTCGGTGATGATTTTTTGCCCGGATCCTTGGATATGTTTGGCCTTGTTGCGATAAAAGCCAGTGGATCGGATCAAGGTTTCCAGTTCAGATCGCTCCGCTGCTGCCATCGCCGCCGGATCCGGGTAGCGGGCAAACAGAGCAGGGGTGACTAAATTGACCCGTTCATCGGTACATTGAGCCGACAGAATTGTTGCCACCAAAAGCTGGAAGGGGGTCTCGTAATCAAGCGAGCAGGGGGCTTCGGGATAGTGCTGCTTCAGCCGGATCAACACCTCCAGTGCCCGGACTTTGGCCTTGGCTGCCATCAGCCTGCCCCAACAAAAATCGCCAACGTGTCCTTAAAGATCAGCACCACCCCCAAGCCCAATAGCAACACCAGGCCGGTTTGCATCACGGTGTTTTCCACCCGCTGGGGTAGCCGCTTACCTCGGATCCCCTCCAGCAACAGAAAGGCAATGTGCCCCCCATCCAACGCCGGCAAGGGCAACAGGTTCAAAATCGCCAAGTTGATACTGATCAAGGCCATAAAGTTAAACAAGCTAGCACTGTCGGACTCTGCCAGATCCGCCCCAATTTTGACGATTCCCACCGGGCCGGATATCTGCTGCGCCGTATCCCCAAAGTTGGAGATCAAGCGGCTAAATCCCTGGATATTGAGGGTAACCATCCGCTGATAGGATCCCGCTGCCTCTGTAAAAATCTCCCCTAATCCTGCCGGTCGCCGAAAGCTAGGGGTCTGATGGGGGATCAAATTGACCCCAATCACGGCTGAGCCGGGATCCCCCTGAGGAACCACCGTCAAAGGGAGCTGGGATCCATCCCGTTCCACAATTGCAGGGATTGCTTCGCCGGGGTGATTGCTGATCAGGGTCTGAAACCTCTGGATCGCTGTTGCCGACTCCGCCTCAGTGGACACTTGGCTAAAGTCGTAGTCCCCCAATTGCAGAACGATATCCCCCGCCTGGATCCCGGCAGATTGGGCCGCCCCACTGGCACTCACCTGTGGGATCACCACCCCCGGCAGATAAGCCCCCACCGTCGGGATCCCCACCGTGCCAAACATGGTCACCAACGAAATATAGGCAAAGACCAAATTGGCCAATACCCCCGCCACCATCACCACCAGCCGATCCGGCACCGGACGATTTTTGAGCAGGTTGGGATCATCATCTGGGTAGGGACTGTCTTCATCCTCGTCGGGGAACCCCACAAAGCCCCCCAAGGGCAAAAGCCGCAGGGCATATTCCGTCTCGGATCCTTGCCATCGAGCCAACACCGGGCCAAACCCCAGCGAAAACCGATTGACATGGATCCCCTGCAACTTGGCGGCAGCAAAGTGGCCCGCCTCATGCACCAAAATCAGCAGAGCCAGGATCCCGATGGAAATCAGTACAAACATTCGTGACCAAAGACGATAAGAACAAAGGTTAGCGCAAAGTAACTATCAAGCCATCTGACAAACCCCCAGGCCAGGAAGCAGCTCAGATGCCAGCGGTGGGATCCTAGAGCACCTGCTCCACTTCCAGAATGTCAGGAATCTCTTCCCGCAGCTTGCGCTCAATGCCCATCCGCAGCGTCATGGTAGAGCTGGGGCAGGATCCACAGGCTCCCTGCAGCCGCAACTTCACCACAGGGCCGTCTAGCTCCACCAGCTCCACATTGCCACCATCCGCCATCAGGTAAGGCCGCAGTTGATCCAGCACTTTTTCAACATTCTCAGGATTTAAGGTCAGGGACATAGCACCTCTTCGGTCAAGTGGACACCGTTTACAAGCAAAACTTAGGCCAGTTGCGGCTCTCAGAGCCAAGCCTATCTCCAGTATGGCTCAAGACTGAAATCTTTCCTGACACCTGGATCCCTAGCCGACTCTGCCCCCAGCTCTGCAGCCCCTGACCGGATTGTGGCAACTCACCCCCCCAGATCCGCGCGGTAAACTGAGTCAGCTCAATAACCTCCAGGATCCTAATGCCAGGAGGATCCTGCCAGAGCCAGAGGGAACTTTTGCCCTTCTGTGAGCTTCCATTGTGAGCTTCCATCAGGACTGGCCAGGCCATTTTCTCTGTCACCCACAGCCAAGACTCATGAAAACCACTGCCCCCCAGCCTGGATATACCTTACCTGTGTTTGCGGTGGCGGCGGCTCAGGCAGCCCTGCTCCATCTCCTGGATCCTGAGGCTGATCGGGCTGAGGTCAGGGTTTCGCTAGATTT
>CAZODP010000043.1:19500-24645 GCA_964578595.1 uncultured bacterium
AGACAAGAAAAAAGAGACGGCCCGGATCCCGATTGAACAGGTGGCCCGACTGGATCAGCACACAGCTTTGGCCATATGCCGCAGTGATCCTGGCCCCAATCTGGACTTGACGCGACATACCCCCATCTGGGCCTGGGTTCAGCTCGAGCCAGCCCAGGATCCTCTGCCTGATCTGGATTTGCAGGGGGGAGAGGGGATCGGACGGACATCAGCGGGAGCAGCGGCCATCTATCGCTATGCCCGGAAGCTGTTTGAGCAGACCCTACACCCCCTGATTCCGGCGGGATCCCGGCTGGTGGTGCGGATCATTTTGCCAGAGGGACGGCAATTGGCCCAACGGACCTCCAATGCCGCCTTTGGGGTGCTGGAGGGGCTGGCCTTGTTGGGAACCCGTGGCACGGTGGAGCCGCACTCGGCGGTGGCTTCATTAGAAACCAGTCGAGCCGCGTTGCAGGCCATCGCCAGCGGATCCCCAGCTCTCACCCTTTGTATCGGCAGTCATGGGCAGCAGGTGGCCCAAAGACTGGGGATCCCGGTGGCGGAGCAGGTGGTGGCGGGCAACTGGATCGGGGCCTTATTGGTGGAGGCGGCCCTGTTGGGGATCGGGCGCATCACCCTTTTGGGCTATCACGGCAAACTGATCAAGCTGGCGGGGGGCATTTTCAATACCTCCAGTCATCTGGCGGATGGGCGGCTCGAGATCCTGAGCGCAGCCGTGATCCGATCAGGTGGATCCATTGAGCTGGCCCGTTCAGTCCTTGAGGCGGCAACGGTTGATGCAGCCAGCCAGGTTTTGCAACAACAGCAGGACCTTAACTTCACCATTTGGCGGCAGGTGGTGAGTCGGATCCAGGCCCAGGCCCGTCGCTATGTGACAAAATATGCTGACCAAAGGGTTGAGATTGACGTGATCCTGTTTGATCGAATCGGCGAGATTGTGGCCCGATCGGGATCCTAGACCAGAGTTGGGGGGGATTTTGTGGACATTTCGACACCTATGGGCCAGCAGGGGCGTGATAGTCTATCTCTGCTTGGCTCATTGAGGGCTATACCATGCCAGGACAGGATCCCGTTACCGTTGGCATCATCGGCGCGTCAGGGTATGGCGGTGTCCAGCTCTGTCGTCTCCTGATCGATCATCCCCATATCAAAATCAGCTATGTGGCGGGCCGAGACAGTGTCGGCAAACTGTTTAGCGATCTGTATCCCCAATTCAAGGGGATCCTGGATCTGCCGATCAGGTCGGTGGATGTGGAGTCAATCGCAGCGGCTTGTCAGGTGGTATTTTTGGCCTTGCCCAATGGCATCGCCTGCCAACTGGCCCCGGATCTGGCGGCAAAAGGCTGTCGGGTGCTGGATCTATCGGCTGACTATCGGTTTCGGGATCTGGCGGTGTATGAGTCGTGGTATCGCCCTGGCGAACAGGATCCCACTTGGCCTGCTGTTGCCCATCGTCAGACTAATAGTGGGGCCGTGTACGGATTGCCCGAACTGTATCGGGATCTGATCGCACCGGCGCAGGTGGTGGGCTGTCCGGGGTGTTATCCGACGGCTTCTTTGTTGGGGGTGGCTCCCTTGCTCAAGCAGGGGTTTGTGGAGCCGGATAGCCTGATCTTTGATGCCAAGTCGGGGGTCTCGGGGGCGGGCCGAGCGGCCAAAGTCGGATCCCTGTTTGCGGAGGTGGATAGCTCGTTTGCGGCCTATGGGGTGGCTCGCCATCGCCATACCCCTGAAATCGAACAGATCTGTAGTGACCTGGTGCATCATCCGATCAGGGTGCAGTTTACCCCCCACTTGGTGCCCATGATCCGGGGGATCCATGTCACCCTCTATGCCACGCTGCGGGATCCGGGCTTGGTAACTGAAGACTTGCTCACCCTTTACTCGGTCTTTTATCGGCAATCCCCCTGGGTGCGGATCCTGTCGCGGGGGATCTTTCCCCAGACTAAGTGGGTGGCGGGTACCAACTATTGCACGATTGGGCTGGAGGTGGACGAGCGCACCAATCGGGTGATCGTGCTATCGGTGATCGACAACCTGCTCAAGGGCCAATCGGGGCAGGCGGTGCAATGCCTCAACCTGATGATGGGCTGGCCCGAAACGCTGGGACTCCCCAAAATGGGCTTTTATCCCTAGATTGACCCTATTAAAACCCTATGGATCAGCTATGGATCCGTGGCTCTGGGTGCAGGGTGCTGAGGATCTCGGCCTCAATCGCCAGCAGTTCTGGGAGACGGGATCCCACCTCTAGGGCCGAAAAATACGTCTGGGCCAATTGCAAGTAGAGGGCTTGGTGACGATCCTCGGCAGCGGTCAACCAGCCATAAAAAGCGGCTAATTCGGGATCGGGGCAGTGGGATCCCAGTAGCCCCAAACGCTCATGGCTGCGGGCCTCGATGATGGCAGCGATTAACAACGTATCCAGTAGGCGGTGTGGCTCAGGATTGCGGATCTGTTTGGCTAGGAGGCTGGCATAGGGGGGGGCGCTGAGGGTGCGCACCGGGATCTTGAGGCGATCCAGATGGCGTTGGACTTTTTCAAAATGGAGCAGTTCCTCGCGGGCCAAAGGAGAAACCGCCAGCACCAATTCTGTCCGGCTGGAGTAGCGAAACAGCAAGCTGAGGGCGTTCCCCGCCGCCTTTTTTTCGCAATTGGCATGATCCAGCAAAATCAGATCCAGGTGGGCCAACGCCTGATCGAGCCAGTCGGTTGAGGTTGCCACCGCCAAGGTGACCGATGCCAAGGTAACTGATGCCAAGGTCTGAGATGTCAAGCCCTCAGGATCCTGTTTCAAAGCATTCGGCTCCCATCCCGGATCCTCAACAACAGCAGCGGGGGTGGCAGTAACCAGTGACATCGCAAGACTCGGCAGATAGAACAAATCCTTCTTACTCTATCCTGGCTCTATCCTGGGGATCCCCCCTTGACTTGGGATCCCACTGGATTGCCGAAATCCTTTACTCTACTTGAAGGATTGTTTGTGGCAGCTCCCATGTCGGATATCTTCGTCATGGTTCGTAGTCAAGCCAATATCGCTCTGACCTCGATTGCCGGGATCCCATTTGTGGCGGAGTTGCGCCGCTATCTATTGGGAGAACCCGCCGCTCAGTATCAAGTGCTGGCCACAGAGAGGCTGGATCTGATCCATGCGGATGCCGGATTTGATGACCTGGATCCGGGGCGTTATAGTGTCGTGATTCGACATGAACAGGTGGAGCCGCCAGAGGCTGAAGTGGAGGTGGCCATTGATGGATCCGATCAGGTGGTGTTGCTAACATTTGTCTATCTGGAGGCCGAGCGGGTGTTATTACGGATCCAGTCGGGGATTGAAAAGAGGTTGTGAGTATGTCCATTCGCGTGATCCCGTCCCAGTCCCTCAAGGCTTTTCGCTATCGGGTCCACTGCTTAGGCCGATTTTTGTGGGCCGAAACGGATCCGGTCTGTCGAGCTAACCTCTCGCTGGAACTGGCGGATGCTGCCTCCACCTTGGCTCGCCTAGAGGCTCAGGCGGCTGATCATGGGGGGGAGTTGACCCATGGATCCGGTGAGGCCATGTCCCAGCAGCAGCTTCGGTAAAGACTCACTGTCGTGATTGTTTTGATGATTGTTTTGATGGTTTGGCGCGGCTATCTTTTGCATGGATCCCTGTGGTTGATTTGACGCAAGTCTGGTCTCAAGCTCTGCCCCAATTCTGGGATCCGTTGCGGGTGGCCCAATCGCTATTGAGGCTCTGCCAGACGGAGGTGGAGGTGGAAGGGCGGCACCATCTGCCAGCCGGATCTACAGTGGTGGTCAGCAATCACCGCAGTTTTTTGGATGCGCCTGTTTTGATGGCGGCGGCGGGGCGGACGGTTCATCTGGCCTCCCACTACTATCTGTCTCAGGCTCCGGGGTTGCGGGAGGTGGCGGCAAGTTTGGCCTGTATTCCTCTCAAACAGGGATCCCGCAGTCAGATTCAGTTTTTTCGGGCAGCCGAGAGCTACCTGACCCAAGGATCCACGGTGGGGTTGTTTCCAGAAGGGGCGCAGCGGATCGCCCGGGTCAGCTCACCCCTGGAGGTGGGGCTGTTTCAGCCGGGGTTTGCCCATCTGGCCCTCAGGTCTCGGATCCGACCTCTGCCGATTGTACCGGTGGCGATTTTAGTCACTGAAGAATGGCAACCGCCGGATGTGCCTCTGTCGTTGTTTCGCTGGTTTGATCCCACCGAGCCGATGTTTCAGGCCCAAGGTGGGCATCCGGTGGTGATCTATCGCCGTGTATCGGTGCGGATCCTGCCCCCGATCTGGATGCCGATGGATCCGGTGCCACGGGGATCCGTGCCTGATCTGGCTCAAACCATGGCTGCTGAGATCCAGGCCCAGATTGCGGCTGCTATTCGTGATTGATACCTAAAACTGTACTGTTGGCAACCGTTTGGGGCATCCTAGAGCTGTCGCAACTTCTCCCTTCTGATGGATCCCGTGCTGCGGGTGTTTATTGCGGATGATCATCCCCTGTTTCGGCTGGGGCTAAAGTTTGCACTCCAGGGACAGGGCTTTGAGGTGGTGGGGGAAGCGGAATCTGGATCCCAGGCTCTGGCAATCTGTGGGGCCACCCGACCGGATGTGGCGATTCTGGATGTGAAAATGCCGGATGGGGATGGGATCCAGATTTGTCAGCAGTTGCTGGCCCAGTCGGGATCTTTGGTGGTGATTTTGTTAACCACTTTTCAGGAACCGGCCCTGATCCAAGCGGCTCGCCAAGCGGGAGCTAAGGGTTACTTGTCTAAAGATGCCGCAGATACCCTGATCGCCCAGACCATCCGCCAAATTATTCGGGATCCGCAGCGGGATTGGCTGCCGATTGTGGAGGAGATCCCCCATCTCACCCCCCGCGAATTGGCGGTGCTCAAGCTGATGATGCAGGGGCTGGCCAACAAACAAATTGCCCGCAAACTTGGCCTCAGCATCGAAACCATCAAAGAATATGCCAGCAGTGCCTATCGCAAACTCGACACCAATGATCGGGTCAGTGCCTTATTTCGGGCGCAAGAACTAGGGATCCTGTCTCCCGAAAAAAATCCCCCAGCCTAAGCCAAGGGATCCCGATTTTTGGGGACAAAAGTAATTACAGTCTCACCGAGCTGCCCGAGAAGGATCCTCGGAT
>CAZODP010000044.1:0-4374 GCA_964578595.1 uncultured bacterium
CTAGCCTTGGCCCTCCAGTTTTGCCTGACCCCAATTGGGGGCCACCTGAGCCGACCTGAGCAAAAAAGCGGCCAAGGCTTGTAGCTGCTCGTCATCCATCCAGGCGGGTGAAACTTCTCGGCAGCCGAAGCTGACATCAGTGCCGTCGTAGCTGGAGGGATCCCGCTGAAAGGCCATCAGGGCCGCCAGGTTGTCGCGGGGTGGGGTTGCCCCTTTCAGATCTGCCAGCGACAGCGAGATCCGAGGATCCGGCAGGGTGGCTCCCCCCACATGGCAATTGATGCAACTGGATTGAAAGAGATTTTTGCCTAGAGCCAACTGCTCCGGTGTGATGGTGACCGGATCCCCAGCAACATTGGCGGGCAATTCAATGTCCCCCGACACCCGCAAATACTGATTGACATAGGTATCGATCCGGGCGGCAGCCGACCCTGCCATCCCCCATCCCCAAAACCAAACCCCCACAACCCCCATCAGCAGGCCAATCGGCAGGTATCGGAAAAAATTAGCTCTCATGATCGGGATCCCAATGGCAGTCAAGATAATGAAGTACTGCTCACCCTAACATGGCCTGGATCCTGGCTTTAGGCTAGGCATTGGCCTCGATAACGGCTCGATAAAAGGGTCGCTTCACCACCTCGGCTGGATATCTTTGGCCCCGAATCTCCACCCAGACACGGGATCCGACTTTGGCCAGCTCAGTCGGCAGATAGCCCATAGCAATGGGGTAATGCAACGTAGGGGATTGGGTGCCACTGGTGATGCGACCGATGGCTGAGGAGCCTGATTCAGCCCCAAAGACGGGATATCCAGGGCGGGCAATGGCGCGGCCCAAGCCTTTGAGTCCCACTAACTTTTGCTCAATGCCGATGGCTCGCTGCTGCTGGATCCGCTCCCGGCCAGGGTAGTCTCCGGTTTGGGTCAAAAGCCAGCCCAGACTTGCCTCCAGCGGTGTGGTGGTCTCGTCCATATCCTGTCCGTAAAGGTGCAATCCTGCCTCCAGCCGCAGGGTATCTCGACAGCCCAGCCCACAGGCCGCTATCCCGCGCTCCAACAGCGCCTGCCACAGCCGGATCCCGGTTGGGTTTGAGCTGAGGATCTCCACCCCATCCTCGCCGGTGTAGCCTGTGCGGGCGATCAAGATCGGATCCTGTCCCCAGTCGGGCAGGGTAACTGAACAATGTTGAAATCGCTTGAGGGTTACCAGGGATATCTCCAGCAAATCTTCAAGATGGGCGACCGCCTGGGATCCCTGCAACGCCAGCAGCGTTTGCTCTGAGGTCAGGTCTTCCAGCGTAATCGCCTTCAAAAAGGGTTGGATCCAAGCCCGATCTTTGGCGGTGGTGGCAGCATTGACGATGGCCAGCCAGCAGTCTGGCGAGACCCGATACAGAATGATGTCATCCAGGATCCCGGCCTCGTGATTGAGCAACACTGTGTATTGACTATCGCCGTCCTGAAGTTTGGTCAGATCTGTGGGCACCAAATGCGATAGAACCGATCCCACCTCAGGCCCCCGCAGCCAAAACTTGCCCATGTGAGAAACATCAAATAGCCCCACTTGGGTGCGCACCGCCTGATGCTCCGCCAGGATCCCTTGGTACTGAATCGGCATCAGCCAGCCCCCAAAGGGCATGATCCGGGCACCCAGAGCCTGATGTTGGCCAAAAAGGGGGGTCGTGCGGCTCATATCGAGAGGGATCCCAAGACGGCTCTCTTACTCTAGTGGCTCTAGTGGGGTTTTTGCCTGGGGATCCATGGGGGTAGACCTTAGATTAGATCAAAAAATCAGATCAGAAAACTAGATCAGGCTGGCATGGGTTAAAAGGATCCCAACTCCTGATATCTTATTAGTCTGACTTAGGAATCACTGTAGGTGCCCTGGATCTGCCAGACTCTTGCCCTGATGAGCTACAGTTGATCCCACGGTATAGTGCTTAGACCATTTAGGTTTAATTGAACTGTAGGTTTAAGTTATCTGTGCTTGAGCTGTGATTGTCTTCTGGTTTGGGGACAAGGAGTAGAGAACCATTCAGGAACCACTATCACTGACGGTTAGCCTGCGGGGCAGCCAAGAGGTCATCGAGCCTTGCCGCGTCTTTCACCTGACGGGGCAGTTAGATGCTTTTTCAGAGCCTATCTTTCGCAAAGTGGTGGCCAAATACCTCGAAGAAGGCCCCGCCAATGTTGTGCTGGATCTGGCTAAGATCGATTTTGTGGATAGCTCTGGCGTAGGTGCCCTGGTTCAGATCTCTAAATTGGTTCAGGGGCAGTCCGGGATCCTGCAGTTGGTGGGCAATGCCCGGGTGACCCAAACCCTGAAACTGGTGCGCCTCGATAAGTTCTTACCTCAACAGGCCAGCGTCGATGAGGCTGTAGAAGCGATCAAGACTGCCCAAGGCAACCAGAGCTGAGGATCTCTCTGTTGGTTGGGTTGCACTCATTCGTGCTTGAGTTGACCAGGTTTGCCCCCGACTTGACTGGCTCGACAGTTGAGACAGACGTGCTTTGGAATATGAGCTTGATTAACTGGATCCCTGAGTAGATAACCCTGGGATCCAGTCACTCACTATCGATGGTGGGATCAAAGTGCTCCGTGGGCGTCTGTAAAGTGTGATCTACTGAGCGCTGTAGTTTTTGATGCTGATATCAATGATCCGAAGGGTATCTTCGATCCCTTTCCAGCCCCGGATTTCAGTTTCCTTCTTTTCGAGTCGCTTATAGCTAGCAAAAAACTCGGCAATTTCATCTAAACGGTGGGGAGCTAGATCTGACAGAGCCTTGACCTCGGCATAGCGGGGATCCTTGGCAGGGACGCACAGTAGCTTTTCGTCTGGGTCGCCACCGTCAATCATCTCCAACATCCCCAGGGGGCGAGCCGTAATCACACAGCCGGGGAAGGTGGGTTGATCCATCAGCACCATGCCATCCAAGGGATCCCCATCTCCTGCCAAGGTATTGGGAATAAAACCGTAGTCGCCAGGGTAAGCCACGGAGGAGTACAGCACCCGATCCAGGGCCAATGCCCCCATGTCTTTGTCAAATTCGTATTTATTTTTGCTGCCGCCGGGGATCTCGATCAAAACATTGATCAGCCCTGGCTTGGGTTGGGCGGGAATCCGGGTGAGGTCAATCATGGGGGCACGGCCAGAACGGTCTACGAGGCCCCATTATACGGGTCTACCGGATCCTTGGGCTGTTGAAAGTTGTTGCGGGGATGGGATCTCTATTCTGTTGATCTCAATTGATCTTTGGGCAAGTGATCCTTAGGCAAGTGATCTTTGAGCAAGACACTACTGGCATCGCGTACCGGTTGCCCCGTAGGTGCAAAGGGTTTCGGCCCTGGGATCCTGAAGATGACGGACGACTGATTCCATATTGGCCTCGATCTGCTCCGATCTAGATCCAGGCAGGCGCACACAAAACAACCTCCCCATCCGCCCCTGGGCAAAAGGATAGGTGAATGAAAACCAGAGGCAAAAGTGAGACCGAGCGCGAGAACTAGGAATCGAAAGCTGATCCGCACCGGATCCAGGTAGCCCCATGGCGGGGGTCGATCCGGAGCCTTGATTCAACCGTCTGGTGGCAGAGGCCGAGGGGGCGGAGTTGTTCAAGTGGGAGTTTGAAGAGGGGAGGGCATCCCAATCCCCGGTTCCTGGGTTGGCGACAAAGTATAGATTTTGGCTGGCCTCAACATCTCTGGCCTGATAGAGGGGAGGGGTCTCTGCCTCAATACTTGGCCAGCATCCCGCCCCCAGAGCCAGGATCCCAATCATCAGGAGCCAGCCTTTGGCAGGGATCAACTCGGCTTTGCGCCGCTGATGGCAGCGGATCCCAGCCCCCAAGATCCGCATCCGCTGCCGATATTCCGCTTGGTCGCCGATGGAGTTGGCGGAGGACGGCTCCTCCACTTGCTTGTAGATAGGCGGCTTATCCCGCTTGAGATAGGTGCGAACGATCAAGTTGCTACTCATGCCAACAGCCCATAACCCTGCCTTCAGGCTACAAAGCTATTGCAAGATTTTGAATACGCCAGATCGCTTAATTTGCACCCAACAGTTTCGGGCTACTTCAAAAACAATCAATCTTCGTGCATATCGTAGGGATCCTGTAGCTCCTTAGAGGGGGGGCCAAAGGAAAGGTAGATACCGTAGGCGGTGATGCTGATCACCACAGCCGAGATCGTGACCATGAGAGAGACCGTTGGTTCCATAATCAAACCCAAACTTAACTAAGCCTATCTTAGAGCAGATATTACATAAGTTTACAATCTGAGGCCAAGATTCACAGCTAGACCGGGATCTCTGCTAGATTTTGGGTGCTGAGGCCATTGATGGGATCCCAGCGACGCACAATCGTACACACAATCGCACA
>CAZODP010000044.1:4474-13723 GCA_964578595.1 uncultured bacterium
CCAACTGTTAAGCAAGATTACGTAAGGCAGCATCATGGCAATCCGCACCCGCTTAGGCAATATCCTGCGCCCCCTCAATTCTGAATACGGTAAAGTTGCTCCCGGTTGGGGGACGACCCCTCTGATGGGGCTGTTTATGGCTTTATTTTTGGTGTTTTTGCTGATTATTTTGCAGCTCTACAACCGCTCCCTGTTGTTGGACAATATCAGCGTTTCTTGGGAAGGTCTCTCGTTTTGAGCCTTTGAGCTTTCTGGTTTTTTCTTCTGCTTTTTTCCTGTGCTGTCTGGGTTTTACTGTTTTGGGACAAGCTTGCTGCCTGAGGGATCCTGATGCGGAGCTGCGTGCTTGAGGCTAGGGCCAAGGTTAATCTCTACCTCGAAATCTGTGGCCTGCGTCTCGATGGTTTTCATGCGGTCAGGATGATTTTGCAGAGCATTGCTTTGGCGGATGTGATTCGCCTCAGCCCAGGATCCGAGGGGATCTCGATCCGCTGTGATCATCCGCAGGTGCCTTCAGATAGCACCAACTTGGCCTACCGGGCGGCAGAATTGATCCAGGTTTCCTTTGGGATCTCGCAAGGGATCGCCATTGAGATTGAAAAACGGATCCCGGTGGAGGCGGGCTTGGCCGGGGGATCCACAGATGCGGCAGCGGTGTTGGTGGGTCTTAACCAAGTTTGGGCGTTGGGACTGACTCAGGGGGAATTGGCCCAACTGGGGCAGCAACTGGGATCCGATATCCCGTTTTGTATCGCGGGGGGTACCCAATTGGCTCAGGGGCGGGGGGAGCTTTTGGAGCCATTGCCGGATCTGGACGGGATGCCGCTGTTGCTGGCAAAGCCCCGTCAGGTGGGGATCTCCACCGCTTGGGCCTACCGTACTTTTCACGATTTCGAGCGGGAAGCCGATCCAACTCGATCCCATGATTTGCCGGGGTTGATCCAAGCGATCCAGCGGCGGGATCCCACTGCCATCGCCCGATTGCTCAGCAATGATCTGGAACGTCCGGTGTTGGCCCATCATCCTCTGATCGCTCAACTCAAACAGGCACAACTCCAGGCTGGGGCTTTGGGATCCCTGATGTCAGGCTCAGGATCGACCGTGTTTGGGATCTGGCGGACGGTGGCAGCGGCAGAGGGGGCCAAGTCTGAACTGATGGCTGCTTTTGCTGAGGTGGACTTTTGGGTGACCACCACCGCCCCCACCGGGATCACTCTCCCCTTGCAGGAGACCTAGGGGATCCTAAAGCTCTTCTAGGATCCGAAATTGCACATGGTTGATGGCTAGCTCCCCTAGCGATACATCATCACGGTTGATGGTTTCAAACGGGATCCCTTTGGCGATCTCAGCGTGCGTCCAGCTCAGTCCCATAAAATACCGTTGCGGATAGGGATCCTGCCCCAGATCATCGACATTGGATTCCATCGGCACCCAACCAAAGCCCGGTAGATAAAACTCGATCCAAACGTGATTGTATTGGGCGTAGAGGGGCACCCCTTTGATCTCAGGCAAAGCCGGACATTTGTAGCGGCCGACGGTGCGGCAAGCGATGCCATTGAGCCGAGCCAAAGCCAGCAATACCCCCACATATTCACCACAGGATCCCACCCCCCGCAGCAGCACCTGATCGGGCGGATCGATGCGGGGGGTGACCCGATAGGAGAGTTTGTCGTAGACATAGCGACGGATGGCGCTGATCTTGCGCAGGATATTGGTTTCGGTGCCGATGGCCTCTTGGGCGGCAGCCTTGACCAGCGGCTGATCCATGGCCAGCTCATCATCATCGATCAGATAGCGACGGGCCAGATCGGGGGGCAGCCGCGCTTTGTCCACATCATCGGGGGTGATCAGATATTTGATGTTGTAGAGATCCAGCACCGCTCGCCAGCCAAACAGACGGGAGGTCTGGGGGGTCAAAGATCCCAGGTTGTAGACTGCCACCGATTGTTCCTGCTCGGTTTCCAGACGAAAGGGCAGGCCCAATGGCACCACAGACCGCACCACCTGCCGCTGACTGGTAACGGGTAAGGCGATCCGCCACTCCAGATGGGACAGCGGACGGGGATCCTCTTGGTCAATTTCTTCTAGGTAGGTCATCTCCACCCGATAGCCCCCTGATAGGGTGTAGAAGGCCCGTTGTCCATCCGTCCAGGGGCGGCCAAAGCCGGGATCAACTCGAATGGATCCTGGATCTGTCAGCCGCAGCGGAGTGATCAGGGTTTTGGGCCGGCTATCCACCGAGAGGGGGATCGGGTCGTTGGGGCTGTCGTAGATGTAGTCCTCACGGGTGGCGATGGCCAGCCAGATCTGGTGTTTCCAGGTGGTGATGCCGGTGGGATGGGGCCATGGGGCCAGGATCCGGGCTAACTCACGACCTGTTTTGGGATCCAGCACAAACACCGTTTCTTCGGTGCGGTCACTGACCCAGAGGGCTTCAGGGGTCAACATCAAATGTTCGCGGCCAATGCCAGGGGCGGGCCATTCTTCGATCAGCTCCCCGGTGGCCAGATCCAAAAGCAAAATCTTTTCGCGGGCATAGCAGGTGGCATAGAGATGACGGGATCCGATCGCCACCGCCTCAATGCTATGGGGGGCCTGCCACCGCCGATGAGCCTCCAAGCTGGCAATCGCCGCCAATTGCTCCAAATCCCTACAGGCGACTCGATAGACCACCGTATCGCAGGCCAACCACAGGGCCACCGGGGATCCTGACCCATGGGTTTCCACCGCCACCGCTCGGCTATCCCGCAACTGCCAGGCCCACTCAGGATTGAGGATCCGAAAGGTCTGGGCCACTGGATCCAGGGCTAACAAATACCCCCGGCGGCTTTCGAGAGCTAAGAGGGTATCCCCCCAACAGGCCAAACCTTCCAGTTCATCCATGCCCACGGGTCGCCACCACAACGAGGATCCTGCGGGCGAGGGCCACCAAGCGGGTGCGGGAGTCACAGCTCCCGTCAAACTGGAATCAGGAGCATAGGCAGAGCGTTGGGATGGGTTCACGACGAAGGGATCCGCAGAGGGCGATTTAGTTTTAGCTTACCGATCTATGAGTCGATGAAATGCAATCTATGAGATGAAACAGGGTCAGGACAACTCATCCACCACAGGGGTGTCCACCAAGTCCTCGTAGCTGAGTTGAGCGTCTTTTTGCAGAGACTGGATCGCCTGATACTCCGCTTGGATCTGGGCTTGGTATTGCTGGGCCAGCGGCGTGTCGCCAGCGGTAAAGGCTTGATCCCACAGTTGTGTCCAGTAGCGGTAGCGTTTTTGGCGGATCTCCAGCTCCATATTGGCAATGGCGGCCCGGACAACAATTTTGGGACGCATCAGGGCCACGCGGGTGTTTTCATCCAGCCAAAGCAAGTGGCTGAGCCGCTGATTGAGGTCATCGTCATGGGCGGTCAGGGTGCGCAGGGCCACCAAGAGCGGATCCCCCTGCTCCGCCAAGCTGGGATCCTGGATCAACAGCTCCAAAATCTGCCGCCAGAGATTGCGGTGGGGGGCAAAGCTAAATTGCAATTCCCGCTCCTGCAACGATTGCTTGATTGAGGCCCGATACTCGGCAAAATGCAGATAAATCTGTAGCAAATGAGACTCTGACTGGAGGAGTTTGGATCCTTTTTGGGTCTGGACTTGGGCTTGAGGTTTGCCCCAGCGCAGTTGACGGATATTACGCCGCAGTTCTTCTTCCAGATCGCGGGCCAGGCGGCCATTGCCCCGGCTCAATCGTTGGGCCACCTGATGCAAATACAGGCTGCGCCAGTGCCCCCCCAATCCCGACAGCAGCTTGACCAGTGATTGGGTCACCTGTTGAAATTCAGAGGCTTTGCTGAGATTGCGCCCCGCCAACACTTGATCGATCTGCCAATCCAACCACAGGGGAGCCGCTGCCATCAACTCCCGAAAGGCCGCCGGGGATCCGGTTTTCAAAAATTCGTCCGCATCTTTGCCGGATGGGATGGTCAGGATCCGCAATTCGATCTCCCCCCGCCGGGCCTGATCCCCCACCGCCTGAATTGCCCGCTCTGCCGCCGCCCGTCCAGCCGCATCCCCATCAAAATTAAAGATCAGCCGTTTTTTGTCGCTGTAGCGCAAAAGCTGCTTGGTTTGCTCCGAAGTCAGGGCCGTGCCCATCGAGGCCACCACATTCTGGATCCCGGCTTGGTGCAGGGCAATCACATCAAAATACCCCTCCACCACCAGGGCTTGATCGGCTTTGGCGATGGCATCACGGGCAAAGTTGAGACCATAGAGCACTTGGCTTTTATTAAAAAGTTCTGTTTCGGGAGAGTTGAGATACTTGGGTTGCTCCTCCCCCAGGCTACGGCCCCCAAACCCAATGATCTGGCCCCGACCATCCCAGATCGGCAACATGATCCGGTGGCGAAAGCGGTCATACCAACCGGATCCAGAACTGCGGGCCGTGATCAGCCCGGCTTGATCCAGCATTTTGACCGGTTGCTTTTTTTGATTGACCAAGTAATCCGTCAGGGCCTGCCAACCGGGGGGAGCAAACCCAATTTGAAACTGCTGGATCGTCTCCGGCAGGAGGTTGCGCTTGGCCAAATACCGTCGGGCTGGATCCCCCATGGGGGCATAGAGGGCGTGCTGATAAAAATCCGCCGCCATCGCCAAGACCTCGTGGAGCTGCTCTTGGTGGGTGCGCTGGCGCTCATAGGCCTGTTGCTGCTGGGGGGAGCGATTTTCCACCGGGATCCGGTACCGCTGGGCCAGCTTTTGTACCGTCTCGGCAAAGGAGAGATGATCCTGTTGCTGCACAAATCGCAGCACATCTCCCCCCGCCCCACAGGAGAAACACTTGTAAATCTGCTTGGCGGGGTTGACACTAAAACTAGGCTTTTTGTCGTTGTGAAAGGGGCAAAGGCCCACAAAGTTTTTACCCTGCTTGCGCAGCACAACCTTTTCGGCAATGACCTCGACAATGTCGGCCTTTTGCCGGATCTGCTGAATCGTTTCAGGCCGTAGTGCTGGGTGATCCACATCGCTATCGTATCCGAGACCACAGCCCTTGACAGCACCCCACAAGACTGCTAGCAAAGCTGGGGGATCCCCGTGCTATACCTAGTGCTGAGACCCGCTCTCTATCCCCCACCCCCATGAATCCCTCCCCGCCCCCCTTGCCCCCTGCCGATCCAGAGGCCCAGATGCTCAACAAAAATCTGGCTGGCCTGTTATCTCTGGCCGGGGTCTTTCTGCCGGGGCTGCAACGGTTTTATATGAAACACACCCGCTGGGGGATCGGCTACGTGGTGGTGGGGCTGATGGTATTGCCCTTTTTTCCGGTGGGGTTGCAGGTGTTGAGCTATGGGATCCGGTTGATCTGCATCTTTGAAGGGCTGTGGTATCTGAGTATGGACAATGTTGATTTTCATAGCCGCTTTAATCCCGAACAAATCCGACTGGATTGGACCAGTGCCAAACAACGGCAAAGCTCGGATCCGGAGGCCCAACTGGAGATGATGTTTCGAGAAGGGGTGATCAATGAGAGCGAATACCAACAGCAGCGGCAGATGCTCCGGGATCGAGCCACTAAACGTTAGCACCCACCCAGCTTCTGTCCTGCCTCAAGGTCTTTCATCAAACCAGGTTTTGGGCTTGGGATCCTATCCACATAGCACCAAACAGAGCACAAATACGGCACCAAAATCACGATTGCTCTCACAACCCCATCGGATCCAAAGCCTGCTCTCGCAGAAGGCCCCGAACCTCGTCAGGATCCTGATACTCAGCCAACACCACAGGATGGGCAGGATCCAAGGGTGCCCGCAGCCGCTCGAGGCGCAAGAGTTTTGCCCCAGAAGGAATAACAGGATCCTCAGGATTGGCAGGCGTAGATCCCATCAAAGAGCTGCTAAATCCCCGAAAGATCAGCACCAAGTCCTCAGCGTCTCCCACCTGGATTTGAACCCTCAGGGCCTCGGTTGGGATCCGTTGCGTGTAGCGTTCGAGAGCTTGGGGCCAAGGTCGTTTTTCCACAACAGCACCTCACAGGTCAGGATCTAGATCAAAGTCACCGCGTCGCCACCGCCAGCCAAAGTAGAGACTATAGAGCACATAGGCCATCAAGCCCAGGATCCCCACCAGACCCAACGTTTCGGTGGGCACACGGGCATGAAAGATCTGTCGAAACATCATGGGTGGCTCCAACCAGACCCGACAGACCGGATCCAGGGTGCGTTGAAACGCGCAGGGCAAAAAGGCCAGTGAGAACAAAAAGCCTACCCCCATATAGCCCGTCACCAGCCACCGCCAAACCCGAAACATCCGACTCAAGAGGCCACTTGCCATCAGGATCCCTTGGCTCAGATCATCCCAAAACCACAAGCAAGCCGGGATCAAGGCCCGCGCGGCTGTCCCTGTCATAAAGCTAACCGGAAACTCCGCAATCATCAGATAGACCGTGATGGCCAGCAGGCTAGAGACCCGCCAGTAGATGATCATCAAGGCCACCAAGGGCATTAGCCGCGACCCAAACCCCCAGACCAGCCACACAAGCGGGGCCACCACCATCAACGCCACCGCCAACTGGTAATCTAGCCAGACCACCTGGCTCAGTACCCCTTGCCCCTGACTCGGATCCATCCTCCACCCCTCCAATCCGTTCCTCCAATCCTAAAATCTTTTGGAAGGCTTTGGATCGAGGGTTTGACTGGCTTTAGCTGGGATCCCCCTGCCGCAATTGCAGCGAGTTCCAGATCACGGTCAAAGAGCTGAGGGCCATGGCCATCTCCGCCATGATCGGGTGCAGCAGTCCGGTGGCCGCCAGCGGGATCGCCAGCAGGTTGTAGCCGTAGGCCCAAGCCAGATTTTGGCGGATTTTTGTGAAGGTGCGCTCAGAGAGATCAATCGCTTTCAAGACCCCCCGCAGATCCCCACTCACCAAGGCCAGATCCGCCGCCTCAATCGCCAATTCCGTGCCGGTACCGATGGCAATGCCCACATCCGCCTGGGTCAGAGCCGGGCCATCATTGAGACCATCCCCCACCATCGCCACCCCTTGGCCCTGAGATTGCAACTCTCGGATCCGGGCCACCTTTTCCGCCGGCAGCACCTGAGCAAAAACCGTCTTGATCCCCACCTGGTCGGCAATCGCCTGGGCCACCCGGGGGCTGTCTCCCGTCACCATGATCGGATCCCAGCCCCGTTGTTGCAATTGGGCCACCACCGCTGGCGCTTCGGGTTTAAGGGTATCCGCCAGAGCGATCAACCCCATGATCTGAGTGTCTTGGGCCACCCCCACCACTGTCTGGCCTTGGGCTTCTGAGTGATCGAGTGCTGCCAGCCAGGGGGAGAGATTGACATTGTTTTCTAGCAAAAAGGCCCTATTGCCCACCCAAAGTTGAGCTGCGGCTCCGGTCTGATCCGTCACTAGACCCTGGATCCCTTGCCCAGGGATAGCCTTGATCTCGGCGGCAGTGGGGATAGCCAGTCCTTGGGCTGCGGCCACAATCGCTCGCCCTAATGGATGCTCGGATCCTTGCTCCACCGCTGCCGCCAGTCTTAAAAGCTCCTGTTGGGGGGGATCCCACTCTGAATTGGCGCTGATGGCCGGATCCTGATGGGGATCTGGGTGGGGGTCGGTGACCACTGCCGTGACCTGGGGTCGCCCTTGGGTCAAGGTTCCAGTCTTATCGAAAACAATCACCTGCACCGACTTGAGGGTTTGGATCGCCTCCCCCCGTCTGAGCAGGATCCCCTGTTCGGCCCCGCAACCGGATCCCACCATCAGCGCAATCGGAGTGGCCAGACCCAAGGCACAGGGACAGGCCACCACCAAGACCGCAATCATATTGAAAGCCGCCAGACTGAGGGGGGACAGATCGGAGCGCACCCACGGCAGGATCCGGTCAATACCCGCCAACCACGGCTGCAACGTCTGTCCCTCCAGGTACCAAATCCCAAAGGTCAGCCCCGCCAGCAGCACCACCCCCGGCACAAAATAGCTGGTCACCCGATCCGCCAGGGTTTGGATCGGCACCTGGGATCCCTGGGCCTCTTGGATCAGTCGCACCATCTGGGCCAAAAACGTATCGCCTCCAGTGCGGGTCACCTGCACCAGCAAAGCCCCCGATTGATTGAGGGATCCGCCGATCACCTCGGCACCGACCTGCTTGGGGATGGGCATCGACTCGCCAGTGGCCATCGACTCATCCACCGCCGACCGGCCCTCAATCACAGTGCCATCAGACGGGATCCGCTCTCCGGGTCGCACCAGCACCCGATCCCCCGGCTGAATCACCTCAATTGGCACGTCAATAATGTCAAAGATCAGCTCAGGATTATCTGCCTTTGGATCAAGACCCTGGGGATCCTGGGGGACTTGAGGATCCTGGGATCGTTGGAGATGAGCCTGCCGCACCTGCATCCCAATCAAGTGCCGAATCGCCTGGGAGGCCCGCCCTCGTGCCCGTCGCTCCAGATAGCGGCTGAGCAGGTGAAAAGCCATCACCATCGCCGCCACTTCCACAAAAACCGTGACCTCAGAGATCCCCAAAAATCCCACCAGATAGGTGGGCACGGTGCTCAAGGAGATCAGCACATCCATGGTGGCGGATCCGCGCCGCAGAGCACTCCAACTGGCTCGATGAGTCGGCCACCCTGCCACAAAGACCACCGGAAAGGCCAGAGCTAATGTCAGCAGACGATGATGCTGGTTATGGGGCAGCCCCAACACCATGCACACCACCATCACCCCCATCAGGATCCCCGCCGGGATCGCCGCCAGCCAAAATCGCCGCCAAGCTGCCTTGATCTGAGCCTCAGTCTCCGCTTCAGGATCTTGGGATTGACTCTCTTGGAGCGGCGCGGCCCCAAACCCCCCCTGTGCCACCGCCTCGATCAGATCCTGCTCGCCCACCTGCTGGGGATGAAAGATCACCCGTGCCTGTTCAGCGGCAAAATTGACATCCGCCAAATCCACCCCAGGGATCCGGCGCAAAAGCTGCCCCACACTGTTGGCACATCCCGCACAACTCATGCCAGAGATTTTGAGATAGAGAGCCTCAGGGCGATCAGAGCCAGAGACAACATCTGATGGATCGAACTGATCCGGTTGGACATCTGATTGAACAGAGGTCGATGAAATAGGCAGGGTCGAGGTCATAGGATACAAACGCTCAATAGCTTGATCAGACACCTAATAGCAAGGAATTGGCTTCAGGACATTACAGGGCCGGGATCCAGTTCATCCAGGCTAACAGGTGTTTTGGGGCAGGTGTTTTGGGG
>CAZODP010000044.1:13823-16999 GCA_964578595.1 uncultured bacterium
CAGGTGTTTTGGGGCAGGTGTTTTGGGGTGGGCTGATGATCTTTTATCCCACGCGTCGGATCCGGGATCCCTGGGCAGTCCGTTCCACCTCGATGCGCTGACTAAAGGCATCTTGCAGGCTGGGAATATGAGTGATCACCAAGATACAGGCAAAGTCACTGGCGATGGCATTGATGGCACCGATCAGTTGTTCGCGGCCCGATTGGTCTTGGGTGCCGAAGCCTTCATCGATCAACAGGGTCTGGAGCTGGGATCCGGCCCGGCGGGCCAAGAGTTGAGAGAGAGCCAAGCGAATGGCAAAGTTGATCCGAAACGCCTCGCCTCCAGAATAGGTCTCGTAGGGGCGGGTGCCACGGGGATCCGCAATCAGAATGTCCAGCGTGTCGATCAGCTTATCGGTCCGGCGGCTGGCCCGTTGGCTGGCAAAGTGGAGATGCAATTGGTGCTGGCTGAGGCGGCCCAGGATCCGGTTGGCCTCCGCTTCCAGCTCGGGCAGGGCATTTTCGATCAGCATGGCCGGAATGCCATGGGGGCCGTAGGCGGTGGCCAGTTCTTGGTGGATGCGGAGCTGATGGCGGACGGTGTGATGCTCTTGGGCTAGGGAGTCATAGGCTTGATCCAGATCAGATAGGGCTTGGCGACGTTCCTGCAAGGCCCCCAGTTGAGCCAGGATCCGGTCGAGGTCTTGGCGAATTGGGCCGATGGTGGTCTCGGCTTGCTCAATCTCAGTCTGGGCCACAGAAGGGATCCGGCTGAGTTGGTGGTGGATCTCCTCCAGTTGGTGGCTGGCCTGGGCCAGGTGTTGCCGTTGCTGCTGCAGGGCGGTGGCCAGGGTTTGGGTCTGCTGCTGCAGGGTGGGATGGTGGTGCTGGGCTTGTTGGAGCTGATGCCAGCGATGGATCCAGCTTTGGGCCTCTGTTAGATGGGCGTGCACCTGATGATGCTCATGGGGATCGTAGTTGAGATCCGTCAAAGCCGTGTCGATCTCAGCCAGTTGAGACAGGATCCCGTCCTGTTGGGCTTGGGCAAAAGCCTGCTCTAGCTGGGTCAATTGGGCGGTGAGGGTGTCGATCTGCTGCTGGGTGTGTTGGTGGCGACTCTGGGCCCGTTCAAGGTCGGCCCAGCGACTCTCTGCCCACCGCCATCGCTCTACTTCATGGCGGCAGAGGGTATGGTCTTTGTCGTTGTAGCCCAGCTCAGCCAGGGCTGCCTCCACTTGGGCCAAGGGTGAGGTCGGATCCGGTGTTTCGAGGGCGGCCAAGGCTTGAATCACTTGGTTGAGCTGGGTTTGCCAGATCTGGAGTTGGTGCTGAGATTGATGGTGGTTTTCCAATTGCTGTTGGAGGCGGCCTTTTTCTTGGTGACGTTGATCAAAATGCTGCAGGCGGTGATCGAGGTCTTGTTGTTCGAGCTGCAACAATTCCAGCTCGCGGTCGGTGACCGCCAACTGTTCTCGGATCACAAACAGTTCGGTTTCCAGCCCCTCCTGTTCGCTGGATTGGTGTTGCAAAACTTGGGTATGAACCGTTGGGTTCAGGGTTTGTTGGCAAAGGGGGCAGACCTGATCGGAGGATCCCTGCAAAAGGCGGCGGTGCTGATCCACCTGTTGCCATTGGTGTTGCAAAACCCGTTGTCGTTCTTGCAGTTGTTGGACAAAAAGCCGTCGCTGCTGGATTTTGTCGATCACTTGCTCCCGATAGGCCCATTGCTCTTGTAGGGTGGCCAAATCCGCCTCCAGGATCCCGACGGCCTGTTGCACCTGATGAAGCTGGTGTTGTGCTTCGGTCTGCTCAATCTGCTGCACCAGCAGGGTGCGTTGAGCTGAGAGCTGGCTGCGCTGCTGCTGCTGCTCGGCCCAGAGCTGCTGCCGTTGGGCCAACAGCGGGATCGCCTGTTGATGGCGGCTGTCCCAGTCCTGGAGCTGCTCTCTGGCGGAGCGCAAGGTCTTCAGAGCCGATTGGATCCTGGGCTGGTCTTGCAACAGGGCTTGATCCGCTTGGGCCTTGAGCTGGCAGTGGTGGAGCTGTTGGCGCAAAGATTCCAGTTGGGTTTGGTGCTGCTGCTGCTGTTGCAACTGCTGGGCCTGGAGGGTGCGTTGCCGTTGACTGAGCTGTTGGTGGCGGTCAAAGGCTTGGTTGAGCTGTTGGTCTCGCCGCAGCAGTTGGCGATAGTGCTGACAGCCCGCCTGGATCGATGTCTCCTGACCCAAAAGGGTTTCGATCTGATGGAGGCGATCCCGCTGTTGTCGCCACTGGGTTTCAGTGGTTTGCAGAGTGGAGCTGATGGCTTGCGATTGTAGGGTCAGGTCTTGATAGCGTTGCTCTAGCCGCTCTCGCTCTTGACAGCGGATCCTGATCTGTTCGAGCTGAGCTTGGGCCGCACTGATCTGGATTTCGGCGGCTTCCCGCGCTTGGGTCAGGGCTTGGTAATCCTGCTCCAGTTGATCCCGGCAGGATCGCTGTTGGGCCAGGTGATCCAGTCTACTTTGCAACTGGTCGGCTTGGATTTTGTAAAGTTTGACCTGTTCTCGGCATTGCTCAGCCAAGGCATCATACTGGCTCAACTTCAAAATATCCGCCAGGATTTGTTTGCGATCGGAGGCCCGTTTGAGGGTGAATTCATCCGCCTTACCCTGCCGCAAATAAGCCGAATTGATAAAGGTCTCATAGTCCAGCCGCAGTTGGGCTTGGATCCCCTGCTGGGTGGCCTTGATCCCCCGCCGAGTTAGGGATCGCCAGCCCGATTCGGCCCCTTGTCCACTCTGGATTTGCCATTCCAAACTAATGCCCCCCCCCAGCGACCGGGTTCGCATCACCCGATACACCTGTCCTTGGGATCGATAAATCACCGTCACGCGAACCGTGGTGGATCCTTTACGGATCAAATCCTGATCTTGACTGGCCCGACTTTGGCCCCAAATCCCCCAACAAAGAGCCTCCAGCAGAGCCGATTTGCCAGCCCCATTGGCCCCACAAATACAGGCCGTGTGGATGCCGGATAGATCGAGATCCACCCCGCGATAACTCAAAAAATCATGGAGGGTCAGCCGCAGAGGAATCACAATTGCAAATGACTAAACTTGGTTTAATTGAATCACCAAATACTTTACAAATGCGTGAGCTGACAGGCCAAATCCTGACTCCATCTCAACCTCAGTCAAAATCACCCAGCCAAAA